>JBPCLM010000060.1:0-11043 GCA_051003295.1 Tepidiformaceae bacterium | reverse complement strand
CGGCGCGCCTCGCCGCCACAGCCGGGTGCGTCATCATCTCCAGCCCGTGACCAGAGAGGAGGCAGCCGGGGTCGTGACCGAAACGCCCGCGCGCTCTTGCGGTGAGGACGAGTTGTTCCGCCAGCGCGGAAGCCTCGGCGGGGCCGTGGCTGCGGCGGAGCGTCGCCGCCAGGCGCGTCGCTGGAAGCAGCGCGAGCGCGGGGTCGAGAGCGGACAGCGCCTCCCTGCCAGCGGCGGAGACGAGGAAGCGGACGCGTTCGATATCCACGGGGCGAGTGTACCCGCGTCATTGTCGCTGGACGGCGGCTGGCGCGCGGCTATGCTCGCACGGTGGCCGCCATCATCTGCCTGGACTTCGACGACACGATCGTGCTGGACAACACCGCCCGCCAGATCTTCGAGCGCTTCGGAGGCGAGGGCTGGCGCGGTGCGGAGGCGGCCTACGGGCGCCGGGAAATGTCGCTGGAGGAGTACAACGCCGCCGCGATGGAGGGCGTCCTCGCCGGCCGCGAGGAGATCGCCGCGTTCGTGCGCACGGTGGCTCGGCCGCGAGCAGGGCTGCTCGAGCTGACGGACTGGGCCCACTGGAACGGCTGGCTGCCCATCGTGGTCAGCAATGGCTTCGACCTGTACGTCGACCCGGTGCTCGATGACCTGGGGCTGGACCGCGTGGCCCGGCACTGCGGGCGCGCGCGCTTCACCTATCGCTGGCGCATCACGTACCTGAGTCCGCGGGGGGTGGAACTGGGCGAAGGGTTCAAAGTTTCGTACGCGGCCGCGTTCAAGCTGGGCGGGGACTTCGTCGTCTACGTGGGCGATGGGCGGTCGGATGTCGAGGCGGCGCGGCTGGCGCCCGCCGTGTTCGCGCGGGACACGCTTTGGGAGCAGTTGAAGGATGAGCACGCGCGCATCTACCCTTTCGAGACGTTCCACGACGTGTTGCGCGTATTGGAGCAGGAGGCCGAATCGTGGCTCGCATCCTTCTCCTCTACGACAGCCGGGGAGGACTGACCGAACAACTCGCGGAAGCCATCGCCGAGGGCGTGGGCGACGGCGGCGCTGAGTGCGTGCGACGGCGCATCGAAGACGCCACCATCCCCGACTTGCTGCGCGCGGACGGGATCATCCTCGGGTCGCCGAACTGGAGCGGCATGACGGGCAAGTTCAAGGAGTGGTTCGACTACTCGGGCGACCTGTGGGAGACGGGTGACCTCGCGGGCAAGGTGGGCGCGGCCTTTACGGCTGGCTATTCGCGCTCGGGCGGTATCGAGGCGACGTTGCTGCAACTGCTGCACCTGTTATTCGCCCACGGGATGGTGGTGGTCGGCCTGCCGTGGTCGGAGGCGATGCGGCAGTCCGGGTCGTACTACGGGGTTACAGCGCACGGCACGGTGACGGAGGAGGACCGTGCGCAGGGGCGTGCGCTCGGGCAGCGCGTGGCGGAGGTGGCGGCGCGCTTATTCCCCCGCTGACTCGTCCCCCGGCGCGCGTTCGAAGCCGTCGCAGCGCACCACCGGTAGCGGCGGGTACTTAGGGAAGCGGGCGTCCGTGGCCGCGAGGCGGCATAACCAGAACGTCGAACCGCGCGCGTTGCCGACGCGGCTCGCGCGCACGCAGACAGAGCAGAGCCCGACGCGCGGCTCGAGAGGCACAGCCTCAGCCCGCGAGCAGCGCGGCCACGTCCTCGGCGCAACCGCGGGCGAGGGTGTAACCGGCGCCGCCGTGGCCGTAGTTGTGCACGATGCGGCCCTCGCGTTCGAGGCGGACCGTGCTGCGACCGGGGCGGAGCCCGCAGCGTTCGCGCAGGACGGAACCGGGTTCGAAGCCGGCGGCACGGCAGCGCGCGAGAATTTCCTCGCGCAGGCTGGGCGAAGGCTCGATCACAGCGTCGTCCGGGCAATCGGTCGCGCAGCCGCCCAGCACGACTTCGTTCCGGCGGGGGATGGTGTAGAAGAGCGCCTGCGGGTTGCGTTCGTCGGTGATGGCGGCGTCCATGGGCATCGTGCCGCCATCGACGATGACGGTCTGGCCGAGGATGGCGACGAGCTCGGAGTCGTGGGCGAGCGTGCGGGCGCCAAGGCCGCTGCAGTTGACGACGGCATCGCCCGGCAGGGCATCGAGCGATTCCACACGCTCGAGCTGCACCGCCTCGTGCAGCCGCGACTCCAGCCAGGGCAGGTGGATGGCGGCCTCGACGCGCGGCGCCCGGAAGCGCCACGCCGCTGCTGCGCGGAAGGGCAGGCCCGTCGTCACGAGCTCGAGGCCGGTGACACATTCCGCCCACGACGGCATGTCGCTGCCTTCCACCGTTTCGTACACGGTGAGCATGTCCACGCCGGCGGCGGGGGTGTTCGCTGCCAGCTTGGAGAGGTACTCGTGGGTGCGCTTCGCCCAGCGGTTCACCAGGTGGGCCGGCTCCGCGCGGAAAGGGTACCAGATCGCCCCAGCCGCGCCCGACGTGGTGGCAACGCCCTTCTCGGCGGCGATCACGCGCACATCGTGGCCCGCCTCCTGGAGCACGAGGGCCGAGGTCAGCCCGCTGATGCCCGCGCCCACGACGGTGACGCGCATCGGCTTAGCCTTCGGTCGTGATGCGCATCGGGCTCCAGCGCCCGATGACGCCCTGGCCGTGGCAGCTCACGGACTTGCCATCGACGATGTCGATTTCGGACATGAGGCCGAGGGCGGCGGTGAAGCCGGTGATCTTGTCGGGCACGTTCTCGTAGCGATCCACGATGCGGCCATCGGCTTCGAACTCCACGGAATCGGCGCCCTGGTCGTAAGTGACGCGGTAGGCGTGGACCTGGCCCTGGGTCGTAGGCAGGTCCCGCAGTTCGTTGAAGATGCAGAAGGCGCGCGCTCCGCCCGTCTCGGGCAGCTTCACACCGGGAAAGGGCAGGCGGCCATACACCGTGGCGATCGCATCCCCGCCCGTGAAGAAGTCGAGCGCCCAGCCGGTGGTGAAGTCGAGGAGGTTCCAGGAGACGTAGCCATCGTAGAGGTCGCCGGGGCGCGTGCCGACCGTGCGCGCGGCCACCTGGATTTCGAAGGTGATGCGCCCGCCGGGGGGCACGTCGAAGCGCTCGCGGGAGAAGTACATGTGCTTGGCGTTATCGAGGATCTGGACGCGGTCATTGCCACGGGTGTAGGGCACGGCCGCGACCTGGAGCCAGCCGTTGCGCACGAGCACGACGGAGCCGGGTTCGCGGTACTGCCACTGCGAGCCATCGGGCAGTGCGAAGCCGCCGAGTACCCACGGCGAGTCTGGTTCGAGGATGCGGTTGAAGTCGCCGGCGACGGCTTCGACGGCGGGACGGGAAGCAGCGGTTGCGGTCATGGCTCCAGCGTACGGGAGCGCGGCGAAAGGGTCAGCGAGGGGGCTTACGAGACTTTGACCGGAGCAAGACACTATCAATGCAGCCGGACGTGCGCCGCGGCTACCGAGGCGATTGCTGGTGGGCCGGAGCAGCTAATCGAAGGGAGCCACCACCAGGCCATGCTTGTCGAAGTCCTTTACGGGAATCGCGAGCCAAGTATCGGCGCAGGTCAAGAATGCCCCTGCGACACCCGGCAGCGGCCCCGCGCCCACCGCCTTGTTGGCGGCATCGTCGGGGCGGGCGGCGTTGATGCTCGATAGCAAGCCATCAAGTTGGACCTGCCCAAACGAGCCATCGGGCCCCTGCGGCACAGCGAACCCCTGGACCACCATGCATTGGGCGAACGGTGCCCAGCGGGGATCGGGCGGCGCTGGCTTAGCCAGCTTCTGTTCTTCCGAAATGTGACGATCGTCCCAGCGCGGCACTGTGAAGCGGCCGGTAGCCGGGCTGATCCAGCGATTGAAGGCCGGCGGTGGAGGACCATCCAGCGCGGTATGCGGTTTGGTGTCGTCATCGCTCTGAGCACCGAAGGCAACCGCTCCGGCCACAATGCCAGCCGCCAGGCCGATGGCCATCGCTGCCATGGAAACTACTCTCTTGGTCTGAGTTCGCCTGCTCATGTCCTACCGTGCCATCCCCTGGGGGCGACGCCATCGTACCAAAGACGCCGCGCTAGCCTCTTTTGTTCCACACCCCCGGATTCCGGCTATCCTTGACGCATGGTCATGGAGAAGACGGCCGGGCGCACGAAGGCGGACGTGGTATACGAGTCGCTGCAGACGGCCATCCTCGCGGGCGGCATCGCCGAGGGCGAGCACCTGCGCCAGGAAGACGTGGCGGCGCGCTGGGGCGTGTCGCAGACGCCTGTGCGGGAGGCGTTCCGGCGGCTCGAGTCGGAGGGACTCGTGGAGCACGCCGCGAACCGGGGGGTAATCGTTCGCGGCATCCCGTGGCGGCCACCGGCGGCGCCGCTCGATACACTCGCACGCCGGTGGAGCGAGCTGGTTTCGGACCCCGATTCAGTGCCGGGGAGCGACTTCCCCTAGGAGCGCCTCGCGGGAAAAGGGGGATTCAGTGCGGAAGCTCCTCGATGTGGCGCTGATGCGCTGCTTGCGCTGTCACCGCGGGGGGCTCTGGCGGCGGCCAATGGTGATGCGCAAGGCCTGCCGCATGTGTGGGTGGGTGTTCGAACGCTAAACCGGGTACTTCCATGGGGCCATGTACGGGAGCTGGTTCTTCAGCATGGTCACGGTCATCCCTGTCATGTTCATCTTGCTCTTCGCGGGCTACTCAGCGGCGGTCATCTTGGGCGTTACGATCACGCAGACGCTGGTGCGGGTGCCGCTCTCATTCATGTACTCACGGGGCATCTGGATGTTCGCGGACGACCTGCTCGACCCGTTCCTCGCGTGGGACGGCTCCACCTCTGAGGAGACAGTTGACGGCCGCTAGCCTACGCCGCTCAGCTTCTTCTTCTTGCTGGCGACGTAGTCCACCAGGATGTACTCGCCGAGCTTGTCCGGCGTGGTGTAGAACACGCGGCCCTTGTTGATGCGCGCCACCTGGTTCACGAACTCCTTCAGGTAGTAGTTGCGGTCCAGCATGAAGGTATTGATCGTGATGTCCTTCTTGGTGCAGCGCTTCACTTCCTTGAGCGTTTCGCGGATGGTGACGGGGCTCGGGGGGTAGGCGAAATAGCTGCGGCCGCGCTCCAGGTGCGCGGTGGGCTCGCCATCGGAGATCATGATGATCTGGCGCGTGCCCACGGAGTGCCGCGCGAGCAGCGTCTGCGCGATCATGAGTGCGTGGTGCATGTTCGTGCCCAGCACGGATTCGTCCCAGCGCACGTAGGGGAGCTGGTCGGCCTTGAGTTCGCGGGCGTAAGCGCTGAAGCCGATGATGTAGAGGCTATCGCGCTGGAACTGGGAAGAAATGAGGTTATTGAGCGCGAGCGCCACCTTCTTCGCCGCCTGGAAGCTGCCGCGCAGGGCCATCGACCAGCTCAAGTCGAGCATGATGACCGTGGCCGTCTGGGTGAGCAGTTCGGTGCGGTCGACCTCGAAGTCGTCCGGACGGAGGTGAATGGGCGTGCCCGGCCCTTCGCGCAGCATCGAGTTCATCATCGTCTTCTTGATGTCGAGGTAGAACGGGTCGCCGAACTCGTACTTCTTGGTCGAATCGGTGCGGTCCCCACCCGTGCCGGACTCGCGGATCTCGTGCTTGCCGAAGGTATCCTTCTTCAGTTGTGAATAGATTTCGCCGAGCGCGCGCTGGCCGATCTTGCGCGTGCCGCGGGGCGTCAGCTCCCAGCCGTTGCCCTTCTTGCGGATGTAGCCAGCGTCTTCGAGCACTTCGAGGAACTGCTTGAGCTGGTCGAGCGTCTCCTTGGCCTCGGGGCCGAGCAGATCCTCCAGCTTGTCGGCATCGATGTCGTCGATATCGCCGCCGTACTGAGTACGCTCGAGCTGGCGCTCCACTTCATCGATGGACTGCATCTGGTTCATGAGCTGCATGGCGGCGTCGAGGTCGAGTGACTCCTCGCCGCGGAACGGGTACTGGTTGCGGAGGTCACGCATCGGGTACAGGTACTCGAGGTTCTGCGTGAGTTCGTTCAGTCCCTGCTGCAGGCCGGGGTCTCCCACCTTATCCGATAGCAGGTCTTGCAGCTGCTGGCGCATATCACCGGGAAGGCTGTCGAGCAGGCTCTGCATCTGGCCCATCTGGTGTTGCATCTGCGCGATCAGTTCATCCAGCGATTTCGGCGGGTTATCGCCGAAGAAGTCGCCGTACTGCTGCATAAACTGGTCGAAGTTGGGTTCCTTGCCCGCCATCTTGTCCTGGAGCATCTGGTTGAGGTCGCGGATCATCTCTTTCATGCGCGCCAGTTCTTCGGGAGACATGTTGGAGATCTGGTCGTACATATCCTTGAAGAAGGTCTCCATCATGGCCTTCTTGAGCGATTCGAGGAGTTCGTTGAAGCGCGCCTGGGCTTCCGGGTCCATGAACTCGTAGTTCTGGAGCTGCTTCATCTGCGCGGCGACATCCTCGGGAAGGGCCTCGAGGAAATCCTGCTTACGGTGCGCGATGTTGCGCAGCATGTCGGCGAATTCGCTGGGGGGCTCGCTGCCCGGCTGCTGACCCTGGCCCTGCTGGCCTGCTCCCTGTTGTCCCTGCTCACCCGGCTGGCGCTGTGCGGCGCGGGGACGCTGCTGACCGTCGCCGCCGGACTGCTGGCTCTGCTGGCCGGCAGGAGTCGACTCTCCGGCTTCAGGGGTCTCGCCGTCACTCTCTTGACCCTCGGGGTTGTCCACCTCGTCGAGCCTGCGCTCAAGGGTGTTCTTCTCCATGGCGACGATCTCTTCGAGCTTTTTCTTGATGTCATCGAAGACGGAGTTGAGGTTGAAGCGGTCGAGTTGCTGGCGGCGCTGCTGGCGAAGCTGCTGGAGGAGGTCGCGCAGGCCCTGCATGCGCTGGCCCATGGGGTTGCGCATGCCGCGCTGGAGGAGGTTGCGCAGCGCGTGCTGGAGGTCCCCGAAATTCATGAGGTCGTCGGTGAGGTTGTCGAGGATCTCTTCGGCTTCGATGGGCGGGACTTCCTGGGTGCCGTCCCACATCGAATAGCGGAATCGCAGGACCATGAGCCTTGCCTCCGGGCGCCGGCTGGGAGACGCCTCTGCGGGTACGGTAGCGGAATTGCGGGGCTCTGTCAGTTGGAAGCGGGGCTCGGAGCCGGGACTACGGTTACCAGATACGCGCTCACCCGGCGCCGCGTTGACCCTGCCCGGCACCGGGCAGAACATGCGACCGTGGCTGCGACGGGTGGCGGAAACCCCTGGCTCGCGGCGTTCGTCCTCTCCATCGGCGCGCTCGCAGGGAGCCTCGCCGTGCTTGGCTTCGTCGTCTATCAGGGCGTCACCGATGACGGTGTGCGTTCGAGCGTGGCTGGCGGTGAAGGGGCGCTGCCCGCGGGCCGGGCGTTACGTTTCGCGGGGGTGCTGCCTGCGGGGCTGTTTGGCGAAGCGTTTGAACCCATCGTCGCGGGACAGCAGCCGGATATCACATTCTCGGTCGCCGCTGGCGGCGCGGGGGCGCCTGCCCGCTATTTCGCCCTGGTGGCCGCGTTCAGCCTCGGCATCGACGCGCTCACATTCGACCAGCTGCGGGGGCTGCTCTCCGCCGCCATCCGCAACGCCGGTGACGTGGGCGGCACGAGCGGCGCGGTGCAATTCTGGGCGGCCGGCGGCGAAGATTTCGCGACGGTGCTCGCGTTCGCCGGGGGCACCCCGGACAAGACATTCGAATCCGGTTACGCGGCGCTGCTCTCCGGGATGAGCGCGTCCGGCTCGCGCGCGTTCGCGTTCGTACCCCTGGAATTGGTGCGCCCATCGGTGGTGGCAGTCGCTATCGATGGGAACGACCTGGTGCGGGGACGGGGCGACCCTGCCGCCTGGCCGTTCATCGAGCGGCTGACGTTGACGGCGGGCTCCAGCCGCGGGCGCGATGCGCTGCCGGCGATCGCCGCCCGGCTGCGGCCCGCGCTGCCACCGGTCACACGCGTGGTCGCCACGGGCGACATCCTGCAGTCCCGCTGCACGCTCGCGAAGATAGAAGCCAGCGGCGACTGGGGGTCGGCCCTGCGCGGGCGGGTGGGCGAGTACCTCGCTGCCGCCGACCTCGCCCTCGGTTCGCTCGATGGCAGCATTCAGGACATCAGCGAGCCGTATCGCTGCATCGCCACAACGAACCTTAGCTCGCCGCCACGGGTCATCGAGGCGCTCACCCTTGCCGGCATCGATGGGGTTACGGTGGCGACTAACCACGTGTTCGATTGCGGGGACGGCGACTGTGGCTCGCGCGCGCTCCTGCGCACCATCGAGCTGCTGGGGACGGCGGGTATCCGGACGGTGGGGGGCGGGCGCATGCTCGAAGAAGCGCTGGCCTCGGCGGTGTTCGAAGTGAATGGACTGCGCATCGGCGTGCTCGGCTTCGACGACGTGGCCGCCTACGCACTCGAAGCGACAGCCACGGCGGCCGGCACGGCACCACTCGATGACAGCTACGCGGACGAGAACGCCTCCGGCGAGCCGGCCTTCTTTCGCCCGGCCAGCGAACTTTCGCTGACGCGCTTCACGGAACGCATCCGCCGTCTCAAAGCCGAAGTCGATATCGTCATCGTGCAGGTGCAGACGGGCACGGAGGACACGCACACGCCCAGCGAACGCAGCATCAAGGCGCTGCGCGCGGCGGCGGATGCGGGCGCGGACCTCGTGGTCGGAAACCAGGCGCACTGGGTGCAGGCTGTCGAGGCGCGCGGCTCGAGCTTCATCGCCTACGCCCTCGGGAACTTCATTTTCGACCAGCTGCACACGCCCGAGCACACGCAGGGGTTCCTTCTCGAAGCCACATTCGCGGGCAAGAAGCTGGTAACCGTGCGGCTTGTCCCCTATCGCATCGTGGACCAGCACCGGCCAGAGTTCGTCGATGGGGCGCTGCGGGCGAAGATCCTCGGAGACGTGCTCGACGCGGCGGCGCTGTTGCCACCACGCTGAGTTCGCGCCGACACGGTTGCCGTGCGGGCTGCCTGTTCTGTACGGTCGATCCAACCAGTACCGGAGGGTCGCCATGGAATCCGTTCCCGAATCGCACAAGGACATCCTGCTCGGCAAGAACTTCGCCCATGTGGCCACCGTGATGCCGAACGGCAATCCGCAGGTCACGCCCGTGTGGGTCGATTTCGATGGCACGAACGTGCTCTTCAACACCGCCGAGGGCCGTCAGAAAACACGCAGCCTGGACCGCAACGGCAAGGTGGCGCTTTCCGTGACGGATTCGCAGAATCCCTACCGCTACATCCAGGTGCGCGGCACGGTGGTGGAGCGCACGCGCGACGGGGCCGACGCCCACATCGACAAGCCGGCGAAGAAGTACATGGGCGTCGATAGCTACCCGAACCGGCGGGCGGACGAGCAGCGCGTCATCTACAAGATCCGGCCGGACCACGTCCAGACCATGGGGTAGGGTCAGCGCCCGCGGAAAGAGCCGCCTATGATGCGGCCATGCCCGAGCAGCCCTTCAGCGGCATCACGGTGGTCGAATTCGGCCAGTTCATCGCCGTGCCTTACTGCGCGCAGCTGTTGGCCGAAGGGGGCGCGCGTGTCATCAAGGTGGAATCGCTCGAGGGCGACCCCGTGCGCCAGCTGGCGCCGCTGGCGCCGGGCGAATCGCGCCACTTCATTTCTCGCAACCGCGGCAAGCACGTGCTGCCGCTGGACCTGAAGCACCCGTTGGCGGCCGAGGTCATCGAAGCGCTCCTCGCGAGCGCGGACGTGCTCCTCACCAACCTGCGTCCCGGGCTCGCGGCGGACCTCGGACTGGACTACGCGACGGTTTCGGCGCGCCACCCGCGGCTGGTGGTGGGCAACGTGTCGGCTTTTGGGCATCACGGCCCGGACGCGGGTCTCGCCGGCATGGACCTTGTTATCCAGGCGCGCAGCGGGCTGATGGCGGCGAACGGGCGCACGCGCGACGGCCTGCCGCTGGCCGGTGACCCGCCTATCGCCGACTACCTATGCGCGACGATGCTCGCGTTCGGCGTGGCGTCCGCACTCTTGCGGCGGGAAGCGACGGGACGCGGCGGTGAGGTCGAACTCTCGCTGCTGATGGCGGCGTTGGTGTTGCAGAACAACCTCATCGTGCGCGTGGACGAAGTCGATGGGCCCGTGCAGGCAGCGGTGCTGGGCAGGCTGGCGGGGATGCGGCAAGCGGGCGCGCCCTACACCGAACAGGCCGCGCTCATGCCGCAGATCCGCGTGAGCTCCATGAGCAGTGTGTACTACCGCACCTACGCGACGAAGGACGCTGCGGTCGCGGTCGCCTGCGTGAGCGCGGGTTTGCAGCGCAAGCTGATGCGGGCGGTCGGCATCGAAGACGAAGCGCACGGGGGAGCCATTCGAGGGCGGGCGGAGGAGGCCCATCACTACGCCGCATTGCAGGCGCGCATGGAGGAACTGATGGCGAGCCGCACGACGGCGGAATGGAAGGCCGCGTTTGATGCCCACGGCGTACCCGCCTCGGGCGTGAAGTTCCCGCTGGAGATGCTGGAGGACCCGCAACTGCTGGCGAACGGCTTGCTCCACGACCTGGACCACCCGGCGCTGGGGTCGGTGCGCGTGCTTTCCACGCCCGTAGGGATGGACCACGACGGCTTCCAGCCCGCGCCCGCGACCGCCGCCTTCGGTTCCGAAGCGGAGGCGCTGCTCGCGGGACTGGGTCTGCCGCGGGAAACGGTGGCACGGCTGGTGGCCGAAGGGGCCACGCGCACAACGCCGCCGGGGTAGGGCGGGCGGATGGGGGCGGGGACGGATGGGGAAACTCCCCACGCGACCGGCTACTGTGCACATATGGCAGGCGGACGCCCGCGGCATCCCGAGACCCTTACGTCGGCCGAGCAACGCGTGCTCGCGCTTGTACGCGAAGGCCTCGGAAACGCGCAGATCGCGCTGCGGCTAGGCGTCTCCGTCAACACAGTGAGGTACCACGTCTCCAGCATGCTCGCCAAGCTGGACGTGCCCAACCGGCGAGGGGGGGGGGGGGGGGGGGGGGAGGAGAACAAAAGGGAGCGGCGGGGGGCATCCGCACCGCGGGCGCCCACCCACGCACCAAACGC
>JBPCLM010000059.1:0-5134 GCA_051003295.1 Tepidiformaceae bacterium | reverse complement strand
GACCTGTTCCCGCCGCTCGCCCTGCGCGCCTTCGGGCAGGGCTGGTTCGAAGGCGGGTCGCTCTCGCTGTACTTTCGCAACGCGACCCTGGACCGCGAGCCCGTGCGCGCGCTCATCAAGCAGCCGCCAGCCGGCGCCAGCGACAGCCAGGTGGAAGCGTGGATCGACCGCGACGACGGCATGCGCGTGGCCGAGGGGTCGCTCGCTGTGGGCGATGCGGGCGAGCCCACCGCTCTGCAGCGCATCCCGCTGGAGGACATTGACTGTTCCGGGCTGCGCATCCTCGCGGGCGTGGCCGCGGGGGACGAAATCCCCGAGCTGGGCGTCATCTATTCGTCTGCGCAACACGCCGAGCGGATGGCCGTCATCACCGAGAAACTTTCCTGGCACGAAGGCGACTCGCCCTGGGGCGGGCCCATCATCACGCCCGCCGGGATGGTCACGCTGCTCTACGCGCAACCCGTCGCTTCGCTGCGTAAGAAGCTGGGCGACGCTGTTGGTCTCTTCGGCGCCATCGAAATCAGCAACCTGGATGGCCCGGCGCTCGTGGACGTGCCTTACCGAGTGGGCGGCCGCGTGCTCGCCGCCGGCCAGAGCCCGAAGACCGAGTTCTTCTGGTTCGAAACCACTGCCAGCGATGCCGGCGGGCGCCCCGTGGCCGCCATGCGCATGCTCCTGCGCTTCATGAAGGCCTCCTCGCCGCTGTACGCCGCGTAAACCGGGCCCTGCCGCTCACCCGTAACGGCGTCGATCGTTACTCTGGGCGAGTCAGCCAGCCGCCCAGAGGTAGCCATGTCCACCCTACCGCAGCGCCAGTACGGCGTGTTCATCACGATTGCCCTGGCCGTCATCGGCGCTGTCGTCGCGGGCGTCGTCCTCTTTACGTCCGGCAAGGCATCCGATGTAGACCTCACTACCGCGGCCTTCGTCCCTGATGACGTGGGCTTCTACGTCGCCATCAACACTGACCTGTCGTCGAGCCAATGGGTCAATACCTTCAAGTTGCTCGAACGCCTCGGCCGCGACGACCCCGAACAGGAACTCATGGACGCCGTTACCGAGAACGGCGAACTGAACTGGGAGGACGACGTCGTCCCGTTCCTCGGTGGCAACGCGGCCGTCTTTTTCCGGTCTGCGAACCTGCTCGAAGGCGAGTTCGAAGGCGCCGCCGTTATCCGTTGCAAGGATTCGAAACGGGCCCTGCAGGTCGCGCTCGACCAGTCCGCTGCAGATGTGACCGAAGGTGAGTACGCAGGCGTGGCCTACTTCCAGGATGCGCAGAGCGGCGCCGTGCTCGCGCGCATGGGCGACCACCTCGTGGTTGCGAGCAGCGAAGACGTCTTCCGAGAGGTGGTCGATGTGCAGGCGGGCCGTTCGCCCTCGCTCGCCAAAGTCGCGGAGTTCCGTTCGCTAAGGGACGAGCTATCGAAGAACTTCCTCGCATTCATGTACGTGAGCCCCGGCGACCTGGCGGAAAGCATCTTCGGTGAAGCGCCGGAACTGCGTCAGGCTCTTGAGGAGGCTGGCGCCGGTGACCTTGCCTTCAAGCCTTCGGCGCTCGTTGTCGCCGCCAGGGATGCTGGCTTCGAATTCCACCATGCGGCGCTCGGCCGGCCGGGCGTGGTCGCCCCACTGGTGCAACCACGGGAGTCTCGCTTCGCCCGGCTGGCGGCGGCAGATAGCGCCATCTTCGCCTCCACCGCGGGTATATCGAAGGCCTGGGATGAGGTTGTGCGCAGCGCCGAGGACGAGATCGACGACGCCATCGCCCGGGAAGGCGCCTACACCAGCCTGGATGACGCCCTGCGCGCGCTGGGCGACGAAGCCGGCATCGATAGCATCGAGCAGTTGATCGACCTCTTTGCCGGCGAAACGGCCGTGGCCTTCGCTTTCCCGCGCGGCAACACGGAGGATGCCGAGTTCGTCGTTTTCGCCGAGGTGAAGCACGAGGCTGGGGCGCGCGACCTGCTCAAACGAGTGCTGAGCAAGGAGCGCCCTCGCGCCCTCAGCGAACAGGTCAACGGCGTGGAGATGGTGATCCTGGAGTCCGGCGATCGAGAGCCGCTGGCCTACGGCCTGCGCGATGGCTATCTCGCGCTCGGCGATGTGAGTCGGGTGCGGCATGTGCTTGCCGGCGATGCCCCCACGCTGGCGGGCAGCGACGGCTACAAGGCCTCGCTCGCGCAACTTGACACGCGCCTGGGCAGCTTCGCCTACTTCGACCTCGCGGCCATCCTGGGCCTGCGAGAAGCCGGCCTGCCGCCTGAGCTCGACGAGGCGACGCGCGCGCTCCGCGGGCTCATCATCAACATCGTCGACGAACGCGATGTCATCCGCTTCTCGGGCGCCGTCGGCATCGAGGAGTAGGCGGCACGTGCCGGGAGGCCGGGCGGCAGCCGTGCTGGCGGGACGGCTGTCCGTTGGGCCGCTAGCGCTCGCCGGCTTCTTCCTGCCGTGGGCACACGGGCCAGGCGCGCTTGCGGCCACGCGCTTCAGCGGTTTCACCCTCGTCGGTTTCGTCGGCCGCCTGCGCGCGCTCGACCTGGCTCCCGGCGAAGAGGCAGCGCTCTGGATAGTACGGGTGCTCATCCTCGGTGTGGCTGTCGCGGGCGTGTGGCAGGCGGTGCTCGCGCCGTTCGCACGCTGGCACGCGGGCTACCGCATCAGCGGGTGGTACGTTTCTGCATTCGCGGCGGTGGCTGCCGCCGTTGGCCTGGCGCGTGCGGGCATTACGCTGCCGCCAGCCGGCCTCGCGCTGGTCGTGCTTTCAGGAGCGGTCTTCGCTGCGTGTGAGGGCGTCGATCTGTGGGAAGGGCGCCGTGCAACGGGGCGCTGACTAACCCTCGCGGAAACGGCCCTTCAGGCCCTCCAGGTCGTCCATCGGCAGACGGAGGAGCAGTTCCCGCCAGCGAGGGGCGCGCGCGAAAAGCGGTGTGAGGACTTCTGCCGCGCGCGCATCCGCCCCCAGCGCCTGCGCGAGCCCGCGCACACCGAACCAGAACGTCTGCTCATCCGAAGGGGCGATAGCGTGCGCGCGCTCGTAGCGCGCGAAAGCGGCCGCCAGGGCGTCGCCGCGCGCCGCTTCCGCGCCATCTTTCCCTTCTAGGGCGAGCCCTGCCAGGCGGATCTGCACCAGCCGGCGGAGGGGGACGAGCGCGTCCGGCTGGTTATCGATGCGCAAGTCCCAGGCCATGTTCGCATTCACGTTACCCGCCCCCTGGACCCGCATCACCGCCGACTGGCTGCCGCGAATGTCGCCGCCCTGCGCCTCCGCCGCCTCGAGGGCGGCGAGGATGCGCAAAGCGAGCGGCCCGCTCGCGCCTTCGAAGGCGGCCGCCATTGCCGCCGGCACCGTTTCGTTCAGCATCATGTTCGCCTGCACGGTGTAGTTCTCGCCGCTGTGGTGGCCCGCGAACGGGATGCAGCGGTCACCGGTGTGTACGGCGCTGCCGCCAGCGGCGTCCATCACCGCGAGCTGGCGCACTTGCGGCATCGCATCTCCGGCGATCACGGCCGCGAGCGCGCGCGGCCCATCGAGCCCGTTCGCCATCAGCGCCAGCGCCTGCGGCCCGAAGTCCCCGTTCGCGAACGATTGCGTGGCCACCGCGCCGACGCCGAATCGCACCCACGGCACGATCGCACAGCTCGGCTGGTGAGTTTGCACGCCCACTCCCAGTTCGCCCGTGCCCGGGTCTCTCGCCACAATCGAATACGTCACGCTGCACCTCCGCGGTGGCCGCGGAAGCGTACCACGGCGTTGAGCCCCGAGGTCCCCGCCAGTCCCGCGACGCCGCTAGAGCTTCTCCACCTCGAGGAAGTCGAGCGTGACCGGCGTTTCGCGCCCGAACATGTTGACCAGCACCCGGACCTTGCCCTTCTCCGTGTCGATGTCATCGACGGTGCCGACGAAATCCTCGAAGGGGCCACCGATGATGCGCACGTTCTGGCCGGGCGAAAAGCCGACACGTACTCGCGGCTGTTCCATGCGCATCGCGCGCAGAATGTGGTTCACTTCTTCGGCGGAAAGGGGCACCGGGCGCGTGCCCGAGCTCACAAAGCCCGTGACGCCCGTGGTGTTGCGGATCATGTGCCAGGCTTCGTCGGAGTCCGGGTCGCCTTCTTTTAGCTCGATGGTCTGCACGAGCACATAGCCGGGGTAGAGCTTGCGCTTGACCGTGCGCCGCTGTCCTTCGCGGATTTCAATTTCGTCCTCAGTGGGCACGACCACGTGGAACACCTTGTCCTTCGCGTCCATCTGGTCGACGGTGCTGCGGATGGCGTGGCGGACCTTGTTCTCGTGTCCGCTGTATGTGTGCAGGAAGTACCAGCGGCGGCCTGGCGCCGCAATCTCCCCATCCGGCAATTGCTCCTGGTCGACGAGGTCGTCGTCCCTACGGCGGCGCACGGGGGGCCGCTTCTTCGGTTCCGGCCTTACGCCGGAAAGGGCTGTGATTGCTTTCGGTTCATTGCTCATTGCTTAGTCGAAGAACACCTTTTCCACGGCCCAGCCGAACACCAGGTCGACGCTGCCGAGCAGCAAGCCGACCGCGACAGCCACGATCGCGACCACGACCGTCAGATAACGCGTCTCTCCGAGCGTTGGCCAGGTGACCTTGCGCAGTTCGGAGACGATATCGGCGGCGAAACGCGGCTGCAGGGCGCTGAGGAAGCCGAAGCGCCGGCCCTTCTTTTCGATGGGCGCCGGGCGTGCGATCCCGCCGCCGCTGGGTGCGACGGCGGGGCTACGCGGACGGCGCGGCTCGCCACCCCCGGCGGCGGGACTGGCCTTGGGCATCGTGCTGGCGCGGCGCCGCGGCGTACGTGCCATGCGGCTACCGTGTCTCCCGGTGGGCCCGGTGCACCCGGCAGCGCGGGCAGAAATTGTTCAGTTCGATCCGGTCTGCGTCGTGACGCCGGTTCTTTTGCGTTGTGTAGGTGCGCTCGCGACACTCCGTGCACGCGAGGTGGATGATGATGCGGTCGCCTTTGGTCTTGGCCATGGTTCCTTTGCCTGCTTACGCGTGAATCTTGGTGACGACGCCCGCGCCGACGGTGCGGCCGCCTTCGCGGATAGCGAAGCGCAGCCCTTCTTCGATGGCGACCGGCTGGATGAGCTCGACCTTCATCGTGATGT
>JBPCLM010000058.1:0-6070 GCA_051003295.1 Tepidiformaceae bacterium | reverse complement strand
GGGCGGGGAACTCCTCCCACCAGCCGCGGCTATTGCCGCCGATGCCGTAGACCATCACCACGGGCGGCCCTTCGCCCATCGTGTCGTACCAGATTTTGCTGCCGCCGCTGGTGGTGCTGGCCATCGTTACTCCCCGCCGATGCCGGCGATCTTGATGCTGGTCTGCGTCTTGTGACGGCGGTTCAGGTTGATGAGGAGCGAGGTAATGAGCTCCACGTAGCGGCTGTTCGAGAGCGGGCCGCCATCGATCCCGCGGACGCCCTCGATCTGATCCGCGAGGCCCATGACCACCTGCTTGGCCTCCGCATCGCCCCCGCAGACGAGCACATCAGCGTCGATAGCGTGGTCGAGTTCCGTGAGCTTTTCGGCGCTCATGTTCTGGAAGGCGGAGACGACTCGCGATCCGGGGAGTTGGGCGGCCGCTTCTTCGGCGGCGCTGTTACCGGGGACGTTGAGAGCAACGGCGCCCACGCCCTTCACGAATTCGAGAGGGGCGACGACATCGCAGACGATCTTGCCGGCCAGGGCGGCGGCAAGGCTTTCGAGGGTGGATTGCTGGCCGGTATAAGGAAAGGTGAGAAAGACGACCTCCGCGTCCGCGATCACATCGGCGTTCTGGCCGCCGGTCGCGCTGGCGCCGGGAACGGCGGCCATCACCTTCGCGGCCGCCTCGTCACCTCGCTCCTTGGAACGGGACCCGATGGCGACGGCGTGACCCGCCTGGGCGAGGCGCATGGCGAGCCCGAGGCCTTCGGGACCTGTGCCGCCGATGAATGCAAGCTTCATGAAGAGGCGCCTCCAGGCGTCAGTTCCGCCGCCACGCAGGGTCGGGCGCAGAGTCTAGCAGCCCCACGGCCCCGCGCGTCATCGGCCCGCTCAGCGGCGTACCGGGCGCTCGATGAGATCGGTCTCGGCGACCGCGAGGTCGAGCGTAACCGTCGTGGGTGGCAGGCATTCGCGCTCGCTGCAGGCTTGCCACGAAACATCGACCTGGACGGCCTGGTCGCCGGAGCCCGGCGGGACCCCGAAGACGACGGGCCACGCCAGCCGCACCTTCCCCTCAAGCACATGGAATTGCTCATCCAGGCCTGCGACGCGGAACGGATGCCCGCCGGGATAAGCTGGCTCCCCGGCACGCAGGCCACGCGCCGGGCGCATCGCGGCCCGGACGGGGACATAGCCTGCCGGGATGGGGTCGGTATAGATGTGCCAGCCCGGCTCGATCGCCAGTTCAACGTTCAGCCAGAGGCGCTGCGAGAGGGCGAACGTTGGCGAATCGAACCACGCACGCACGCCCACTTCCCCGGCGGAGGCCGTCGCCGCGGGCCCGGCCACCGGCGAGGCGATGTGAAGCGCTTGCTCCAGGAGGCCGGAACCCGTTTCGCGTTCGCGGTAGCTCTCCGTGAAGCGTTTGTCCACCACCACGCCGCTCTCATCGAGGACGAACACGCCGGGGTACGGGACGCCCCAGGCCGCATCGAAGCGCTGGATGCCGAAGGCTTCGTGCTGTTCGTGGATGCGTTCGTTGAGGAGTCCGAGACGTTTGATGGTTTCGCTTCCTTCATCGGAAAGCAGCGGGAACGCTATCCCGTAGCGTTCGGCGAAACCCGCGAGCACATCCACGGGGTCGTAGCTGATTGCGACCAGCGCGATGCCGTTTTCGGCCAGCGAGCCGGTCACCTTTTGCAGCTCAACGAGCTGCGTCTTGCAGAACGGTCACCAGCGGGCGCTGCGATAGAAGACGACCAGCGCGGGGCGACCGGCGCGGTATTCGTGGAGGTCCACGCTTGCGCCGGACTGATCGGGCAGGCGGACATCGGGGAAGGGCTGACCGAGGCGGGGTCCGATGGCGGCAAAGTCGATGGTGGGTGCGGTCACGGGTGGAACCTCCGGAGGCAGCGGCAGTCCTGCCATGCTGACAGGTATGGGGGCGGTTGGCACGCGCGGGGCCGCGAAGCCTATCGCCCGCAACGGCGCGGGCCGAACTCTAAGCAAAGGGGTGATGGCGGCGGCGATCCGTTCAGGCGGGCTTACGCAACCGGCGGCGGGCTATCCCCGGTCTGCTATACTCGCTTGACAGGCACGGCTTCCCCGCCGCTTCCGGAGATTCTCTATTGTACTCACGCTGGCTCCGTAACAGTTTTATCTACCTGCTCATCCTCGTGGCCGTGATCGCAATCGTGTTCGCTTTTTTCTCCAGTGGGGACGAGAACGCAAAAATCGCAATCGGCGAAGTGGTGGCGAAGGCGAAGAACAACGAGATCCAAAAGATCGTCGTCGATGACCGCGACCTCACCGTCACGCTGAACAAGAAGGACACCGACAACAAGCCGGTCGTCAACTCCTCCAAGATCGGGAAGAACACCGATCTGGAAACGCTGCTCCTGGAGCAGAACGTCTCCCTGAACGGGCCCCAGGGCACCCAGCCCGGGCTGCTGCTCGAATACAAGGAGAGCAGCGGCTTCGGGCCCTGGCTCGGGTTGCTCCTCAATCTGTTGCCGTTCTTGCTGTTCGGCCTGTTCCTGCTGTTGATCATGCGGCAAGCGCAGGGGTCGAACTCGCAGGCCATGAGCTTCGGCAAGAGCCGCGCGCGCCTGTTCACGGGCAGCAAGGTCACTGTCACTTTCGCCGACGTTGCCGGTGTAGATGAGGCCAAGGAAGAACTCGCCGAGGTGGTGGAATTCCTCAAGTTCCCGGAGAAGTTCGCGGCCCTCGGCGCGCGCATCCCCAAGGGCGTGCTGCTGGTGGGCCCGCCAGGCACGGGCAAGACCTTGCTTTCGCGCGCCGTCGCCGGCGAAGCGGGCGTGCCCTTCTTCAGCATCTCGGGCTCTGAATTCGTGGAGATGTTCGTCGGCGTGGGCGCCAGCCGTGTGCGCGACCTCTTCGACCAGGCCAAGAAGAACGCCCCCTGCATCGTCTTCGTGGACGAAATCGACGCAGTCGGACGCCAGCGCGGCGCGGGACTCGGCGGCAGCCACGACGAGCGCGAGCAGACGTTGAACCAGATCCTCGTCGAAATGGATGGCTTCGAAACTGGCACGAACGTGATCGTCCTCGCCGCCACCAACCGGCCCGACATCCTCGACCCGGCGCTCCTGCGGCCCGGGCGCTTCGACCGCAAAGTGGTGCTCGATGCACCCGATGTGCGCGGCCGCGAGGCCATCCTGATGGTGCACACCAAGGGCAAGCCTGTCGGGGAGGACGTGACGATCGGGACGCTGGCGAAATCCACTCCCGGCTTCAGCGGCGCGGACCTGGCCAACCTCGTGAACGAAGCGGCCATCCTTGCGGCGCGCCGCAACAAGAAAATCATCAGCATGGATGAGTTCGAAGAAGCCGTGGACCGTGTCATCGCCGGACCCGAGCGCAAGAGCCGCGTGATGACACCGCACGAAAAGAGGCTGACCGCGTACCACGAAGGCGGGCACACCGTCGTCGGGCACTTCATGGAACACCACGACCCGCCGCACAAGGTGACCATCATCTCCCGCGGTATGGCGGGCGGTTACACCCGCTTCCTGCCGGACGAAGAATCGCACTACCGCACGGGGAGCATGTTCCGCGACCAGCTGTGCACCGCCCTCGGGGGCCATGCGGCCGAAGAGCTCATTTTCGGCGAGGCATCGACCGGTCCATCGAACGACATCGAGCAGGTGACACGCATCGCACGGGCGATGGTGACACGCTGGGGCATGAGCGAGCGGCTTGGGCCACGAACCTTCGGCCGCAGCGAGGAACTGGTGTTCCTAGGACGCGAAATTTCGGAGACGCGCAACTACAGCGAAAAGATCGCTGAGGAGATCGACGACGAAGTACGGCGGCTCATCGAAGAGGCGCAGGAACGCGCCCGCAACCTGCTCAAGGAACAACGCCCGCTGCTCGATAAGCTCGCGCTTGTCCTGCTCGAAGTGGAGACGCTGGAGGGCGATACCCTGAAGCGACTGCTGAACAGCGACCCCAGCGAGCCGTGGCCCCCATCGGACCTGGCCAAGAACGACGATTCGGCCCCCAACGCGCCCGCGGCCGAGGAACCTTCACGGCGGCCCTCCTACGAACCGAAGCCCGCCCCCGGGCTCGCCTGGGAGGGCGGCAACCAGGCCACATTGGGCGACAAATAGCCGGCGGCCGTCAGGCCCCTAAATTGACCCAGCCCGTGAGCGATCCCTAAGCTGGGAACTGTCGCACGTTTCGTGTGGCATATCCGGGAGCATTTGCATGGAAGCGATTGTGCGCGCCGACGGGCGCCAGATACGCCTCGTGGAGGGGCAGGAGTTCGAAGTAAGCCGCGTAGCGGGCGATCCGGGCGCCACCGTCAGCTTCGACGTGATGATGCTCATGGATGGCGCCGATGTGACCATCGGCACGCCGCTGGTGGAAGGCGCGACCCTGAGCGCACGCATTAGCCAGCACGGCCGCTCGCCGAAAATTCGCTTCATGAAATACAAGAACAAGGTCCGCTACCGGCGCACGCTGGGGCACCGTCAGCAGGTGACCCGGCTCGTCGTGGAAGCAATCAGCAAGGGATAGCGCGATGGCCCACAAAAAAGGCGTCAGCAGTTCCAAGAACGGCCGCGATAGCAACAGCCAGCGGCTTGGCGTGAAGCTCTTCGATGGCGAAGTGGTGAAACCGGGGTCGATCATCCTGCGCCAGCGGGGCACGCGCTTTCACCCGGGCGTGAACGTGGGCCTGGGCAAGGACTACACGATTTTCGCCCTCATCGATGGCCAGGTGAAATTCGAACCGTTCGCCAAGGGCCGGCGAAAGAAGGTGAGCGTCTACGCAGCGGCTGTGTAACGCCGGAAGTTGCTGAGGCGACCGAAGAAGAGCATGAAGTCAACCATCCATCCCAAATACGAAGAAGCGAAGATCCAGTGCACCTGCGGGAACGAAGTGACGACGCGTTCCACTCGTCCCGCGATGCACCTGGACGTATGCAACGTCTGCCACCCGTTCTTCACGGGCGAACAGCGCATCATCGATACGGCGGGTCGTGTGGAGCGCTTCAACCGGCGCTACGCAGGCAAGCAGGGCAACTAGCCTTTACATCAGCCACCCGAGCGGGCGCCTCCAGGCGCCCGTTTCTTTTGGAGTAGGAATGAGCGATTCCCCCCTGGGCGTGTACTACGGCGGCCAGGCCGTTATCGAAGGGGTAATGATCCGGGGGCCGGAGCACATGGCCGTGGCCGTACGCCACCCCAGGGGGCATATCGTGCGCCACTCGGAGCGGCTGAGCGCGATGTACACGGGGCGGCCACGTCGCATCCCCTTGCTGCGGGGCATGCTCGTTTTGTGGGAGACGATGGCGCTCGGCATGCGCGCGCTTTCGTTCTCTTCGCGCATCGCGATATCCGAAGAGCAAGAAGACGGCACCCCGGCGGAGTTCCCGGAAAAGGTGTTCTGGGGGACGATGGCGCTGGCGCTGCTGTTCGTGGTCGCCATCTTCTTCGCGGGCCCTATCCTGCTCGCGAACCTGCTGGAAACCGTGGATGCGAGCAGGTTCGTCATCGTGGGCGTCGAGGGAGTGGTGCGGCTGGGGCTCTTCGTGGGCTACGTCTGGCTGATAGGGCGCATCCCGGATATCTACCGCGTATTTCAGTACCACGGCGCCGAACACATGACGATCCACGCCTACGAAGCGGGCCACCCGTTGACGATAGCGAGCATCCGGCCCTTCCCCAAGGAGCACACCCGTTGCGGGACAAGCTTCCTGCTGGTGGTGGTCGTCGTCGCGCTGGCGTTCTTTTTCGTGTTCGACCTGCTGGTGGACGAAGGGCTAATCGTGCGGACAGCCTCGCGCATCGTGTTCATCCCGCCAATCGCGGGGCTGAGCTACGAAATCCTGCGCATTGGCGCCCGCTTCGGTGGAAATGGCTTCGTGCACGCGATGTTCATCCCCAACATCGCCCTCCAGGCGTTGACAACGAAGGTGCCGGACGACGCGCAGATCGAAGTCGCGATCGCGTCGTTCGAAGCGGTGCTGGAGCGGGCGAAGGAAGTGCCGGCGGCGGAACTGGAAGAGGCCGTGGAGGCCCTGGAAGAGGCGCCTCCCCTGGACTGACGGTTGTGGCT
>JBPCLM010000057.1:0-37964 GCA_051003295.1 Tepidiformaceae bacterium | reverse complement strand
GGGGCGGTGGGGGCGGCGCTTGCGTTGGGGGGGGCTTCGCCTATTGGTGTGGGGGGATGCACGGAGGGGGGGGTGGGGTGGTGGGCGGCCGCCTGCAACGGCCGCACGTAGTCGCCGGCGAGGAAGTCGGAGAGGAGGAATACCGTGGCCCGCCGCTTCTGCACGCCAGTCAGGTATTCCAGTGCGGCGCCGATATCCGTCCCGCGCGATTCGGGGCGGGCCCAGAGCACTTCTCGCACCACGCGGAGCACATGCGTGGGGCCCCCGGCCGGGCGCACGTACCGTTCCGGCTTGCTGGCGAAGAGCAGCAGCCCGACTTTGTCCTTGTTGCGGATGGCCGCCAACGCCAGGACTGCGCAGAGCTCCGCCGCCAGGTCACCCTTGGAAACGGGCAGCGCCCCCGCGGATTGCGACGCACTCACATCGACCACGAAAAGCACCGTCAGGTCGCGGTCTTCGCGGTAGCGGCGGATGAACGGCTGCCCGGTGCGCGCGAGCGTCTTCCAGTCGAGGCTGCGCACGTCGTCGCCGGGCACGTAGGGGCGCAGTTCATCGAATTCGAGGCCGCGCCCGCGGAAGACGGCGTGATATTCACCCAGGAACAGATCATTGACCAGCCGTCGCGCCTTGATTTCGATTGCCTTCACGCGTTCAAGGAGTTCGTGCGGGATCTGGCGGTTATCGGCGTCCAGGGAGCCGCTGTCCGAATCGCGCCGCCATCGCCAGAGCTTCATCGCCGTCCTCCTGCGGGGCCGTCTGCCCTAAGGAATCTCGACGCTTTCGAGCACGCGGTCGATGAGGTCGTCCGTCGTCAGTTCCTCCGCCTCTGCCTCATAGGTGGTGACGATGCGGTGGCGAAGGACATCGTGCGCGAGCGCCTTCACGTCATCTGGCGTGGCGTACGAGCGGCCGTGCAGGAAGGCGTGCGCGCGTGCCGCGTGCGCCAGGGAGATCGTGGCGCGTGGAGATGCACCAAAGGCGATGAGCGACTGCAGCTCGGGCAGGCGGTAGGCCGCCGGCTTCCGCGTCGCGAACACCACCTGGACGATGTATTCCTTGAGCGCCTCATCGATGGCCACCTCGTGCACCGCCGCGCGCGCCGCCATCAGTTCATCGCGTGAGGCGACGGGCTTGCAGGCCGGGACGGCCCCATTCAGGCTCATCTCGAGTATCTGGCGTTCTTCCTGGCGCGAGGGGTAGTCGACACGGACTTTCAGGAGGAAGCGGTCGAGCTGCGCTTCGGGGAGTGGGTACGTGCCGTCCTGCTCGATCGGGTTCTGGGTCGCCATCACGAGGAAGGGCTCGTCCAGGAGGAACGTTTGCCCGCCGATGCTCACCTGGCGCTCCTGCATCGCTTCCAGCAGCGCCGATTGCACCTTCGCGGGGGCGCGGTTGATTTCGTCGGCCAGCACGATGTTGGCGAAGATGGGCCCCTGCCGCACGGTGAAGCGTCCATCGCCAGGGCTGAACACTTCCGTCCCGATGAGGTCCGCCGGGAGCAGGTCCGGCGTGAATTGGATGCGCACGTCCTTCAGGTTGAGCGACGCAGCGAGGCTCGATACCGTGAGGGTCTTGGCCAGTCCGGGGACGCCTTCGACGAGCACGTGGCCGTTGCAGAGCAGCCCGATGAGGAGCCGGTCGATGAGGGTATCCTGGCCCACGATCACGCGGTGGATCTCCGCGCGCACGCGGCGGAGCACGTCGGCGGCCTGGGCGGCGTGGGGAGAGAGTGCTGTTGCGCCGGCCAAGGGCAACTCCGATTTGTGAAGATCCGGCCTCGAATTGGCCGTACGGACGTGGCTATTGCTATTGTAGGGGCAACCCGGAAAGGCCGGATTAACTCTCGCCGGGCGCTCCCCCTGCTGCCATCGGGGAGAGAGCGCCAGCCCCTTCAGTCGATGATCGGCTGTTCCGGGCGCGCACCATCGTAGCTGGCGCGCGCGAACGAGAGGGCGAAGACGCGGCGGGCGCCGGCCTCTTTGAGCACGCGCGCACATTCGTTCATGGTGGCGCCCGTCGTCACCACATCATCGATGAGGGCGACGCGCAGGCCCGCGAGCGTGGCGCCGCGATAGACGAATGCCCCAGCGACGTTTCCGCGGCGCTGCCGGTGCGCCAGGCCGACCTGGGTGCGGGTATTACGCTGGCGGACGAGCGTGCCCGCCGGTACAGGCCAGCCCAGGCGCTCCATGAGCAATTCCGCCTGGTTGAACCCGCGCCGCCGTTGCCGCGAACGGTGTAGGGGCACCGGGAGCGCCACATCGAACGGGCGCAGGACACGGAGCGGCTCCATGTGCGTCGCCATCACCAGGCCGAGCGCTGTCACCCATCCGTACTTCAGGCCGTGCACCACCTGGCGCGCGGTTCCGGTCATTTCGAACGCCGCGACGGCGCCGTCGAGGGCATCCCAGGAAAAGCAGCGGCTGCAGTTGTGCGTCCCCAACCAGCGGGCGGAGCACATCGGGCAGCGCCCCGGGCCCGTGGCGGGCTCCATCGCGGCAGCGCAGGGGCCGCACAACGCCGCACCGAAGCGGCCACAGCCGGCACAACGCGCCGGGTAGAGCAGGGCGGCCGCGCGCCCGGGCAGCCGCCGAACCAGCGACGGTATTTCGACCACAGCGGTATTCCAGTCCCCCGGCCGGCTGCATGCAAGGCCCCGCGCCGCGGTCGGCTACAATTCTGGCATGGCCGTGCGTGTGCTCCTCTTTGCTTCCATCGCTGATGCCGCGGGCACGCGCCAGCTCGAAGTGGCATACAGACCGGGCGACACCGTCGCGTCGCTGTGTGAGCGGCTCACGAGCGCGCGGCCCGAACTCTGCCGGTTCCTGCCCACGCTCCTCTTCGCACTCGATGAGGACTACGTGAAGCCATCGGCGCCCGTGCCTGATGGCGCGACACTCGCCCTCATCCCACCGGTATCGGGAGGCTGACCCATGCTCATCCGCGTCACCGAAGCGCCCCTGGACCCGGCTGAGGCAGCGGGCGCTGTGAACAACGGCGCTGCCGGAGCGGTCAACGTCTTCCTCGGCAACGTGCGCGACAACAACCGCGGCCGCAGGGTCGATTACCTCGTCTACGACGCCTACCCGTCGATGGCGGAGAAGGTGATGCGCGAAATCGCAGAGGAGGCGCTGGGCCGCTTCGCGCTCACCGATTGCGCGGTGCTCCATCGCACGGGGCGCCTCGAAATCGGGGAAACGAGCCTCATCGTCGCGGTCAGCAGCGGTCACCGTGCGGAGTCTTTCGAAGGCGGCCGTTGGCTCGTGGACGAGATAAAGAAGCGCGTGCCGGTGTGGAAGAAAGAGGTCTGGGCCGGTGGTGAGGAGTGGGTCGAAGGGCCGGAGTCGCTCGGGCTGCAGCAGGCTCCCACGAGCATGCGATGAGCGCGCGCCCGTGACGAGCCACCCGCACGCCTTTGGCCGCTACTGCATGCAGTGCGGTGAACGGCTCAACTCAGCCGTGCCCGAAGGAGACACACGCAGGCGGCTCGTTTGCATCGGCTGCGGCTTCATCCACTACGTCAATCCGCGGCCAGTCGCCGCGACCATCCCGGAGCGAGCCGATGGGGCCTGTCTTCTCGGGCGCCGCGCCATCGAGCCGCGCTTCGGCTCCTGGGTCTTCCCGGGCGGCTTCATGGACATGGACGAAACTGCCGAGGAAGCGGCCGCGCGGGAGACGAAGGAAGAAGCGAACCTCGATGTGCGCGACCTGCGCTTGCTCGGCGTCTACACGCGTCCGGGGCCCGGGGTCGTCGTCATCGTCTTCGAAGCCACCGCCGTTGGAGAAGCTTCCGCGGGCGACGAAACGAGCGAGATCGCCTGGTTCGCGCCCGCGGACATCCCCTGGGAAGAACTTGCCTTCGATTCGACCGAACATGCCCTGCGTGACTGGGTCGCGCGGCGGGCGTAGGGCTATTGGCGTCTGCGGCGCGCGCCCGTGCCGCCACGGCCCTCTTCTATGATGCGCGTGCCCAGCCGGTAGTGGGGCGCGAGCACCGTGATCACCGAGCCGGCATGAGGGTCCCAGAGCCGCCCCACCAGCCGCGGGTGCGCTCCGCTCAGTTCGGGGAAGCCCTGGTCCGTTGTCACCACCGTCGGCAGGCCCGCAAGCGTCCGGTAGTTCACCATCTGGTACAGCTTCTCTTTGGCCCACGGCGACGATGCTTGCGCCCCCAGGTCATCCAGAACCAGCAGCGGCGCGTTGCGTACCTCCTCGAAGACGTCGTCGTACACGACATCGCTGTTGGGGGCGAACGAAGCCTTCAAGTGGTCCAGCAAGTCGGGCACCACGGCGAAGAACGCACGCCCGCCATCGGCGAGCACGCGGTTGACGATCGCCGCCGCCAGGTGGGTCTTTCCGCAGCCGTTCGCACCCACGAACGTCAACCAGCCAACCGGGTTGTCGGCGTAGCTACGCGCGGCGTCAAAAGCCGACTGCAGCGAATCGCGCTCATCCGGGGTCAGCCCCCGGGCACTGACGTCGAAATCGCGGAACTGCATCGCCGCCAGGCGCTGGCGGGTCATCCCGCCGACCTGGCGGTAGTCCGGCCGGCTATCGCCGCCGAGGTGCACGCGTTGCACGACTCCGGGGTCCGAAAGTCGCATCGCGAGGCGCTGGTCCAGCGCCTCCGGTCGCGCGGAGTGCGTCAGTACCGTCGCCAGGCGCCCGTTGTAACGGTGGTTGATGATCTGGAAGAGCTTCTCCTTGGCCCAGGGTGTGGCTGCCGCTGTATCGATGTCGTCCAGGATGAGTAGCGGGGCGCTCCTCACCTGTTCGAACAGCTCGTCGAAGCCCATGTCTCCTTCGGCCGCATCGTAGCTGGCGCGCAGATGGTCCAACAGGTCCGGCACCACCATGAAAAGGGCCGGCTCGCCGCGCGCGATCCTGTCGTTGGCGATCGCGGCCGCCAGGTGCGTCTTGCCGCTGCCGCTTGCGCCGGCGATGACGAGCCAGCCCGCCGGTTCGTGAGCGAACTGCCGGGCGGCCGTGATGGCGACCTCGAAGGCGATGCGGTCGTCACCAGGTACCGGTGGCCCGAGCGCATCGAACGTGAAACGCGTGAGCCCACCGAGGTTGCTGAGCCGTTCCAGGCGGCTGCGGCGCACCTCATCCGCCTCTTCGAGCACACAGTCGCAGGGCTCCGCTTTGCCGAAGCGCGGGTGGCCCAACGGCCGTTCGCGGCGCACGAAACCCGCGCCACCGCAGACAGCGCAGGCTGCGGCGCCTTCGTCAGCGGCCGGGGGAATCGGCGAAGCTCCCGAGGTAGCGCCGTCGCCGAGCCTCGAAAGAATCTCCTTGAGCTCCCTCATTTCCACGGCCCTCCTCGGCCCACTTTGCGAGGATACGCTCGATGTAGCGCCAATTGCGCCGGTTAAGCTCGGCTGCTTCGCGGAACGCCTCCTCGACCCAGGCTGCGGGGTAAGTCTCCTGGGCGTGCAGCAGCTTTTCGCCGACCATCGGCGTGATTGTGCCCACGTGCTCTTCGTAGAGCCGGAAGATCCCCGGGCGGCTCGTCGCGGGCACGGCCTCGGCCAGGGTTTCGGGCTTGATCCGCAGTTCCCCCGTGCGGGCGCGCGCCACCGCCCGCCGCGAACCAGGGTTGTTGACGAAGTACACGCATTCCGCGCCCCCCGCGCCGGTGAGTTGCACGGCCAGCAGCGCCCCTGCTTCCGCGCAGCGTGCGAGCCCCCGGTCGAGCCCCTCGCGGGCACCGCCCATGGCCTCGAAGGAAGCTGCCGCGCCCGGCGCTCCCCACACCTGCGCCGCCGAAACGCAGCGCGCCTCGCCCCGCTGTTCCTGCACCAGGCGCGATACCCAGAGGAAGGCGAGCACGTCGCCGCCTTCGCGCAGCACAGGCAGGACGGCGGCAAAGAAGAGGTTCGGGATGGCGGTCGCGCGCGCCACAGCGGGGAAGCCCGCGAACGTGGCGCCGCCGTTCATTCCAGTTCGTCCGTGCGCAGCACCCAGTCTTCGAACTTGGCTACGCGATCGCGGAAGCGCAACTCGACGTTCCCGAGCGGCCCGTTGCGATGCTTGGCCACGGCCACCCTGGCGACGCCCCGCGGGTAGGCGCTCTCCGGCATCTCCGGGTTCTGCTGTGCCCACAACTCCGGCGTGGTGTACAGCTCTTCGCGGCTCAGGAACATCACAATATCGGCGTCCTGTTCGATAGACCCGGAGTCACGCAGGTCCGACAGCTGGGGCGTGCGCGGGTGGCGGTTCTCAATCGCGCGCGAGAGCTGCGCCAGAGCCACGATGGGGACGTCGAGTTCGCGCGCGAGGGCCTTTAGGGTGCGCGAAATGAAGCTTATCTCCTGCACGCGGTTTTCCCGGCCGGTGCTGCTTTCGCCCTGCATCAGCTGCAGGTAATCGACCACGATCAGGTCCAGACCGTCCTGCCGCGCGGCGAGCCGCCTGGCTTTCGCGCGCAGTTCCGCCACCGTCAGCACGGGCGTGTCATCGAACCAGATGTTCGCCTCGGAAAGCTCCCCGGTGGCACGGATGATGCGGCGTTCTTCGAGTTCCGTGTTCTGTCCGAGGCGCAGGCGGTTGCCATCCACTCCCGACTCCGCCGACAGCAGCCGCACCGCCAGATGTTCGCCAGACATTTCCAGTGAGAAGAAGGCCACGTTCGCCCGCTGCACGATGGCCGCGTTCCGTGCTATCCCGAGCGCGAAACTCGACTTCCCCACGCTCGGCCGCGCCCCGATGATCACCAGGTCGGAACGCTTCAACCCGCCGAGCAGATGGTCCAGGTCCTTGAAGCCGGTCTGGATGGCAGACAGTTGCTTGCGTTCGAAGGTCTCGGCGTCTTCTTCCAGGTACGCCGAAAGCAGCTGGCTGATGTGGACGAAATCGCGGAAGTTCTCGCCCCCTCGCAGCCGCTGGAGCAGGTCCTCGGCGCGGCCGAACACGGTTTCGATTTCCGGCGGCGCCTGGTACGCCATGTGCAGGATGCCGGTGGCTGCGTGGATGAGCCCGCGGTAGGTCGCGTCACGCTTGACGATGCGCGCGTAGAACTCCACGCCCAGGCTTGTCGGCAGCCGGCGGATGACATCCGAGAGGTAGGTCTGCCCACCAGCGTCTTCAAGCCGGTCACGGCGCGCCAGTTCGTGTGCGACCGTTATCTGGTTGACGCCCTCATCGCGGTTCCAGAGGTCAAGGCACGCTTCGTAAACCCAGCCGTTCTTTTCGCGGAAGAAATCCAGTGGCTTGAGGATTGGCAGCACTTTGTGCATCGCTTCGACATCGACGAGCAACGCCGCGACGACGGCCTCTTCGGCTTCGGTATCGTGCGGGGGGAGGCGTTCGAGGAGGGCGGGGAACGTCATCCGCGGAAGAGAAGACCGTGCAGTGTGCGAGCGCCGCGCGGCGGCGTGCGGGTGTGCGGGTCCTCCTGCCTCCTTTGGGCGCTACTCTTCGCCGTCGTCCGCTTCGGATTCGTCGTCGCTTTCGAGCGCGCCTTCTGCGGTCAGTGGTCCTGCTTCGCGCGCCTGGGCGGCGGCGTAGGCGGCCGCTTCCGTCGCCTTCTGCAGGGCGGCCGCTTCCGCTTCGCGTTCGGCCATCAGCTTCGCCACCACCGGCTTCGATTCCTCGTCGGGGACCACGTCCACAGTTACCTCAATGGAGACGTTGCGCGTGAACTTGACGGTCACGGGCCGCGCGCCCAGTTCGCGAATGGGCTCGGCCAGCAACACCGTGTGCGCGTCAATAGCGAGCCCCGTGGCGGCGTTCAGCTTCTCGGCGATGTCACGGTTCGTTATCGACCCGAAGAGGCGGCCGCTTTCACCCACGCGCGCCTCAAGTGTCACGGTGTAGCTGTCGAGCCGCTCCGTGCTCTTGCGCGCCTCCACGTCCAGCTTCTCCTGGCGGCGCGCCTCCTTCTGGGCGAGCGCCTGGGCGTGCTGCATGTTGTCGCGCGTGGGGGCGCCTGCGAGCTGGCGGGGCAGCAAGTAGTTGCGCGCGAAGCCGTTCTTCACTTCCTTCAGATCGCCGACTTGCGCGGTGCCTTCTACGTCTTCGAAAAAGACGACCTTCATCAGAACCTCAATGCGTCTGGGAATGCTGCCGCCGCCGTACCACAGGCGGCCAAGCGCCAACCGGGACGCCCCGGGGGCACCGTAGAGCAGTCATCGTACTGGCTCAACGCTTTATCGTCGCCTTCCACAAAGGTCGCTTGCATCTTCATGCCCCGCCGGTCGCTTATGTGACGATAGAACGCATGTGCTACGCCGTCAAGCGCTCCGCACCGTCATTCTCCCCCCTGGTGACCTCCGCGAACTCGCTCTTCGCCTGCTCGAGCAAGCCCGGCCGCAGGTACAGGTCGATGCCTGTGAGGGCTAGCGCCTTGGCCGCGCGGATGGTGTTCGCATGCGCCTCTTCTGTCGCTGCGCAGGCGGTGAAGCCCGGCGTGTGGTTCGCCGCGCCGGCCACCGTCGGGATGCCGAACATAGGGTGGATGGAGGGCACGGTGTAGCTCACGTTGCCCATGTCGGTGCTGCCGCCGCCGGCGCTGGCGGCGCTTTTCGGTTCCATCACGCCCCCCACCACCGCGAAGTTGGCGGCGTAGGCCTCGGCCATGGCGTCATTCGTGACCACGTCCTCATAGAGGCGGCCCACCCAGCGGCGATCGAGTGTGCAGCCGGTCGCGGCGGCCGCACCTTCGAAGCAGGCAACGGCCTTCGTCTTGAGGTCCTCGAGTTGCCGCGAATTCAGCGCGCGCACGTAGAACTCGGCCGCCGTGTGGTCCGGGATGATGTTCGGCTTCACCCCGCCATCGGTGATGACGCCGTGTACGCGGTCTGTGGGCCGCATCTGCTGTCGCATGAGCGAAATGGCGTTGAAAGCGAGCACCATCGCGTCCAGGGCGTTCACACCCTCCCACGGGGAGAAGCCGGCGTGGGCGTTCTTCCCATGAAACTCGACCTGGAGCGTGTGCAGCGCCGCCGCCTGGATCCACACGCGGTCAACGGGCGCGGGGTGCAGCATCATGGCCGCATCCACGCCCTCGAACGCCCCGCGTTCGATCATGAACACCTTGCCGCCGCCACCTTCTTCCGCGGGGCTGCCGAGGACCACCACCGTGCCGTTGCCTTCGCCGAGCGCTGCCTTGAGGGCGAGCCCCGCGGCCACACCGGAAATGGCGATGAGGTTGTGGCCGCAGGCGTGTCCGATGCCGGGCAGCGCGTCGTATTCGCACATCACCGCGATGGTGGGGGACCCGCTCCCCGCGACGGCTTCGAAGGCGGTCGCCATCTCGTAGGCGCCGCTCCTCACCTGGAAGCCCTTCTGCTCCAGGTAGCCCGCCAGGAGTGCGCTCGCATGGTGCTCTTCGAAGTTCAGTTCAGGCTTGCCGTGGATGCTCAGGCTGATGCCACGAAGTTCCTTGGAAACAGCGTCGATGGCTTCCTGGGCGGCTGTTTTCGCAGCCTCGATATCGGGCACGGCGTTCCCTCCGAAGGTAGTCCGTGCATTCTAGCCGCTGCCCGCGGCCGCGCGGCGTGGCGTGGGGCCGCGTAACCTGTGGCGGTGACGTACGCGCGCCCCGTGCTCATCATCTTCCACGGTGGCGCAGGGCTCGGCGATGCCGAGCAGATGATGGCGCGCGCCCGCATCGCCGCCGCACGTTCCACGGCCGCCGCCGCCCTCGCCGCCGGCTTCGAAGCCGTCATCGTCGCGACGGATGACGCGGCCGCCTTCTATCCCCTCCCGCACGGCGTCCTCGTCGACAGGGACCCGCCTGAGGTCACGTTCGACTACGCCGGCCGCCTGCGTGGCATCGTTGCCCACTACGGCCTGGAGCGCCCGGCCGTGATGGGCTCTGGCTCGGTGCCCCTCATCGGCCTCACGGAGTTCCGCCTCATCGTTGAGCAACTCGATGCGCGCGATGAGCGCTTCGTCACCAACAACTTCTTCTCCGCCGATGTCACCGCCTGGACTCCCGGGAACGCCGTCGACCGGATCGCGCATTTCGCCCGTGACAACGTTCTCCCGCGCCGCCTGCGCGATGAGGCGGGCCTCGCGCCCGTCATCCTGCCCCGCACGACGGCCACGCAGTTCGACCTGGACACGCCCGCGGACCTGGCCGTGCTGGCCCTCAGCGAGGGGCTGCCGGCTGCGCTCGCGGCCAGCGCGGCGCCGGCGCTGGACCTCGCCGCCCGCTACCGCGCCCTGCTGCCCATGCTCTGCGACCGCAATGCGCAGATAGTCGTCGCCGGGCGGGTGGGGAGCATGACCTGGCAGTACCTTGAACGGGAAACGGCCTGCCGCGTGCGCATGTTCAGCGAAGAGCGGGGGCTTGCCGCCGCGGGCGCGGACCACCGGGCGTACTCACTCCTCGGCTTCCTGCTGGAGGAACTCGGTGCTGAGCGTTTCTTCCAGCGCGTAGCCCTCCTGGGCGACGCCCTCGTGCTCGATACGCGCGTGATCGAGGCGCACCTGGGCATTAGCCCCTCGCGCGAAGACCGCTTCCAGGGCGACCTCTTCGCGTACGAGCGCATCAATGAGCCCTTCCTTCGGCGGTTCACGGAAGCCGCCGCCAGCGCGCCGCGGCCGGTCTTCCTCGGCGGCCACTCGCTCGTCGCGGGCGGCCTCATGGCTCTCAACGACATCGCCTGGCGCGAAAACGACCGGCGCGAGGGCCTCGCCTGAGGCGGCTTCCGCCGCACTCCTAATAATGGCGCGCAAGAAGGGCTATAACGAGGCGTAGAGCGCGGCTGCTATGGAGCCAGCGCGCGAATCGCCGACAGTGGTGGCGGCCATGCGGTTCATGACGTAGGCCCAGCTGAGGCGCGCATCCATATCCGCGATAGCCAACGAACCTCCTGCCCCGCCGTGACCGAAGGTGCGCTCGTTGGGACTGATCGGCAGGTCGTCGCTGCGCAGCATGAAGCCAAGGCCCCAGCGCATGGGCACCGAAAGCACCAGGTCCTTGCGGTAGCACTGTTCGTCGATAGCCCTTTCGATTGCAGAGGTGCTCAGCAGGCGTACGCCATCGACCTCTCCGCCGCAGGCCAGGGCCGACATGATCCGTGCGCAGGAACGCGCGTTTCCGTGCCCGTTGGCGGCGGGAATCTCCGCCGCGCGCCATTCACGCGTGTTCGCCATCGCCGGATCAAAGGGCGGGTTCGAAAGCACTTTCGGGAGCAGTGAATCGGGAGGAAGGTCAGCACCGACTTCCGCGGCCGCCGGGATCATTTCCCCCACCCGCGCGTCCTCCTCAGGCCCGAAGCCGATGAGGAAATCCGCTCCCAGGGGCTGCGCCACTTCATCGCGGAAGAACGTGCCGAGCGACTTGCCGGTTATGCGGCGCAACACCTCGCCCACCAGGTTGCCAAACGTAATGGCGTGGTAGCCGTTCGCTGTCCCCGGTTCCCACCAGGGCGCTTCTGCCGCCAGCGCCTCCGCCACCGCGTCCCAGTCGTAGAAGTCCGCCATTGGACGGTTGGTGATTCCCGGAAGCCCCGCCTGGTGGCTGAGCAGGTATTTCACTGGCAGGTCCGCTTTGCCCGCCTGCGCGAATTCCGGCCAGTAGCTGGCAACGGGCGCTTCCAAGTCGAGCAGTCCCCGGTCGGCAAGCATGTTCGCGCAGATCGCCACCATCGCTTTGGTGGTCGAGAACACATTGACGATGGTGTCGCGTTCCCAGGGACGCCTGCCTGCGGCGTCCGCCGACCCGGCCCAGAGGTCGATAATGGGCTCGCCGTTGAGCGTCGCCGCGAACGAAGCGCCTGTCTCAAGCCCGGCCTGGAAGTTGGCCGCGAAAGTATCGCGTACGGCGCTGAAGCGCCTGTCACAAAAGCCATGGACCTCCTCGACGCCTTTCACGCTCGTCATGTTGAACCTCCTGCGATGTTCGGCGACTATAGCCGCTCGCGTGATGCGCCGCTCGTTTCCTGGACTCGGGCGCGCGCTGTCGCCATAGGCGTCCCAGACTTGCGGCGGAAGACCTGGGTGCGCACCTCCCAGCGCCCGTTGTGAAAACGGATGTGCGAATCAATTTCGCGGCGTCTGGCGGGGGACACCTTCCACAGTTCGGCGGCGAGCTCACGGTCGTGGTGCCAGCGGGTTTCCGTCACCTGGAACCCGAGCGCCAGGTATGCCCGGTGGGCGTGCAGGGCGAACGTGTTCGAGGTAAGCACGAATTCGGCGGCCGGATAGGCTCGTTCCAGCCAGTCCATGAGCGCGGCGAGCATGCGCCGGCAAACGCCGCGCCCTGCGTGTTCCGGCGGCACGTGCACGGCCCAGAGGTACAGTCCGAGTTCGTCATTCAGGTTCACCGACACGCGGCCCACGGCCGTTTCGCCTTCGCAGGCGATGAAGTGACGGTGCGGCCCCGCCTGGCGGGTGCGCGCCAGTTCCGCCGAAGTTCGGCGAGGGTCGCCCAGGTAGCCAAGGTCGAAGGCGTGGTAGGGGAAACCGCGCTGCCCCCACACTGCCATCTGCGCCGCGAGTCCCGCGTCCCAGGGGCGAAGGGCCAGGCCATAGGCTTCGATGGGCGGCGGGTAAACGGCATCGCTCATGGCGGAGCCCCACTCTACTCGCGCTGGCGAGGGAATGCGCGGCCGGGACTGTCGCTACTGCGCCTGTCTCGCAACCGCGCGGCCATCGTCGAGCACCGTCTCCATGATGTCATCGCGGACGGCAAAGCCGTGACGGGCGTAGAGCGTGCGGCTCCGCGCCGTCGGCCAGAGGACGACCGAGTCCACGCACTGGTCCCGGCACCAGGCCAGGGCGGCTTCCATGAGCGCCCGGCCGGCCCCGCTCCCGCGAGACCCCGGGCGCACATAGACGTTCGTGATGTAGGCGTGCGATTCCAATTCGGGCACCGGGTTCGGGACCTTCTCGATGAGCTGCAGCCAGAGGTGCCCGGCGATGGCCCCGCTTGCCTCTGTCACCCAGCAGCGCCAGGGTGAGGTACCGCCCAGCCTTGCTGCCATCCACTCCGTGCAGCGGCCTACGAACGCATCCTGGTCCTCGTCCGGCTCGCCCATCGATGCCCGGAATTCGTACCGCAGGCGTGCGAGGACACCCCCGAACGCGCACGCCGCGCTGTGCCAAAGCTACGGGGACGAGCAGGCAGGGCACGCAAGTGATGGCGACGCAAAAGGGCAGAAGCCAGGGTTATTTGTTTTTCAAGTTGAGCCTCCTATCCAATGCAACACGTCATGACTGACACATCACGGGTAAACGCTTGTGCGGCCAGCTTGATTGCTTCTGAGTACGTCGGAAAGACGTGCACGGTCTCGATGATATCGTTGACCGTCAAACCGAACCGGATGGCAAGGGTAGCCTCATGAATGATTTCGGCCGCATTGGTGCCGCACGCGTAGGCGCCACGGACGCGGTTTTGGCGATCGACCGTCAGCTTGACCGCGCCTTGTGTGTCCTTAACCGCCATGGCCTTGGGAACTTGGGCGTAAGAGACCGTCCGGCAGTTGCAATAGCCGGTACGCGCCATGGACTCTTCTTCAGTCAAACCGACTCCGGCCAATTGAGGAGAGGTGAAGACCGCCCACGGGACCGCATCATAATCGAGCGAGTCACGCCTCCCTTCGAGCGCGTTGCCAGCCGCGAGCGCTCCTTCCTTGGCAGCGACAGTCTCTAGCGGCATCTTGCCGACAACGTCGCCGGCGGCCCAGAGGTTCTGCCCGGCCTCGTACCAGTTGGTCGTCTCCACGAAGCCGGATTTGCCAAGGCGACCCCCCGCCTCAGCCAACCCCAGCTCCTCAGTGTTCGCGCGAATGCCCGTCGCAACGAGGATGGCGTCCGCTTCAAAGCAATCGGAGGTTTTCGGTCCGCAGACAATGGTTTTGGGCGAGCCTGCCACAACCCTCTCAATCCGCAGGCCGGTGCGAATGGTGATGCCCTCGCTTTCCAGCGCCACCTGCAACACGGCGGCAATCTCCGGTTCGGCCTGCGGGACGATGTGTGGCTGAGCTTCCAGCACGGTGACCTGGGAACCGAACCGCGCGAACACCTGGGCGAATTCGAGCCCGAGCGGGCCGCCGCCGATGACGACGAGTCTCCTGGGCGCGTCATCCAGCTGCAGCGCTTCGACGTTGGTGAGGTAGCCAGCTTCGACCAGCCCGGGAATCGGCGGGATGCTCGCACGACTACCCGTCGCGACGAGGACGTGGCGGCCTTCGAACGTTGCGCCATCGACGTCGATCTGGCCGGGGCCGGCGATACGGGCGCGGCCGGAGCGAAAGGTGACGTGCTCGAAAGACTCAAGCACGTTCGTGTAGTTCCGCTCCCGCAGACCGGCAATCAGAGCATCCTTCTCCTCGCGAGCCGCCTTGACAGAGAAGGTGCCGTTGACCTTCGCCGGTCGAACCGAGTCAAAGGCCGAGCGTTTGGTCGCGATCAGCGCTTCGGCGATGGCGAGTAACAACTTCGACGGCACGCATCCAACGTTGACGCAAGTGCCACCCAACGGTAATCCCGCGTTGACCATCAGGGCCTGGGCGCCAAGGTCGTTGGCTTTGGTGGCGGCGGAAAATGCGGCGGCGCCGCCGCCGATAATAATGAGGTCGTACATATGCGTTTTCCTTCCCTGTGGCCTACACGGACAGCTGACGTCCGACATAGGCCCAGTAAGCGACCAAGTAAACTCCCGCCAATATGAGGAAGATCCCCTTAATGGCTTCGGTGTGCGGGAGGCTGCGGCGGACGAGCCGCACACGAGTGCGGCGCCCGTACCCGCAAGGCGATTCGACTCCAGGTTACCTGGGGCCAAAGGCGGTTGTTCCCGGCGAGTTTTGGCTTCATGGTGACTCGTCTCCTTCAATCACGGCGACGCAGGCGCAAGGTTCCACCGTGGAGATGCGGTGGTTGTCAACCTCCTGGTGCTGCAGACCGTCCAGGACGGCAGCGAGCTGGGACTCGACCCGTTCGAGTTCGAGCCGTTGGGTATGAACTTTGTTGAGGGTCGACTCGCACCGCTCAACCAACGCCTGATGCATTTGGCGACACGTGCCGTCGTGAAAGAGGCGAATGAGGTCGGTCATGTCGCTCGGCGCCAATCCCAGCTCACGGAGACGGCGGGCGAAACGCAGCGTCTCGACGTGCTCGGGTGGATACCCCCGATAGGCGTTGCTCTCGCGCTGCACCTTAGGCAACACGCCAACCCGCTCGTAGTAACGGATAGTGTCAGCGGCGAGCCCGGAAGCCTCAGCCACCTCACCGATCGTCAATAGCGTGCTCATCGTGCGCTAACGCTAGACCTTGGACCAGCTCCAATGTCAAGAGGCGGACGCGCGTCGTCATAGCCCGCGCCGATGACCGCTCCGGTCCCGCTGCCCGTCGATCCGTTGCCTCACCGTCCCCCCAAGCCGTACCCCGACTGCGAAGGAGGGCACGGTGCGCCACCACGGAGGTCATGGCGGCGCTGAGTTGGAACCGTGGACGGCGGCCAGCTCTCGCCGCAAATTGTTGAAGCCGTTGTAGTCGGGCTACAGACTTATGCACGCTCAACAACAGACGAGGGGTGGCAACTCTGCCACCCCTCCGTGCTCAGGATCGTGGCTGGACGCCTCGCCCTAGTGAAGCGCGGCGGCCACTTCGCCCAGCCCCAGGCTCTCCAGCTTCGTCCTCGACGGGACGCAGGTGTTGACGTCCCAATCGCAGGCCTTGAGGTAGTCCGTCTCCAGGAGTTCGGTGTCGAGCCGCACGCCCGCGAGGGGGCCGGTGTGGGTGCCTTCGTTCGATTCGCCGGTAACGCGGGGGGGGACGTGGCGCTTGCGCGGGTTGCCGCCCTCGCGTACTTCGTAGGCCATGCGCAGGTTGCCGATGCGTTCGCCCACCTGGAGCATTTCGTCCATGCTCATGTCCCAGCCGGTGACGGCATTGAACCAGGAAGGCATGTTCGTGGTGTTCGCGGCCATCATGATGAACTGGCACATGCCACCGCTGTTGACGACGTGCATGTACTCGCTCGCGCCCTTGTGGTGCTCGCCGCGGTTGGTGTAGTCCTTGGAATCCTTGGGGGCTGGCGGGATCTTCCCGAGGCGCTTGTTGCCTTCGTACTGCGTGTGCCGCCCGGGGGTCGGGTCGAGCTTGTAGGTGGTGTGGTATTCGGGCTGCAGCTTGGGGTCGTGCATGGGGAGTTCTTGCCCGCCGATGTGCATGGCGAACTTCTCGGCGCCGTGGCCGATCTTCTCGCCCGCAACCTTCACGCCATCGGAGAACACCGCCCCGATGCCGCGACGCTCGCCCATCATCTTGAGGAATTCGATGACCGAGTCATCGCTGCCCCACTTCAGCTCCAGTCCGTCGGTATCTTCTTTGGTGATGATGCCTGCCTGGTAGCACTCGATGGCCATGGAAACGGCGACGCCTGCGCTGATCACATCGAAGCCGTATTCGTTGGCGAGGTGGTTGGCGTAGATGAGCGCGTCCGGGTCCGCCATCAGGTTCATGGTGCCGAAGGCGGCCATCGCTTCGTACTCTGGGCGATGGGTATGGTGGGGGTACGGGTACTTTTCGTTCGCCGATTCCACCGATTCGGCCCCGCAGGCCATCGGGCAGTGCCAGCAACCGTACGACTTCTCCATCTTCGGGTTGATCATCGAACCGCCGTCGATCTGCTGGGCGATAGGGAAATCGACCACGCCGACGCCGCCCCAGTTCTTGACCGGGGAGTCGCCGTTGAGGGCGCTCATGGCCGTTATGCCGGTCGTCCCGAAGGTGTGGAAGAAGTCCTTGAGCGGCTTGACGAAATCGTCCAGGTTGGTGCGGAGCATCTTGATGGTCTCCGGCGTCTGGCTGATGATCTTGCGCTCGGCGACGGCAACCACCGCCTTCAGGTTCTTCGAACCCATGACCGCGCCCACACCCGAACGGGCGGCGAGCCGGCCGTGGTCGTTGCAGATGCCGCTGATGAGCGAAAGTGTCTCGCCCGCCTGCCCGATGTTGGCGACGCTCGCGCGCTTGCCGTGGCGGGCCTTCAGCGCGACTTCGTTTTCGATGGCGCCTGTGCCCCAGAGGTCGCTGGCGTCGCGCAGTTCGACCGTGTCGTTTTCGATGAGGAGGTAAACCGGGTTGGCCGCCTTGCCGAAGAACATGATGCCGTCCCAGCCGGCGAGCTTGAGCACGCCGCCGAAGTCGCCGCCGCAGTTGGCATCGCCCCAGCCTCCGGTGAGCGGGCTCTTGCAAACAACCTGCCAGCGCTGTCCGAAGAGCGGCGTGCCCGTGAGCAGGCCGGGGAACATGCCGAGCATGTTTTCGGGCCCGAGCGCATCCGCGCCCTGCGGCACGCGGTCCCAGAGCATGCGCGCGCCGATGCCGTAGCCGCCGAGGTACTGGCGGTAGAGGGACTCTTGCGGGCGCTCGACGGCGATTTCGCCCGTCGTCAGGTTGACGGTGAGCATCTTGCCGTTGAACGCCTTTTCCATGGAACCGTTTCCGTTGCCTTCAGCCAAGGAACACTCTCCTGCCCGGCGCGGTGGCCGCGCCAGCTATTGCAGGGGGATGGTACGCGAATGGGGAGAGGCTGCAATATGCTGGCCCCGGCATAGCGTCCCCGGTGCGTAACACTAACGTCGCTCCTGCGCCACCTGCACGAGCATCTTGCCCGTGTTCGCCCCTTCGAAGAGCATGCGGAACGCCTTCGGTGCGTTCTCAAGCCCCTCGATGACCGTCTCGCGCGACTTCAGCCGGCCCTCCGCGATCCATCCGGACATCTCGGTCATGGCGGCCGGGAACTGGCGCGCGTAGTCGCTCACGAGGAAGCCCTCCATGCGCGCGCGCATGACCACGAGTTGCATATAATTCGACGGCCCGGGCGGTGGCTCGACTGCGTTGTACCCGGAAATGCCGCCGCAGACGACGATGCGCGCCTTCAGGTTGATCTGCGCCAGCACTGCGTTCAGGATCTCGCCGCCGGTGTTATCGAAGTACACATCGATGCCGTTGGGACACGTTTCGCGCAGGCGGCGAGCGATGTTCTCCGTCTTGTAGTTGATGCACTCATCAAACCCGAGTTCATCCCGCACCCAGGCACATTTGTCATCGGCACCCGCGAAGCCGACCACGCGGCAGCCCTTGATCTTCGCTATCTGGCCGGCGACGGAGCCGGTAGCGCCCGCCGCACCGGAGACGACGACCGTCTCGCCCTCCTTGGGCTGCCCGACATCGAGCAGGCCGAAGTTAGCCGTCATGCCGGTGCCGCCGAGCACGCCCATGCTCGCGCGCAGGTTCGTCCCTGGGGCGAGCTTACGCAGGGGCATCATCCCCGCGCCATCCGTCAAGGCGTACTCCTGCCATCCCAGTGTGCCGCTCACCAGGTCGCCGGGGGCGAAAGCCGGGTTGTTCGAAGCTACCACTTCGCCCACGCCGCCAGCGCGCATCACTTCGCCGATGGCGACGGGTGGAACGTACGATCGCCGGTCCACCATCCAGCCGCGCATCGCCGGGTCTAGCGAAACGTAGATCGTGCGCACGAGCGCCTGATCTTCACCGGGCTCGGGCAGCGGGGCTTCGTTCCATTCGAATTCCTTGCCCGTGATCATCCCGCTCGGGCGCGCGGCAAGCAGCCACTGGTGGTTGGTGGTCATGGTGTCTCTCCTCTCGGTTCGTGCAGCCGAATGGGCAGGAGCGCAGCATAGCGCACAAAGTCGCGATCGAGGGTGAGGATGGGCACGCCGACGCGTTCAGCTACGGCGCAGATGAGGAAGTCCACGGGCGAACCCTGAACGCCGGCCGCGATGGCCTCACTAGCGAACTGGGCAGCTCGTTCGTGGTCGGCAGCGCTCGCGGCAACTCGAACGAGGCCACGCAGCCGGTCCCGCAGGATACTGAACTGTTCCAAGTGAAGGATGCCGGTAAGCACCTCTTGCCTTACCACATCCAGGAGCAGAGCGTCCCCGCGGCCGATGAGTTCCTGCACCTCCCGGCGCATGGCCTGACCGTCCGCATCGAGGGCGGCCCGCGATCGGCGATAGAAAAGCGACCACGCGCTGCTGTCGACGAGCACGATCACCGGGGGATCCGCTTCAGATCCCGTCGCCGCTCAGCTTTGTAATCGTAATCGTCGCGATATTCAATCTGCCCCTCAAGCGCGAGCAGCCCGATGCGCTTGCGATAGCGGATGTACTCCTCGAGTGCAGCCGTCACTGCTTCCCGCTTCGTCTTGTGGCAGCCAAGTTCTTGTGCCTCCAGGATGAGGCCGTCGTCGAGTGCAAGGTTCGTCGGCATGGTGGCTCCCCTCCAGCCAACTCTACACAACGAAGTGTGTAACCGTCGCCCGGACGAGGGTCAGCCCTCGACCACGCGCGTCTCGCAGGGCGGCAGGATGGACAAGTGGGCCATATCGGCGCCGGGCGCAGCGCCATGCCAGTGCGCTTCTCCCGCGGGGATGTGAGCGACATCCCCGGCGGCCACGCTGTGCTCTTGCTCCCGCGTGGCCACGATGCCGGCGCCTTCGATGATGTAGAGGACCTGGTCGGGTGCGTGTGCAGGTGGTTGCGCGCGCCGTCGCTGAAACGGACGAGCGTGACGGTCACCTGCGGGTTCGCGGCCGGATCTACCAGCGCACGCGTGTGCACGGTGCCTACAAAGATCGGCGCGGTTGCGGCCGTGACGGGGGTATCGCCTGTGCGTAGGACCTTCATGGATCTCCTATCCGTGGGCAGTTCAAGGCGGCCCGTGCACGTCCGAAGGTGGCGGCGAGTGGGCTCCGGGCGGCACACCACTCGGCAGCGGTGGGGCGCGATGGGCGTCCGGGTAGTCAAGGCGGTCATCCAGCGGAGTCGCTCGGAACGCGCGGCGCGCCCGCCGCAGGGCTCTTGTCAGTGCCCCCGGTCGCCTTGCAGGGCCGCCATCGACGCCTGGCATGACTCACTCCCTCGATGTTGAGCTAGCGCTTTGTGAACTGCGGTGCCTTGCGCGCCCGCTTCAGACCTGGCTTCTTCCGTTCTTTCATGCGCGCGTCGCGTGTGAGCAAGTTTTCGCCACGCTTGAGCGTCGGCTTAAGGGAGGCATCGGAAGCCACGAGCGCGCGCGCGATCCCCATCTGGATGGCGCCCGCCCAGCCGGTTATGCCCCCACCTTCGCACTTTATCTGGGCGCTGAAGCGGGATTCGCGGCCGAGCCGCCGCAGCGGGGCCGTCGCTTCGGCGCGGTGCGCATCGCGCGAAAACACCTCCTCAAGGGGCTTTCCGTTGATGACCACCGCTCCCGAACCGGCGTAGAGGCGCACCCGCGCCACCGCGGTCTTGCGGCGTCCAGTCCCGTAGTAATACTGCTGTTCAGCCATGCTCTATTCCTCTCGCTTCGCGGCCGGGCGCCGGCGTGCGGGTTTCGATTCTTCTGCTTTGGCCGCGCCGGAGGCCCCGGGGGCGGTCTTCTTCGTAGCTGTGGGCTTCGCTTTCGGTGGTGCTTCAACCTTCGCAGGCGCCGCTTCGGCTTTCGCTGCTTTCGCCTTGGCGGGAGCAGCCGCGGCTTTGGCTGCCTTCGGTGCGGCTTTGGCTGCCTTCGGTGCCGCTTTCGCCGCAGAGGGAGCAGGCTTGGGCTTCGCAGCGGCAGCGGCAGCCGCGCCCGCGGGAGCTCTGCTGGCGGTGGCACGGCGTTTGGGAGCCAGTTCGGTCTCCGCGGGGGCCGGGGGCGCTGCCGCGGCGGCTCCGCGTCCGCTGCTGCGGCGTTTCGGCGCCTCCGTGGAAAGTGCGGCGCCCGCCGTAATAGCGGCCTCGGCCGGCGTCGGTGTCCCGTACGGGATCGTTGTCTGTCCGCCGATAGTGACCGGCGCCGGGGCGGCGGGCGTTTCGCTGGAAAGCACCGCCTCGTCCTGCACGGTCTGGAGGGCGGCTGTGGTGGCGTCCTCGGCGGCGCCTGGGGCTTGCGGTCCCGGCGCCGCACCCGTCAGAGGTCGCAGGCGCGCGGGCTTCTTCGTTGCCAAGACGGTTTCCGCTGCGAGCGCTTCGCGGGTCGCTCGTGCGCGTTCCGAACCAGTGATCTGCGACTGGTGCGGATGATTAATCCCGCGATACACCTTCAGGTGCCTGAAGATCGCTTCGCCGAGGGAACCGCCAGGGAGCATCCCCCACACGGCACGCTCGAGGACGCGCTCAGGGAACTTCGCGAGCTGATCCGCGTAGGAACGCGTCTTCAGCCCGCCGGGATAGCCCGAGTGCGTGTGGTACTTGATCTGCTCGCTCTTGCGCCCCGTTACGCGCACCTGGGCGGCGTTGACGATGATGACGAAGTCGCCATCATCGAGGTGCGGTTCGTAGGTGGGCTTGTGCTTGCCCCGGAGGAGCGTGGCCGCCTCCGTGGCCACTCGCCCGAGGGGGCGCCCGGCGGCGTCGATGACGTGCCAGTCCTTGTAAATCTGTGACACCTTCATGCGGACGGTCGTGTTCATCGGCTCTGTTCGTCGTACCACACACGTTGCAGGCAGAGCCCCTGGGCCGGGGCCGTGGGGCCGATGCTGGCCGGCAGAGCCTGCTTCAACACGTGTACGAACTCCTCCTTCTGCAGGCTTCCTCGCCCTACCCGCACGAGCGCGCCCACCATGCGGCGCACCATCTGCGGCAGAAACGACTCTGCCTCGATATCGAATAGGACGGCGCAGCCTTCGCGGCGCCACCCGGCGGTGAAGACGGTGCGGACAGATGTCCGGTCATCTTCGAGCGGGCCCGAACAGGCCATGAAGTCCTGCCGTCCCTCCAGTGCACTCGCGGCTTCCGCCATCAGCGCCACATCCAGGGTGGCCCGGATGTGCCATGAGCGCTGGCGAAGGAGCGGCGCGCGCGCGTTGCCGTTGTAAACCGTGTAGCGGTACCAGCGGCGTAGCGCATGGCGGCGGGGGTCGAAGCCCGCATCCACCGCGCGCACATCGCGTACCGCCACATCTTCCGGCAGGTGGGCGTTGAGCGCCTTTCCCACCGTCGCGGCCTCCAGTCGCGTCTCCGCGGTGAAGGCCGCTACCTGGCCAATGGCGTGGACACCGGCATCGGTGCGCCCCGCCATAGCAACGCGGACCGGCTCTCCGAAGAGCGCCGTGGCCGCGGTTTCCAGTTCTTCCTGCACGGTGCGCACGTTCGCCTGGCGTTGCGAACCCGTGAAACCGGTGCCGTCGTAGCTCACGGTAGCCGCGAAACGTCTGCCCGTCACGCCGCTACACCGTCCCGGCCGACGGGTCCTCCCGTCGTCGCGCCGCCTCCGCTTCGCCTGCATCCTCGGCGTGGGCTTCGGCGGCGGACTCTTCCGCGGCGGCTTCAGCCTCGTCACGATCGCCCGCCGCCTCGGCGCGGATGCTTTCGTCCAGCGCGTCACCTGCCGGGGCTTCCGCTCCTGCCTCACCGCCAGGGGCGTCCTCGAGCGCCGGCGGCGGCGTGAGCGGGACAGGTGCAGCCGCCGACCCGGTCGCAGGCGCCGCCGTCACGCGCTGTGGCCGCGGCGTTGGTGGCGCCTCGACGTAGTCGACGAACTCGATCGATGCCATGCGCGCGCCATCGCCCTTGCGCGGTTCGATGCTCGTGATGCGCAGATAGCCGCCCGGCCTGTCCTTCATGCGGGGGCCTATTTCCGCGAACGCACGCTTGACGACTCTTTCGTCGTACACGAAACGCTGGGCGAGGCGGCGGGCGTGCACATCGCCCCGCCGCGCGAGTGTGATGATGCGCTCGGCGATAGGGCGGATCTCCTTGGCCTTCGCTTCCGTCGTGGTTATCCGTTCGTACCGCAGCAGGTCCGTGAACAGGTTGCGGTAGAGGGCCAGGCGGTGGGAGGTTTCGCGGCCAAGGTGACGGCCGGACAGGCGATGTCGCATGGCTAGACCTCGTCGTCGGCGCCGAGCAAGTCGTCGTCGCCTACTTCCTTCAATGCTTCTTTGAGGGCCTTGCCGAGCGCGCCCAGGCTCTCTTCTTCGTCTTCTTCATCGAGGATGACGGCGCTTGCGCGGCTGGGGGCGGCCGCGGGCCGGCGTGATTGCCGCATCGCCGCCGCGACGCCCCGGTGTTCGATAATCGGCTGCAACCCTGCGGCATCGCCATCGACGTAGCCGAGCTCGATGAGCCGGTCGCGCAGTTCGTCGTAGGACTTCTTGCCGAAGTTCCGCAGGGCGAGCAGTTCATCCTCGCTTTTTTCGAGCACTTGCCCGACGGTCATCAGGCCGCTGCGCTTGAGGCAGTTGTAGGCCCGAACAGAAAGCTGGAGCTCCTCGATGGGTGTGTTGTAGCGGTCTGGCGCCAATCCGCTCCCGAAAGCACTGCCGATGCTCGACTGTGTGCCACCCCGAACGACCGCGCGGCCCATGGCGCTGAAAAGCGAAAACTCGGCCATGAGGATCTCGGCGCTCTGGCCCACCGCATCGACTGGCCCGATCGTCCCGTCCGTCCAGACTTCGAGGACGAGGCGGTCGAAGTTCGTCAGTTGGCCGACGCGCGTGCGCTCGACACGATAGTTGACCTTTCGCACCGGCGAAAACACGGCATCGACCGGGATAACGCCGATGGGCAGGCCTTCAACAGAGCCGGCGGGCACGTAGCCCTTGCCGACGCGCGCGTGGAACTCCACGTTCAGCCGCCCGCCTGTGCCATCCAGCGTGGCGAGGTGGAGCTCCGGGTTCATGATTTCGAAATCGGCGGGCGCCTGCAGGTCGCCGGCGCGCACTTCGCCGGGCCCAGTCGCATCGAGCGCAAGCGTGCCCGGCCGATTGCTGAGCGCCTTGAGACGCACTTCCTTGACGTTGAGGAGGAATTCGGTGGTGTCTTCCTGCATCCCCGGGATGGTCGAGAATTCGTGCTCGACCTGGTCGACGCGCACGGATTCGATCGCCGCGCCTTCAAGCGAACTGAGCAGCACACGCCGCATGGCGTTGCCCAGCGTGATGCCGTAGCCAGCGTCCAGCGGCTCGGCGATCAGCCGGGCGTAGGTGTCGGTTTCGTCTTCTACGTTGAGCTGCGGGACGACCTCTTCGGCCGTTTGCCCGATCAACTCCATGGAATCCATCATGTTCGCTTCAGCCCTCAAACTAGCTGCTGGTTCGAGTCGTCGCCTAGCGCGAGTAGTACTCGATGATGACGTTTTCGTTGAACAGGTGTGTTTCGCCGTGAGCCACGGCGGGGATGCCGGTGACACGCCCCGTCATGGCCGCTGCGTCGAGCATCAGCCACGAAGGAGGGTTCTTGGATTTGATGGTTTCTTGGACGATCTTATAGTACTCGCTTCGCTGTCCACGAGGAGTGAAGCCGATCGTCTCACCCTCCTTCAGGTGTGCTGAGGGCACGTCCAGCTTGCGGCCATCCACGGCGATGAGGCCGTGGCGCACTATCTGGCGCGCCTGGTTACGCGAATCGGCGAAGCCCATGCGATAGACGATGTTGTCGAGCCGCGTTTCCAGCAGCCGCACGAGGTTTTCGCCGGAAACGCCCGGCCGCCGGATGGCTTCCTTGTAGTAGCGCACGAACTGCTTTTCGAGCACGCCATAGGCCACACGCGCGCGCTGCTTTTCGCGCAGCTGCAGCCCGCGGTCGCTCACTTTGCGGCGGCGGGTGGGGCGCGGGCCCGGCGGGTTCGGGCGGCGATCGAAGCTGCACTTGGGAGTGAAGCAGCGTTCGCCCTTGAGGAAGAGCTTTTCGCCGTGCCGGCGGCAGAGGCGGCAAACTGGACCGGTGTAACGTGCCATGCGGTAGCTTTGCTCCTAGACTCGCCGGCGCTTCGGTGCGCGGCAGCCGTTGTGAGGGATTGGGGTGACATCGCGGATGGCCGTGACCGTCATGCCGGCCGCCTGGAGCGAACGGATCGCTGCTTCGCGGCCGCTGCCAGCGCCACGCACGAACACCTCCACCATCTGCATGCCGTGGTCCATGGCCTGGCGGGCTGCTTTTTCGCCCGCCATCTGTGCGGCGAAGGGTGTGCTCTTGCGCGAGCCCTTGAACCCCGACCCGCCCGCGCTCGCCCACGAAATCACGTTCCCGTTCGGGTCCGTGAGCGTGACGAGCGTGTTGTTGAAGGTGCTCTTAATGAACGCCTTGCCGCGGGGGATGGACTTTCGTTCGCGGCGCTTTTGGCGGCGCGCCGCGGCGGCGGCGGCTCCTCGTTTTGCTTCGGCCATGGTTCGCTTGCCTTCTTACTTCTTTCCCGCGCGGCGCTTACCCGCCACCGTCTTGCGCGCGCCACGCTTCTGGCGCGCATTTGTGCGCGTGCGCTGGCCACGGACCGGCAGATTGCGCCGGTGCCGCTGCCCGCGGTAGCAGTTGATTTCGATCAGCCGCGAGATGTTCTGGCGAACCTCGCGGCGCAGGTCGCCTTCGACGATGTACTGCTTGTCGATGAATTCGCGTATCCGCAGCACTTCGTCATCCGTGAGTTCACGCGCACGCTTGTCGGGGCTGATCACCGTCGATGTGAGGATCGCCTTCGCACGCGTCGGGCCGATGCCGTAGATGTACGTGAGTGCCACTTCGAGGCGCTTTTCGTTGGGAATGTCGACTCCGGAAATACGTGCCATGCCTATCCTTGCCGCTGCTTGTGCTTGGGGTTTTCACAAATCACCATCACGCGGCCGTGCCGACGGATCACCTTGCACTTGTCGCAGCGTGGCTTGACGGAAGCTCGAACCTTCATGATTCTCCTGGTGGCCTGCGGCCGAAGCCGTTACTTGAAACGGTACGTGATCCGGCCGTGGCGCGGGTCGAATGGCGAAAGCTCCACGAGCACGCGGTCACCCGGGAGCAGTTTCACGAAGTTCATGCGAATGGCCCCGCCGAGGTGTGCGAGCACTTCGTGCCCATCCGCCAGCTGGACCTTGAACATGGCGTTGGGCAGCGGCTCGGTGACCACCCCTTCGACTTCGGCCATACAACCTTCATTCGCGCGGATTCCTATGGGAGTGTGAGCACTTCAGGCTCACACCCTTCCCGAATGGCTATCGTATGCTCGAAATGACAGCAAAGGCTACCGTCTTTCGTGCTTACAGTCCAGCGGTCGGCCCCTTCCGTAGTCTCGGGGCTGCCGATGGTGAACATAGGCTCAAGGGCGATGACAAGGCCGGCGCGCAGGGGCACGCCGCGCCCGCGCAGACGATGGTTGGGGACGTGCGGCTCTTCGTGCATTTCGCGGCCGACGCCATGCCCGCCATAGCCGCGCACGACGCCGTAGCCCGCCGCCAGCGCGGTATCTTCAATTGCGCCGCATACGTCGTTGAGGTGGCTGCCCTTGCCGGCGGCCCGGATCCCCTTCCAGAGTGAGTCTTCGGTCACCTCCATCAGCCGCGCCGCCTCCGCGCTTATTTCGCCCACAGCAACGGTGATGGCGGCGTCGCCCACGTAGCCACGGTAGGTGGCTCCCAGGTCGAACGTGACGATGTCCCCTTCGACCAGGCGGCGATCTCTCGGGATGCCGTGCACCAGCTGCTCGTTGACGCTGATGCAGATGTTGGACGGGTAGGGGGGCGCTCGGCGGCGGTCTGGCGTGTAGTGAAGAAACGTCTCCTTCGCGCCCCTGCGCGTGAACTCTTCGTGGACGAAGCGCTCGACGTCCTTGAGGTTGAGCCCCGGGCACACCATCCCGCGAATGCGCGCGAGCGTCTCACCGACGATCTGCCCGGCTTCACGCATCACGCGCAGTTCATCCCGCGACTTCAGCTTCACCGCCATCAGCCGATCGCCTCGAGTAGTGCGCTCGTGACGTCATCCAACGGGCGTTCCCCTTCGAACTCCTGGAGGACGCCGGCCTGCCGATAGTGCTCTATCAGGTCGTCGGGAGGCTTCTGCTTCTGGAGGCGCGCCCGGACGACTTCGGGACGGTCGTCCTCACGCTGGTAGAGCTCCCCGCCGCACGCGTCGCAACGGCCGGCCACCCGTGGTGGGTCGTTGCGTTCGTGGTAGAGCCTGCCGCAATCGCGGCAGGTCCAGCGACCGCCAAGCCGGGCGATAAGCCCCTCATCTGGCACAGAGAGGAGCAGCGCACGGTCGATGCGCGCGCCACGCGTGGCGAGGGCCGTTTCGAGCGCGGCCGCCTGCACGACGTTGCGGGGGAAGCCATCGAACATGGCGCCTGCGCTGGCATCGGGGCGGCTGATGCGTTCGAGCAACATACGAATCGTGACGTCGTCGGGCACCAGGTCGCCCTGGTCCATGTACGTCTTCGCGAGCCGGCCGAGTTCGGTTTTGTCCCTGACGTTTTCGCGGAACATGTCGCCCGTGGAGATGTGCACGAGGCCCGTCGCAGCGGCGATGCGCTGCGCCTGCGTGCCTTTCCCGGCGCCCGGCGGCCCCAGAAGCACAACGAACACTAACGAATGAACCCTTCGTAGTTGCGCATCAGGAGCTGCGCTTCCAGCTGCTTCATGGTGTCCAGCACCACCGCAACCACGATCAGGAAGCCCGTGCTCGAAATAGTGAGCGCCTGTACGTCACTCACCAGCCCCACGAAGTACGGCAGCACGGCCACAAAACCGAGGAAGAAGGCACCCGCCCATGTGATGCGCGTGACCACACGGATAAGGTACTGTTCCGTCGGCGGCCCCGGCCGGATGCCCGGGATGAACGCCCCCTGGCGCTGCAGAGTTTTCGCCATCTGCTGCTGCTGGTACTGCACCATAGTGTAGAAAAACGTGAACACGACCACCAGCAGGAAGAGGATGACCCAGTAGATCGGGCTCTGCCCAACGCCACCTCGCCCACCCTGGAATTGGTTCACAAAGAAGTCCGCCACCGATTCCACCCAACCGCCCGAATTACTGAAGTAGGAAGCGAACGTCGCGGGCAGGATCATGATGGAGAAGGCGAAGATCAGCGGGATCATGCCCGCCATGTTCACGCGTAAGGGGATATGGCTCTGCCCCTGTTGCCGGTACATCCTTCCACCCCGGAAGGCGGAGCGCGCGTATTGCACAGGCACCCTCCGCTGCGCCTCCTGGAAGTACACGACCAGGAAGGTGAGCGCGAGCGCGAAGGCCGCGATCGCGAGGATGCCGATGATGGACTCCGTCGAGAGGTTCGGGATGAGCGAAGGCAGGCGCGCCACGATGCCGCCGAAGATGATGACGGAGATGCCGTTGCCGATGCCGTGCTCCGTGATCAACTCACCAAGCCAGACCAGGAACATCGTCCCTGCCGCCAGGGTGAAGAGCGTCGCCAGCGTGCCCGTCGCGTCGTTTTCAAAGCCGAAGTCACGCACGACTTCGGTGCCGGACTGGTTGTTGATGAACAGGATCTGGCCGTAGCCCTGCACGAAGGCCATGGGCACGCACAGCCAGTGCGTGTAGAGCTGCACGCGCCGCCGTCCCTGCTCGCCCTCTTCCTGCATGGCGCGCAGGTTCGGCAACAGCGGTGTCAGCACCTGCATGATGATCGAGGCCGTGATGTAGGGGTACACCCCCAGCGCCGCGACGCTCAGGTTCTGCAGGGCCCCGCCGGAGAAGATGCTGAGGAAGTCCAGGAGCGAGTTGTTTTCGAACGCCTGCTCGAGCGCGTCGCGGTCGACGTTCGGGATGGGCACGTGCGCCACGAAACGGAACACGATGAGCATCGCGAGCGTGAAGAGCAGCTTGCGGCGCACGTCCTGCTGGCGGAAGGCATCGACCATTGCCTGCAGCAGTCGCGGGCGGGCGGCGGCCTGTGCGGTCATCTGCTATTCGTCCTTCGCCGGCTCTTCGGGCGCAACCAGGGTGGCGCTCCCGCCGAGCTCTTCGATGCGGGCCCTGGCCGCCTCGCTGAAACGGTGAGCGGTGATATCGAGCTTCCTGGTCAGCTCCCCGCGCGCGAGCACCTTGACGGGCTCGCGCAGCTGGCGCAGCAGGCCTGCCGCCTTAAGGGATTCCGGCGTGACCGTCGCCCCATCATCGAAGCGCTCCAGTTCGCCCAGGTTGATGGGCTGGTATTCCACGCGCCACTTGTTGTTGAATCCGCGCAACACGTGCATGCGCCGCACGAGCGGCAGCTGGCCGCCTTCAAAGCCTAGCCGCACGCCCTTGCCGCTGCGCGACTTCTGGCCCTTGAGTCCCTTGCCGGCGTACGTGCCCTGGCCGCTGCTGTTGCCGCGGCCGACGCGCTTGCGCGAATGTGTCGCCCCTTTGTCGGGGCGCAGTTGACTGGCGTCGATGCTCACCGCGCGCCTCCCCCGGGCTCTTCCCGGGCGTCCTGTACGTCCACCAGGTGGGAAACCTTGCCGATCATCCCGCGCAGCGCGGGCGAATCTTCGTGCGTCACCGTCTGGCGCAGCCGTCGCAACCCGAGCTTACGGATCGTGTCCTTCTGGTCCTGGTTGTAGCCGATGGCGCTCTTGCGCCAGGTAATCGCGATGACGGCCACGGCTATCGTCCTGCCTGCAGCGCGAGCCGGCGGTCGCGTGCCCCGTCCGGGTCTCGCAGCGTGCTCAGGCCGTCGAGCGTCGCCCGGGCGACGTTGATCGGGTTGCGGCTGCCGAGCGACTTTGCGAGCACGTCGGTGACGCCAGCGGCCTCCATGATGGCACGGACGGCGCCTCCGGCAATCACGCCCGTGCCGTGGCTGGCGGGCTTCATCATGACGCGCGCGGCGCCGTACCGCGCGAGCAAGGGGTGCGCGATGCTGCCGCCCTTCATGGGGATGCGCACCATCTGCTTTTTCGCCAGCGTCGCGCCCTTGCGGATGGCCTCGGGCACTTCGTTCGCTTTGCCGAGCCCAATGCCCACGCTGCCGTTGCCATCGCCCACCACAATGAGGGCGCTGAAGCTGAAGCGGCGGCCACCCTTGACCACTTTGGCGACGCGGTTGATGTAGATGACCTTTTCGGTCAGGTCGTCCTGTCCATGGTCGAAGTGACTCATCTAGAACCCCAATCCTGCTTCACGGGCCGCTTGCGCGAGCGCGGCGACGCGGCCGTGATACTGGTAGCCGCCGCGGTCGAACACCACGGACTCCACGCCGCTGGCCTTCGCGCGCCCCGCGACGGCTTTGCCAACCGCCACGGCGCGCTCGGTCTTGGTCTTACCGGCTATCTCTTTCGCAAGGTCGGCGTCGAGGTCGCTGGCGGCGGCAAGTGTGCGCCCGGAGGTGTCATCGATCACCTGTGCGTAGATGTGCGTGGCGCTGCGGAACACGTTCAGGCGGGGGCGTGCCGGTGTGCCGGCAACCTTGCGCCGCACGCGAACGTGGCGCCGCTGGCGCGCGAGTGTGGATGTCGCTTTGCTCACTACTTGCCTACCTTCCCGGCCTTGCCGGCCTTGCGGCGCACGCGTTCACCGAGGTAGCGGATGCCCTTGCCCTTGTAAGGCTCGGGCGGGCGCAGCTTGCGGATGTTCGCCGCCACCTGGCCGACCTGTTCGTTGTTGATCCCCTGCACGTGAATGCGCGGCCCTTCCACGGCGAAGGTGATGCCTTCGGGCGGCACCACAATCACCGGGTGCGAAAAGCCGAGCGCGAGCTGCAGGCTGGTTCCCTGCAACTGCGCCCGGTAGCCCACGCCCTGCACTTCCAGCGTCGTCGTGAAGCCGCTCGTCACGCCCGTGACCATGTTGTTCAGCAGCGACCGCGAAAGTCCGTGCAGGGCGCGCTGCTTGCCTTCATCGTTGGGCCGCGCGACGAGCACCTGGCCCTCGTCGTGCCTGAAGCTGATGGAAGCGGGGAACTTCCGTTCCAGCTGCCCTTTCGGGCCCTTGACGGTGATGACGTTGTTTTCGGCGAAGGTGACATCGACGCCCGGCAGGACGGCGACGGGTTGACGGCCTATGCGCGACATGCCGGCTCCTCCTACCAGACGTAGCAGAGGACTTCGCCGCCAACTTCCTGGCGGCGGGCCTCCTGCCCCGTCATGATGCCCTTTGGCGTCGAAAGGATGGCTATGCCGAGCCCGCCGTACACGCGCGGGATCTCGCGCCGCTGCACGTACACGCGCAATCCCGGCTTGCTCACGCGCTGCACGCCTGTCAGCGTCGGCTGCTTGCGCCCGCCGTAGCTCAGTTCCACTTTCAGGTTCGGCTGCGGCCGGCCCTCTTCCTCAATCACCTGGAAGTCGCGGATGAAGCCTTCTTCCTTGAGGACGCGGGCGATTGACACTTTCATTTTGGACGCCGGGATGAGGACCGCATCGTGCCGCGATGTAACGGCGTTGCGGATGCGGGTCAACATATCGGCGACCGGGTCAGACATACTCATTGCATTTCCCCTCTGGCGTTTGCTTCCGCACCTACCAGCTGGACTTGGTCACGCCCGGGAGCAGGCCCCGGTGCGCGAGTTCGCGCATTGTGATGCGGGAAAGGCCGAACTTGCGGATGTACCCTTTCGGCCGCCCCGTGATGAAATCGCGGTTGTGCAGCCGCGTGGGGCTGCTGTTGAGTGGCAACTTGCGCAGCTCGTCGTAGAGCTGGGCCACCGTTTCGGGGTCCCCCCAGGCGCTTTTCAGCTCCTTCTTCAATTCCGCCCTGCGCACCGCGAACTTGGCGTGCAGTGCGCGGCGGGCCATGTCCCGGTTGATAATGCCTTTGGATGCCACTCCTATCCCCCTTGAGTCCGGCGGAAGGGCATGCCCATCAGTTCGAGCAGCCGCCGCCCTTCTTCGTCGGTCCGTGCCGTGGTCACGATAGTCACCTGCATCCCACGCACCTTGTCGACCTTGTCGTAGTCGATTTCGGGGAAGATGAGCTGCTCTCGAAGCCCCAGGCTGAAGTTGCCGCGTCCATCGAACGCGTTCGGGTTGAGCCCCTGGAAATCCCGGATGCGCGGCAGCGCCGCGGTCACCAGCCGGTCAAGGAACTCCCACATGCGCGGGCCGCGGAGCGTCGCCGAAACCCCGATCGGGTTGCCTTCACGCAGGCGGAAGTTGGCGATGGAACGCTTCGCGCGGTTGATGATGGGCTTTTGGCCCGTGATCGCGGCTATGTCGTCCGACGCCTTGTCTAGTGCATTCGCGTCCGTCAGCGCTTCGCCCATGCCGATGTTCACCACCATCTTGGTGATGCGCGGCACCTGCATGACGTTGCCGTAGCGGTACTGTTCGCGCAGCGCGCCCATGACTTCGCCTTCGTACTTGTCCTTCATTCGGGGCGCCATTACTCGATGTCCTCCCCACTGCGCTTGCCCACGCGCACCATCGTGCCGTCGTCACGCCGGCGGAAGGTGACGCGCGTCGGCTCGTCGGTGTTCGGGTCGATGAGCATGACGTTGCTGACGTGCAGGGGTGCTTCGCGTTCGATGATCGCCGACTGCTGGCCCTGGGCGCGCGCTCGCTGGTGCTTCTTCACCATGTTCACGCCTTCCACCACCACGCGGTCGAACTTGTTGAGCACGCGCCGCACGGTGCCGCGCTTGCCCTTGTCCTTCCCGGCGATGACGACGACGCGGTCGTTACGCTTCAGCTTCGCGGGCATCAGAGCACCTCCGGTGCGAGCGAGACGATCTTCATGAAGTTGCGGTCGCGCAGTTCGCGCGCGACGGGGCCGAAGATGCGCGTCCCCTGCGGGTTTTCGCCGTCGGGCGCGAGCAGCACGGCGGCGTTCTCATCGAAGCGGATGTAGGAGCCGTCCGGACGTCCGTACTCTTTGGTCACCCGCACCACCACCGCCCTGACGACTTCGCCCTTCTTCACGTTCGAATTTGGCTGCGCCACCTTCACGCTGGCTACGATGATGTCGCCCGGGCGCGCGTAACGGCGGCGGCTGCCGCCCAGGACGCGGATGCACAACAACGAACGCGCGCCGGAGTTATCGGCCACCTTGAGGCGAGTTTCCTGCTGGATCACGCCTGAACCTCCGACTTGGGCGCCGCCTGCGCCGTTTGTTCTATCTCCCGCCCGATCGTTTCCGGCGCCACGTCGGCGACATCGCCATGCGTGAGGATCTCAAGCACGCGCCAACGCTTGTCCCTCGAAAGCGGACGGCATTCGATGATGCGGACGACATCGCCCAACTGGCAGGCGTTCTCTTCGTCGTGCGCCTTGAAGCGTCCTGTCAAGGAGAGCACCTTGTGGTAAAGGCGGTGCTTCTTGCGGCGCTTCACCGTCACCACGACCGTCTTTTCCATCTTGTTGGACACGACCGTCCCCTGGATGATGCGTTGCTGGCCCATGCCTAGTCCTCCCCCGGGATGGCAGCCAGTTGACGCTCACGCTTCACCGTCCGCAGCCGCGCTATCCTGCGCCTGGCATTGCGCAGTTCGCGGTAGTTTTCCAGCTGCCGGCTGGCGTGCTGGAAGCGGAGGGCGAAGAGCGCCCGGTAGGCCTCGTTGATTTCGTGGTCGAGCCGCGGTTCATCGAGGCGGCGCAAGTCTTCGGCACTGCGTTCGGCCATGGCTAAACCACCATCTCGTCGCGCTGGACGATTTTCGTGGCGATGGGCAGCTTGTGCGCGGCCAACCTGAGCGCTTCGCGCGCCACCGGCTCGGGCACACCCGCCACCTCGAACATCATGCGGTTCGGCTTCACCACCGCCACCCAGCGGTCGGGTGCGCCCTTACCGGAACCCATGCGCGTTTCCGCCGGCTTCGCCGTCACCGGCTTGTCCGGGAAGATGCGGATCCAAACCTTGCCGCCGCGCTTCATTTCGTGGGTTATGGCGCGGCGGGCGCTTTCGATGTGGCGCGAATCGATCCACGCCGCACCCTGGGCCTGCAGCCCGAATTCCCCGAACGCGACGAAGTTGCCCGTCATCGCCTCACCTGAACGGCGCCCGCGATGCTGCTTGCGATGTTTGACCCGGCGTGGCTGTAGCATCGGCTAACCTTCCCCGTCCTGTGCTTCACGCTGCACGGCGGCCTGCTGCTCCATCGTGATCGCGGTGTGGCCGGGGCTCGGCGCCTGGCCGTCCATCTCGGGGGTCTCGTCCACAGCCGGGCGCACGGGAGCATGGACCTCCATGGCCTCTTCGACGCGCTCCCGCTCCGCGTTGATTTCAGGCAGGATGTTGCCCTTGTAGATCCAGCACTTCACGCCGATGCGGCCGAAGGTCGTGTGTGCCTCAGCGATGCCGTAGTCGATGTTCGCGCGCAGCGTGTGGCGCGGCACGCGCCCGGCCGTATCGGATTCGCGCCGGGACATTTCGGCGCCGCCGAGGCGGCCCGCAACGGCCACGCGCACGCCCAACGCGCCGCGCTGCATGGTGCGCTGCACGGACTGCTTCACGGCACGGCGGAAGGCCACGCGCCGCTCCAGTTGGTCTGCCACGGAACGGGCGACCAGGTAGGCATCGAGTTCGGGCGTGCGGATCTCCTGGATGTTGACCCGAATGCGCCCGCCCGTGAAGCGCTCGAGCGTGTTCCGCAGCTCTTCCACCTTCTGCCCGCCGCGCCCGATGACGATGCCCGGCTTCGCTGTGTGCACCGTGACCGTCACGAGGTTCGCGTTGCGGTCGATTTCGACGTGGCTGATGCTCGCATCCGGCAATTCGTTCAGCACAAAACGCCGCAGCTCCAGGTCCTGGTGCAGCCGCGCCGTGTAATCGCGCTCCGCGAACCACTTCGATTCCCAGTCGTAGATGATCCCGAGACGGAACCCGTGAGGGTGTACCTTCTGTCCCAATTCGCTAACCCTCTCGTTCGTCCAGGATGATGGTGACGTGGGTCGATCGCTTGAGGATGGGGCTCACCCGCCCGCGTGACCGTGGCCGGAAACGCTTCTGGGTGCGCCCTTCGTTTGCGAAGGCGCGCTTGATGAAGAGTCCGTCGGGGTCCAGTTCGAAGTTGTTCTCAGCGTTGGAAGCGGCCGAAAGCACCACTTTGGAAACGGCGCGCGCGTGCGGCGACTGCACGTAGCGCAGCAAGGCCAGCGCCTGATCCACGCTCAGGCCCGGGAGCCGGGCGAGGATGAGGCGGATCTTGCGCGATGAGGTGCCCAGCTCGCGGGCGGTGGCCTGCACTTCCATGGTCAACGCCTCACCTTGGACTGGCGGTCGCTCTTGGACACGTGCCCGCGGAACGTCCGCGTCAGTGCGAATTCGCCCAGCTTGTGGCCGACCATGTTCTCCGTGACGAACACGGGCACGTGGCGCCGCCCATCGTGCACGGCGATGGTGAAGCCAATCATGTCCGGCAAGATCGTCGAAGCGCGCGACCAGGTCTTGATCACGGGCTTCTGGCTGGCGTTGCGCAGCGACTGGATCTTCGATTGCAGCGAAGGGTGCACGTACGGGCCCTTCTTGATTGAGCGTGACATGCCTGCTCCTACTTGCTTCGCCGGCGGGCGATGAACTTATCGGTACGCTTGTTGTTGCGCGTGCGGTAGCCGAGGGTCGGCTTGCCCCAGGGAGTCTTCGGGCCGGGCATGCCGATGGGCGCACGGCCTTCGCCGCCGCCGTGAGGATGGTCGCGGGGGTTCATCGCCGAACCGCGCACCTGCGGGCGGCGGCCGCGGTGGCGCGTGCGGCCCGCCTTGCCAAGCTTTATCAGCGAATGTTCGATGTTGCCCACCTGGCCCACTGTCGCCACGCACTCGATACGCACGCGCCGCATCTCGCCGCTCGGCAGACGCACGAGGGCGTAGTCGCCTTCTTTCGCTATCAGCTGTGCGGAGGTGCCAGCGCTGCGCACCATCTGCCCTCCGCGCCCCGCGGTCAGTTCGACGTTGTGCACCTGGGTCCCCGTGGGCATGTTTCCCAGCGGCAAGGTGTTGCCGACGCGCACTTCTGCGCCCGGCCCGCTCAGCAGGCTCGCGCCTACCGCCAGCCCGTTGGGCGCGAGGATGTAGCGCTTGGCGCCATCGGCGTATTGCAGCAGCGCGATGCGCGCCGTGCGGTTCGGGTCGTATTCGATGGCGACCACGCGCGCGGGCACGCCCGCCTTCTCGCGCCGCCAGTCGATGATGCGGTAGAGCCGCTTGTTGCCGCCGCCGCGGTGGCGCACGGTGATGCGGCCCTGGTCGTTGCGGCCTGCATGCTTCTTGCGCAGGGATTCCGTGAGCGACTTTTCCGGGCGGCTCTTCGTAATTTCCGTGAAGGTCTGGCCGCTCGCATTGCGGCGCCCCGGCGATGTCGGCTTGAACTGCTGAATCGGCATCGCTAGATTCCCTCGAAGAGTTCGATCTTGTCGCCCGGCACCAGTGTGACGATGGCCTTTTTCCAATCCGGGCGGTTCGTGACCTTGCGGCCCCAGCGCCGCGGCTTGCCCTTCATCTTCATCGTGTTCACGTCTGCCACACGCACGCTGAAGGCGAGCTCCACCGCTTCTTTTATCTGGTTCTTGTTGGCGCGCAGGTCCACTTCGAAGACGTACTTGTCGAGCCCCGTGAGCACAGTCGTCTTCTCCGTGATTATTGGGCGCAGGAGCACGCCGTAGGGGTGAAGTTCCTTCGGCATTAGCGCGCTGCCTCCCGCATGCGGCCGCGCGCTGGCTTCACATTCGCGCCGCCCCAGAGCGCCTCGCAAGCCCGCACCGCTTCCTCCGACATGAGCAGGCTGTGGGCGTTGATCACGTCCACAACGTTCAGGTTCGCGGCCGGCACCACTTTGGCGTTTTCGATGTTGCGCGCCGCCCGCGTCAGGTCAGCCACGTGGGGGCCGGTCACGATCAGCGCCCGCCGCGCGATTCCCAGCGCCTGCAGTGCAGCCACGAGCGTCTTCGTCTTCACATCGGTGGGCGCCAGTCCTTGGACCACCATGAGGCTGCCGCTGGCGGCATGGCTGCTGAGGGCCGACCGCAGCGCCAGCCGCCCCATCTGCCGCGGCAAATCCTTGGCGAAGCTGTGCGGCCGCGGCCCGTGCGCGACCCCGCCACCCACCTGGTGGGATGCGCGGATGCCGCCCTGGCGCGAGCGTCCGAGGCCCTTCTGGCGCCGTATCTTGGCCGTCGAACCAGCCACCTCCCCGCGTCGCAGGGTGTGCGCTCCGCCCGCCCGGCGGTTCGCCATCTGGGCGACATACGCCTGGTGCAGCACGGAACGGTTCGGCTCGATGCCGAAGACCTCATCGGCGCCATCGATTTCGCCCAGGCGTCCGCCGCCGGCATCGAAGACGGCCAGCTTCATTTCGCCACCCTCTTCGCTGTGCGGATGCGGACGAGGACGCCCGGCGGCCCGGGTACGGAGCCAGCCACGAAGATGACCCCTTCGTCATCGTTGCGGGAGACAACCACGAGGTTGCGCACGGTGCTGCGCACGGCGCCCATGTGGCCGGCCATGCGCGTGCCCTTGTGCACGCGGCCGGGCGTCGTGCCCGAGCCGATGGAGCCGGGTGCGCGATGCCGGTCGCTCTGGCCGTGTGTCTTGGGCCCGCCTGCAAAGTGATGGCGCCGCACGCCGCCCTGGAAGCCGCGGCCCTTGGAGGTAGCGGTCACATCGACGCGCTGCCCGGGTTCGAACATCTCCGCGCCGAGGCGGTCGCCCAGCGCGTAGGAAGTGGAGCCATCGGTCTTGAATTCGGCGAGGTGGCGGAGCTTGAGGTTGCCGGCCGCGCGCAGGTGGCCCGCGGCCGGCCGTGTCAGCTTCTTGGCCTCATCGAAGCCCAGTTGCACGGCGCTGTAGCCTTCCCGCTCAGGCGTGCGAATCTGCGTCACGTAGCAGGGGCCAACGCGCACCGCCGTGGCGCCGCGAAGGCGGCCACTGTCATCGAACACCTGCACGGTGCCGAGCTTGCGGCCGAGAAGTCCTTCAATACTCATTGCGCTTACAGCTTGATCTCGATGTCCACGCCGCTGGGCAGTTGCAGCCGCATGAGCGTGTCCACGGTCTTGGAAGTCGGTTCGAGGATATCGATGAGCCGCCGGTGTGTGCGGATTTCGAACTGCTCGCGAGCATCCTTGTAGATGTGCGGGCTCTTGAGGACGCAGTACTTATCGATCGAGGTGGGCAGCGGGATGGGCCCGGACACGTTCGCGCCCGTGCGTTCCGCCGCCTCCACAATCTGGCGGGCGGACTGATCGAGCAGGCGGTGGTCGTATGCCTTCAGTTTGATGCGAATCTGTTGCCTTGCCATGCTGCCGTCCCCTGTCCCTTGCCTGCTTACGCGTGAATCTTGGTGACGACGCCCGCGCCGACGGTGCGGCCGCCTTCGCGGATAGCGAAGCGCAGCCCTTCTTCGATGGCGACCGGCTGGATGAGCTCGACCTTCATCGTGATGT
>JBPCLM010000056.1:0-40629 GCA_051003295.1 Tepidiformaceae bacterium | reverse complement strand
CCGCCCACCGAGACTGCCGCCCGAATAGACCTCCTCGCTCTCCGCTGGGGCATCGAAGAGCTGCTGCTCCTTCCCCGGCGCCTCATCCTCTCGCTCGGCGACGAAGCCTCCACGGATGCGCTGCGTCTGGCGGCCTCGCGCATCGAGCGCGGCATCCGCCAACCGGCGGGTGACCACGCCGTAGCCGCGGCCATCCGCTCGGCCCTCTGGCCGTCGTAGAATCTGCCAATGCCCGAAATTTCATACCCCGCCGGTCTCGGCGAACTGCAATTCGTCGCAAGCTACCTGAAATCCACCCTCCGCAAGCCCCAGGTGGCCGCCGATGCCGCCTTGCGGACGCTCGTCCTCGCCGCGGCCGCCGACCGCGTGATGCTGACCGCCCTCATCGCCGAGCAGCTCGCCGAGAGCGGCCGCCGTTTGCTGGCGGTCCACGGTGCGCTTGCGGACCGGACATACGCCGTCGCGCGCTCGCTGCTCGGCCCGTTGCCGGGCGTTGCCGCCTGGGCAGAATTCGAGCAGCTTGCCGGGACGCTCGACCCCGAGCAGATGACGCGGCGTCTCGGCCTCGGCGATTCCGCGCTCGAAAGCGCGCGCAGGCTGCGGGCCCAGTCCGACCTCTCGCTGGTCACCCCGCTGATACAGGCCGCCGAGGCCGGCGGCTTCATGTCCCTTGTGCCGGTTTCGGAAAGCCGCCGCGCGCCCGTCGAATTCTGGGTTGCCAGCACCTCGCGCGAAGGTGAGGCTGTTTCCTTCCCCTTCGGCGCCCTCGAAGCGGACGCCGCTTCGCTCGCTGACCTCACCGCCGACCTCTCGAGTATCGCCTGCGGCTTCCTCGGGGCCTACCTCGAAGCCCGGCGCGGCGCCGGGCGCAAAGACTGATATGGGAGAGAGCGGCTGGCAAACCGGCGCTCGCGACGCCATCACCGACGTCAACGGCATCCGCGTGGGCCACTGGACCGACCGCCGCGCTGTCACCGGCTGTACCGTCATCCTCTGCGGGTCAAGCACCGCCGCGACGGTCGATGTGCGCGGTGGCGCCCCCGGCACGCGGGAAACCGACGCGCTGCGGCCGGGCACGATCGTGCCCACATGCCACGCCATCGTCTTCGCCGGGGGCAGCGCCTTTGGGCTCGCTGCCGCGGGCGGCGTGATGCGCTGGTGCGAAGAGCACGGCATCGGCTTCCCCACCACGGTCCGCAACGTGCCCATCGTCCCCGGCGCCGTGCTGTTCGATATCGGCATCGGGAACCCGCGCGCCTTCCCGGATGAGCAGGCAGGCTACAAGGCGGCCAGCCGCGCGAAAGGGGGCGCAGTGCCCCAGGGCAGCGTCGGCGCCGGCACTGGGGCCACGGTCGGGAAATTGCTCGGCCCGGAAGCGGCCCTCAAGGCGGGCGTCGGCACCGCCAGCGCCCTCGGGCCCCGCGGGATCATGGCCGGGGCGCTCGTCGTCACGAATGCCGTCGGGCATGTGTTCGACCCCGATACGGGCGGGCTGATCGCCGGCCCCCGCGCGCAAGGAGGCGGCATGGTCTCGCTTCCCGAGGCGCTCGCCGCTCGCACGGCCCGCATGGATGCCCTCATCCGCCAGAACACCACACTCGTGTGCGTCGCCACCAACGCCGCGCTCGACCACAACCAGCTCCAACGGATCGCCGCCCAGGCGCACGACGGCCTCGCCCGCACCATCGTCCCCATCCACACCTTCGCCGATGGAGATGTGGCCTTCGCGGTGGCCATGGGCCGTCTCGAAATCGCCCCCGACGACGCGCTCACCGTGGGGGCGCTCGCCGTCCGGGCGGTGGAGCGCGCGGTACTCAAGAGCGTAAGGCTAGCCACCGGCCTTGCGGGGGTGCCCTCCGCTGCGCAATGGCGCGTCCGCTAACAGGTCTTCAGCCTCCGAGCGCAGCGCTCGCCCCGCTTGGCTAGCCCTCGCCCCCAAGCTCGCGGTTGACCGATTCGTGGAGGAGGGAGGCAAGCCGGTTGTGGTGCCGCGCCAGCGATATCTCCAGGCGAATGGCGCGTTCGCCGAGCTCGATCACCCGCCAGATATCGGCAGCCGCTGGCTGGCGTGCGTCCTCCGCGAGGCACGCGGCCTCGGCGAGCAGGCGCTCGTGCTCTTCGATCTGGCGTTCAACCGCCCGCGCCAGCCTGGGCTCGCCGGCGAGACCCGCGACGGCGGAGTCCTCCCCTTCCGCCTGGCGCACGTGCGCGTTCAGGGCTGAGCGTGCGGCGGCCGCGTGTTCGGCGAAGCGGGAGCGCCACTTGCGCGCCTTCGCCGCTTCGTAGGGAAGTCGCGCCGCCTTCCGCAGAAGTTCGCGCGCATCCAGGATCGGGTCCCATTCCTTCGCGCCCTTCGCCTGCGATGAGAAGGGCCAGTGCGCCGCGGGGGCGGCCACCGTTGTCGTGCGGCTGCTATCGATCGTACTCGTGGGAAACGCCAAGGTAGTCTCCTTCTCGCCAGCCGGACATGGCACGCCGCTACAGGCGCGAGCCTCCGCTGGTGCGTTTGTGGAGGTACCTGAAGGTCCCTCCCGACCGGTCTACGAGGTTAGCTGTCGGGTTCGGTGTCGGAAGTCACCGTGCGCCCCCGGCGCATTCACCCCATTGTCTGGGTTCCCCGTTCCCGGCGAGGCGCCGGGATTCGACTGACAACACTCTACCCCGGCGCGCGGCGAAAGTGGCCACCCTTCTGTAAAACCTGTATATCAACTGGCGCGGTCGCCCTTGACGGCCGGGTCTATAGTGTGATGTGGAGCCGTTCGATGGACGGCCGCAGGAGCCTTCGATGGCGCGCCCGGCGCTCATCCTTGCCGGTTATGGTGTGGGCGATTCGCTCCAGCTCACCGTTGAGTCCCAGCGGGCGATGGCGCGCGCCTCGCGCGTCTTCAGCATCGGCCTGCCGCCCAACCTGCGCGCGCTCCTGCGGGCTCAGAAGGTGAGCTGCGTTGACCTCGCTGGCTGCTTCGCCGGGGCACGCGCGTTCGGTGAGGCCTATCTCGACATTGCCGACACCGTCCTGCGCCACGCCGAGTCCGACCCGCCCGTCCTCCTCCTGAGCGAGGGCAACCCATTGCTTTCGAACGCCCTCAATCGCTTCCTCCTCATGAAGGCGAAGGAGCGAAAGATCGCCACGCAGGTGCTGGCGGCCGTTTCGCCCATCGATTCGCTCATCTGCCAGGTGGGCCTCGATGTGGGCACATTCGGGCTACAAGTGTTCGATGCCCGCCGCCTCTACAGCCGTGAAATGCCCGTCCAGCCCTCCGTGCCCCTGCTCCTGCTCCAGGTGGCAGGCGTGGCCCAGGCCGAAACTTCGGGCGCCATGGACCCGCAGCCAGGAGCCTACCGGCCGCTGACCGAATACCTGGCGCGCTTCTACCCGCCCACGCACGTTGTCGTGCACCTCGCGAACTCATCCGACCCCCAGGCGACGGCCGTGACAGCCGCACCGTTGGACGCTTTCGATTCACTCGTGCCTCGCTTCGGGCCGGCATCCACGCTGTTCGTGGACCTGCTCCGGCAGCCTGCTGCCGCCACCTGATCCCAGGGAGGACCCCATGGCATTCAAACTGCGGAATCCCTTCACGGCGAAACTGGTCGACAAGGCATCTCCCGAGCTGATGGAACAGGAGGCGCTGGACGACCAGGATACTGGTGGCGACAATGGCGGCCCGGCGGCGGAGGCCAACGTCAGACTGAAAGGCAGGATGAAGGTCACCGATGTGACCATAGAACGCGATGCGGCGCCCGGCGACCTCGACGGCGATGCCCCCGCCGATGTGGCCCAGTACCGGGAATCGGACTTTGCCTTTCGCCAGACCGCCGGCCCCGTCGGCGGCAGCGGCGGCGACGGCGAAAGGTCGGTGGCCGTGGACGACGGCCTCTGGGCGGCCGCTCCGGCCGGTGCCGACAATGGCGGCCCGGCGGCGGAGGCCAAGGTCGTACTGGGAGGCAGAAAGACCTCTGAGGAATCGAACGGGGTAGCGGCCGGCGACGTCGACGGCGATGGCACCGTGGCTGCCACCAGGATGAAGTCCACGGAGGCCAAGGTCATACTGGGAGGCATAAAGACCTCTCAGGAATCGAACGGGGTAGCGGCCGGCGACGTCGACGGCGATGGGAGTACCGCCACGGTGGCCGAGAACGCCACCGGCGGTCTCAAGGACACCTTGCAAACGCAGGTAAGGACTGCCAACGGTGGCGGGGGTGACACCGGAGGCGCCGGCATAGCCGTCAGCGACGCGGGCATGCCCCACGACAAACCCGCACCCACAACCAAACGCGAAGGTGAGCCCGGCGACTCGTCGGATGACGACGAGCCCGGCCAGACCGTCATCAACACCTCGCATTCCAACATCAAAAACCTGAGCGCCACCGCCCCTGGCGGGGGTGACACCGGAGCCGCCGGCATAGCCGTCAGCGACGCGGGCATGCCCAACGACAAACCCGCACCCAAAACCAAACGCGAAGGTGAGCCCGGCGACTCGTCGGATGACGACGAGCCCGGCCAGGCCGTCATCAACACCTCGCATTCCAACATCAAAAACCTGAGCGCCACCGCCCCTGGCGGGGGGGACACGCAGGATGATAATGGTGTCACCGACGACGCGACCGCAGCGGCGGGTGGCGGCGGAGGCCCGGCTGAGGTTGTCAACCTGAACTCGTCCAAGTCGGGCCTTTACCGTGCCGGCGCGGGGGACGGAGACGATGATGATTTCCACGCGCCCGCTCCTCCTGACGGCCCTGGCCCCGCCGCAATGGCGACCATCAACACGACCAAGTCGAACACCTTCCGCCAGCAGGACCCGGGGAGTGAGGGCGACTCGCCCGCTCCTCCGGACAACCCTGAACCCAACGCGGCGAACAACCTCAACTTTTCGAAATCGAACGTCAACCGCGCCGGCCCCGGCAGCGACGGCGACGGCCTGAGCGGCGGCGAGGCCACGAGCAAGTCGACGGTCCAGGACTTCGAGAAGAACACCATCAGCGGTTCCGCCGCCGTCGACTCCGCCAGTATCGAGTCGGGGAAGGTCGAGTGGCCCGACGTCGAGATGTTCAAGAAGCAGGACGAGAAGGAGGTGGAGGCACAGGCCGCGGGCGAAGATGCGCCGGGCATCGTCATCAACATGCCGCCCACGGGCGACGAGGCCGCCTCCCTCATGGCCACCGGCAAATCCATGAGCGGGATGGATTCGGAGACGGAGGTCATAGAGACGGAGGTCGATGACCCGGCGGCAATGGAGAAAGGAACAGTGAAATGGTTCAATGAACAAAGAACTGGAGACGACTCGCCCGCTCCTCCAGACAACCCTGAACCCAACGCAGCGAACAACCTCAACTTCGTGAAATCGAACGTCAACCGTGCAGCAGGACCGGGGAGCGAGGACGACTCGGCCGCTCTTCCTGACGGCCCTGGCCCCGCCGCAGAGGCGACCATCAACACGACCAAGTCGAACACCTTCCGCCAGCAGGACCCGGGGAGTGAGGGCAACTCGCCCGCTCCTCCGGACAACCCTGAACCCAACGCGGCGAACAACCTCAACTTTTCGAAAGCGGGCGTCAACCGCACCATCGATCCTGCGAGCGGCGCTGGCGTCGGCGCCGGGGATCCGGCAAGCGCCGCAAAGACCAGCTACGACCAGAAGACCAACGTGAAGGCACGCACCACCGACAGCGACGACGATGGCGTGAGCGACGGCGAGCCGGCTGGCGGCGTCACCGTCCGCGGCTCGGGCTCCACCCCCCTGGCTGCGACCCTTAAGAGCACCAACTCGAACGGCTCCGAACGGATGGCCGGAGGGGATAATGATGACCTCGACAGCGACGCTGCTGACCTGGACGCCGGCCGCCTCTCCACCAACATGACGATCGAGCGCCAGACCCCCAAGCGCGACTTCGGCGATCGCATGGAGGCTGGTGTCGAGACCGAGGAACCGGCGAACCTCGAAGTGTCCAACCGGATGGGGGGCAAGATCGCGCTGGGGGGCCGCAAGGAGAGCGACGACGAGACAATGGGCAAGGCCGGGCCTCCCGACGACGATGGCGTGAGCGACGGCGAGGCGGCTAGCGGGGTGACCGTCCGCGGCTGGGACCCCGACAAGAAGGAGTCCGTCAGTGCTGGTCTCGACACCAGTGATCGCCTGACGACCAAAGAGCCGGCGAAGATCGAGGTGCCCGACCACACGAAAGCGAGCGACGCCTCGGCCGGCAAGGGCGCCGACAAGGGCGCCGACAGATCGATCCCGGAGAACAGCGTGGCCGCGGACGACGCCAGCGGAGCCGACCAGGCCGTGGTCCCGCTCTTCGGCGAGCAGAGCCCAACGCCGAAAGGAGGCCATCTCAGGGACCGGCCCGTGGGGGAGTCCGGCGATGGCGGTCTCCCGCCGGGGATGCAGGAGGCGGGCGAAGACTATCAGGCAAAGACCACGACCGCGCAGGCGGGCGGCGGCTCCGATGGGATAGCGATCCCCGACGAGCAGCCCGTTCTCCCCGACTACGACTCCGACGGGATAGCGATGGACGAGGAGGCACGTGCCGGCAGGGCGAAGTTCAGCCACATCGTCCTCAAGTCGCACGAGGACGCCAGGGACCAGCGCCTGGCAGACCCCGGCGAAGAGGATCCGCCAGCCCCGGCGATCAACAATGCCCATTCGAACATCAAGAACCGGCAGGCGGCGGGCCCTGACAGCGAAGCTGATGGCCTGGCCGATCCCCCGGGGGCCGCCATGAACCCCGTCGACGACGACCCTGCGGCCATGAAGACCGGAACGGTGAAATTCTTCAACGAACAGCGAACGGCCGGCGACGACGCGGGCGAGGAGTACAACGGCCATTCGATGCTCGGCGCAAGCGACCGGACGACCGGGGGCGACGGCGAGGCCATTGCCAGGCACGGGCCCTCCGCCGTCAATGTCAAGCTCGCGCGCAGCGGCGGTGGCGGTGACTCTGACGGCGATGGCGGCGGAATGGCGGCCGCTAAGGCCGCGCCCGAAAAGTCGCACGGGGAGGCCAGGGATCAGCGCGTGGCGACGGACCCCGGAGACGACGACAGCGATGGCGAAGCGGCTGCGGGCGTTCGCCTCACAACCAAGGAGCCGACGAAGCTGGAAGTGCCCAACCGGGTGAGTGAAGGCGATGGCGGCGGGAGTGAGCCGTCTCTGGCTACGACTGTCAAGAGTACCAAGTCGTCGAACACCTCCGACCGCAGCGGGAGTGGCACCGATCCGGACAACGATGGTGGCGCCGCCGAGGCCGCCATTAACAACACCAAGTCCAACCTCAAGACGGCCCCTGCGGATTCCGGTGGCAACGAGGATCAGCCATCTCTGGCGACCACAACGAAGAGTACCCACTCGAACAGCTCCGACCGGATCGGGGTGAATGACACTGACGGCAAAGAGCTCGGCGCAAGCGACCGCATGAAGGCGGGCCTCGAGACCGCGGGCGGCATGCGAGACACCGCAGCCGAATCCGATGCAGCCCGTGTGGGCAACCCAACTGGGAGCGAGAACCTTGGTGACATCCCAGGTGTTGCCGGCACGCCGGGGACTGGCGACAGCGCGATGTTCAACCCCAAGGAGTACACCGTCACCGCCGCCAATCCCGAGGAGACAGGGCCCATCCGCATCGACAACACCCCCGCCCGCGCCGAGGTTAGGGGTATTGATAAGAAGGATATCCGCTTCGAGGACAGCCCCGACCCGGAGGACGCGTGCCTGAACGGGCTCCCGCCTGGCACCCCGGTCGAAGGCACCGACATCGCCGCCCGGCAGAAGCTTTGGCACGCGGCGGCCTTCCGCGAGTCGGCCGACCCGTCGCCCGTCCAGTTCGAAGACAGCGTCGCCGTCAGCGAAGAGGACGACGCCCCCGGCATCGCCGTCTCCGACGATGGTGGCGCCCAGCGCGTCGCCGGCGAGCAGAAGAAGTGGCTTACCTCCAACTTCCGCCAGCAGGACCCGGACGGCGCCCCCGGCTCTCCATCGGGTGTGGCCGCGCAGGACGCCAGCGACGCCGACGGGATAGCGATCCCTGACGAGGAGGGTATGGAGCGCAAGTCCGGGTCCGTCATCATGCATGACCGCGCCGGCCAGGAAGCGGCGCGGACCGGCCCTGACTCCGCGGACGACGCCGCCGGCATCGCTGCTTCCGACGCCGGCAGCGGAGGCCCGGCGGCGGCCGCCGGCGGACAGAAGAAGTGGCTTGTCTCCAACTTCCGCCAGCAGGACGACGAGGACGACGGGCCCTCGACGCTCCTGGACCTTTCCGGCAGTCCGGACGGCGATGGCGCGATAGCCGTGGCAGACCTGGACGGCGATAGCCTGCCCGATGTCGCCGCCTTGGACATGGACATGGACATGGACAACGACAACGATGCCGAGGCCATGGATCTGGAGAACGCGATGGTCGACTCATAACAGGGGAACCATGACCCGGCGAAGACGGGACGGGGGAGACGGGGACGCGCTGCCGCTGCTCGACCAGGTGTCGAGCCAGCGGCTCGCGCGCGCCGCCGGCGAGTACCAGCCCCGTCCGCTCGCTTTCCCGGAGGAGAAGGCGAAGTCTACGCCGGTTTCAGGCGCCTCCCGCGTTCTCCTGACGGTGCTCCTGCCCCCGTGCTTCTTCGCGCTCGCGGCGGTCATGTTCTTCGGGCTCGCGCGTGGCAGCGCGGGCAAGCTCGCGGGCGATGGCAGCTTCTCCACGGCCGACGCCGTCATGATTGCGCTGCTCGTCATCGCCGCCCTCGCTGTGTTCACGCAGGGGCTCGGGTTGCTCCGCCGCCAGCCGCGCGGGCGCAAGCTGCTCGCCCGCGTGAGCGCCACGGTCCCTCGCCGCGTCACCCCGGAGCCCATCGCTGCCGCCGTGCCCCCTTTGCTGCTGGACCAGGTCGATGCCGAAACGCTCGCCGCTATCGCGCCCGCCGGCCTCGGCAGCGGCAGCCGCGCGGCGGCCGCCGGACGCGCGAGCTGGCGCACCGGCGATACCCTCCTCTGGATCGTCCTCGGCGCCATCTCCGTCGCTGTCGCCGCCATCGCCGCCTTCGGCATGGGGTTTTCGGTCTGGCGCGCGCTCCAGGGCGGCAGCTACACCCCGCTGCTCATCCTCCTCGCTGCTTTCTGCGCAATGGCCTTCTTCGGGCTCGCGATGATGGCCCGGGTCACCATCATCGCCATCTTCGACCGCCGCCGGCGCAGGCGCCGCCCCGCCTTCATCCGGTTCTTTCGCACGGGCACAAGGCCGATGGCGCAAGGCGATTCCGGGCCCGGCCAATCCAACCCGGCCGCGGCGGTCATCACCACCCTCGCGGCCGCCATGCTGCTGACCGCTGCGTTCTGGCCGGAGGTCACGAGCGCGTTCGAGGACCTGCGCGGGGACGATAACGATGGCTCACTGTCCGCGGCCTCTCCTTCAGGGTCGGCGACGCCCACCCCCCTGGTGGCAGCCGCTGCGACCACTACACCCACCCCGAAACCGCCCACCGCCACGGCGGGGGCCGCTACATCCACCCCGACGTCGAGCGCCACATCGACCGCGACCTCCACGACGGGCGCTGGCACGGCCACCGCGACGGCAACCACAGGCGGCGGAAATCCCACGGCGACCGCGACCGCCACGAGCCCCCCCGGAGCGACCGCCACGCCCACACCCCCGGCGACCGCAACGCCCACGCCTGTCCCGGCGACGCCCACGCCTGTCCCGCCGACGCCCACCCCGGTGCCGCCCACGCCGACGCCCACGCCCCCACTAGACTTCGACGGCGATGGCGTACCGGACTCCGTCGAACTCTTTTACGGGTCCGACCACCGGAACCGGTTCAGCACGCCCGAAAATAAGTTCTATGACCCCGGTACCTGTACCGATGGCGTGGATAACGACCTCGACGGATTCACGGACGGACCAGGAAGCGGCTCCGTGCCAGACCCGGGTTGCGTGTAGAGCGCTGCCACTCAGAACACCTGTTCGCTCGCCGCCCCATTTGGTACAATCGAGCCATGGTTTCTGTACTCGAGCGTGGCCCCTCGGCGCCCTTCGCCCTCGCTTCTGACTACCTCCCCACCGGCGACCAGCCCCAGGCTATCACGAAGCTCGTGGAAGGCGTGAACCGCGGCGACCGCTACCAGACGCTGCTCGGCGTCACCGGCTCCGGCAAGACCTTCACCATGGCGAACGTCATCCAGCAGACCGGGAAGACCACACTCGTCCTCGCCCACAACAAGACGCTCGCCGCCCAGCTCTGTTCCGAACTGAAGGAGTTCTTCCCGGACAACGCCGTCGAATTCTTCGTCAGCTACTACGACTACTACCAGCCGGAGGCGTACATCCCGCGCTCAGACACCTACATCGCCAAGGACGCGGACATCAACGAAGAGATCGACAAGCTGCGCCACGCCGCCACGCGCTCGCTCTTCACCCGCCACGACGTGATCATCGTCGCGAGCGTCAGTTGCATCTACGGCCTGGGCGAACCGAGTTCCTACCAGGAGTTCATCCTCAGCTTCAAGCGCGGCGAGCGCTTCGCCCGCGGCGACGCCATTCGCCGCATGGTGAGCATGCAGTACGAACGCAACGACATGAACGTCGTGCGCGGCAAGTTCCGCCTGCGTGGCGATTCGCTGACCATCCTCCCCAGCTACGACGAGCTCGCCGTGCGCATCGACTTCTTCGGCGACGAAGTGGAGCGCATCGTCGAACTGGACCCGCTGACCGGCGAGATTATGGCCGAGCACGAAGCGATCGACATCTTCCCTGCCAAGCACTTCGTCACCTCCCAGGACCGCATGGTCGGGGCCATCGCCGACATCGAAGCTGAACTGGTGGACCAGCTCGAGCATCTGCGCGGGCAGGGGCGCATCCTCGAAGCCGCGCGCCTCGAAGAACGTACCCACTACGACATCGAATCCATGCGCGAAACTGGCTACTGTTCCGGCATCGAAAACTACTCGCGCCATCTGCAGACGCGAGAGGCGGGCTCCACTCCCTGGTGCCTGCTCGACTACTTCCCCGATGACTGGCTGCTGATTGTCGACGAATCGCACATGACCCTTCCCCAGGTGCAGGGCCAGTTTTTCGGCGACCGCGCCCGCAAGGACACGCTCGTGGAGTTCGGGTTCCGCCTCCCCAGCGCGCTCGACAATCGCCCCCTCACCTTTGAAGAGTTCGACCGGCACATCAACCAGGTCGTCTTCGTGAGCGCCACGCCGGCCGACTACGAAGTCTCACGCTCGGCCCAGGTGGTCGAGCAAGTGATCCGCCCCACGGGCCTCCTGGACCCGCAGATCGAGGTGCGGCCCACCAAGAACCAGGTCGATGACCTGATGGACGAAGTGCGTCGTGTCATCGACCGCGGCCAGCGCGTGCTCGTCACGACGCTCACCAAGAAGATGGCCGAGGACCTCGCCGACTACCTCCAGGAGATGGGCATCAAGACCCACTACCTGCATTCGGAGGTACAGACGCTCGACCGCGTCGAAATCCTGCGCGACCTCCGCCTGGGGGTCTACGACGTGGTCGTGGGCATCAACCTGTTGCGCGAAGGACTGGACCTGCCCGAAGTGTCGCTCGTCTGCATCCTCGATGCCGACAAGGAGGGCTATCTGCGGTCGAACCGTTCTCTCGTGCAGACCATCGGTCGCGCTGCCCGGCATATTGAGGGCAAGGTGGTGATGTACGCCGACACGATTACAAGGTCGATGCGCACCGCCATCGACGAGACGTACCGCCGCCGCGGCATCCAGCAGGAATACAACGAAGAGCACGGCATCGAAGCGGCCGGCATCATCAAGGCCGTGCGCGATATTACCGACCACGTGCGCATGATCGCCGAGGAAAAGACCGAGTACGTCACGGTCGCGCAGATGCCGAAGGATGAGGTGCTGCGCATGGTCAAGGCGCTGGAGTCGCAGATGAAGGCGGCCGCGCGCGGCCTCGAATTCGAAAAAGCGGCCGCCCTGCGCGACCAGGTCGTGGAACTGCGCCGCCAGCTCGTGGGCAGCGATGCAGAGGAGCTATCCGCGTTTGCAGCGGTGGCCGGGCGCCCCGGCCCCGTGCGTTACGGCCGCAGCCAGGCGGGCGGCCGGGACCGCCGTCGGAAGTACCAGAAGTAGCTGTCGCTACGGTGGTATACACTGATCCTGACTTCGAGTGGGATGACACCAACGAGGAGCACCTCGCCCGGCATGGGGTATCACCGGATGAAGCGGAACAAGCAGCCTTCGACCAACAGCGGTATGTCTACCCGGCCGCTGCCGGGCGCGAGCGCCGCTTCATCGCCATTGGGTCCACGGACGCCGGACGCCTGCTCGCGGTGGTATTCACCCGCCGTGGTGAACGCATCCGAATAGTCACCTCCAGGAGTCCGAACAAATGGGAAGAGCGAAGATACCGGCGCCGCAAATGAACACTGGCGCTGCCTTGATCGAGGTGGACAGTCCCGACCAGCTTCCCGTCTTCGTCAACGACGAAACATTTGCTGAGTTCTGGGAGACCCATGCGCCCTCGAAGGCATATCTGGATCTTGTTGGCGAAGCCATCGACCACGGTTTGCCGGCCGCTCGCCAGAAATCGAAGCCGGTGGCGATTCGCTTCGATAGCAACACGATAGCGCGACTGAAGGCGCTGGCGGCCAGGAGGCGCAAGGGCTACCAGACGCTCCTCAAGGAGTTCGTCAGCGAGCGGCTCTACGAAGAGGAAAAACGCGAGGGCATCATCCCTCCCTGACCGGAGCCCTCGCGCACGCCGCCGCCGGCGCCGTTAGAATTGCCTCCCTAACGGAGGCATGCCATGGTCAACGAACTCCTCACCCGCACCCTCACCGAACTCACTTCGGACATCCGCCAGAAGAAGACTTCGCCCGTCGACCTGATGCAGGCTGTCCTCGGCCGCATCGACGACACCCACGCCGACCTCAACGCCGTGGTGTGTATGCGCGACCGCGACGCGCTCCTGGCGGATGCCCGCACCGCCGAGGCGCGTGCTCAGCGTGGGGAGGCGCGGCCGCTGGAAGGCATCCCCTTCGGCGTCAAGGACCTCGAAGACGTGGCCGGCCTGGTCACCTCCGAGGGTTCGCTGCCCTTCAAGGACAACGTCGCGAAGCACGACTCCGTGCAGGTGGAGAGGCTGAAGGCGGCTGGCGCCATCGTCGTCGGCAAGACGAATGCGCCCGAGTTCGGCTATACCGCCATCACCAAGAACTTGGTGTACGGCGTCACGCGGTCGCCCTGGCACCTCGAACGCACGCCCGGGGGCTCGAGCGGTGGTTCCGCAGCGGCGATGGCTGGCTGCGTGCTGCCCCTGGTCACTTCGAGCGACGGCGGCGGCAGCATCCGCATCCCCGCCAGCTTCACCGGCTGCTTCGGCCTCAAGACGTCCTTCGGGCGCATCCCCCTCGGGCCGTCCGGCCTCTGGCCCTACGGCGACACGGGCGTCTATGGCCCGACCACCAAGACCGTCGAAGATGCGGCCCTTTTCATGGACCAGGTGGTGGGCCCTTCGCCACACGACCCGAACAGCCTTCCCCACCCCGGCATTTCCTACCAGCAGGCGATCCAGGAGCCGCTACCGGCGGGGATCCGCATCGGGTACTCGCCGGACCTCGGCTACGCAGTCGTCCAGTCCGACATAGCCGCCGCCGTCGAAGAAGGCGTGAAGGTGTTCGAGCGGCTCGGCCATCGCGTCGAATCGCTCGAAGGCGGGCCCCCGCAACTGGGGCTGTCGTGGGGCCAACTGGGCAACTTCTGGCAGGCTGCCCGCCTGCATCGCCTGCTCCCCGCGCACGAGCGGGACTTCGGCTATACATTCATCGCGGGCGTCAAGCGCGGCTGGGAGATGACCCCCGAGACGTTCGGCGAACTGGCCGAAGCGCGCAGCCGCCTCAACGACTGGTGCACCAGCGTCTTCGACCGCTTCGATCTGCTCATCACGCCCACCGTCCCGCACGACCCGCCGCCCGCGAGGGGACCGTTCCCCGGTGATATCGAAGGGCGGCAGCCCAACCCCATCGCCGTCGCTTCGTTCACGATCCCGTTCAACCTTTCGTGGCATCCGGCGGCGACCGTGCGGGCCGGCCTTTCGCGTGCGGGCATGCCTATCGGGCTGCAGATAGTGGGCCCGCGCCACCGCGACGACCTCGTGTTGCGCGCCGCCCTCGCGTTCCAGCGCGAACGCCCCTGGCACCCGCAGTGGCCGGTCACCTGGGCGCCCCTCGAACCATAGGATGCAGGCGCCTAAGGGAGGGCCAGGTCAAAACGGACCAGGGGCCCCTTGCCTTCGCCAATCACGTGCCCGGTGGGGTAGCTCGCCCCGTTGTACAGAACCGATATCGCCGCCCCCACGCGATTGGCGCAGGCTGCCCCCGCCGCGCCGTAGTCAACGCGGTATCCGCCGGCGGCGGCGGTGATGGTCGAAGGGCCAGGGACGCCATCGAACGCGAGGCCGACGGTGGTCCCCGCGGGGGCTGGTTGGCCCCCGACGGTGAATAGGCCGATGACGCTGTTCGGGGGAGCGCTGGAGCTGATTGTGGGGCAGTAGGCCCCGCCGGCCACAACGATCGTGGGCATGACCTCCGGCGTGGCCGTGGGGTCGGGTTCAGGTGGCGGTGTGGGCGTGGCCTGCGGCTCGTCTGACGACGATCCTTGCGTCGGCTGCTGTGCAAGCGGTGCGGTCGTGGCACGGGGGGACGTCGTGGCCGTGGCGACTGTGGCGGAGGGCGCAACGGTGACGGTCGCGGCGGGCGACGCGCTCGCGGCGGCGTGTGTGGAAGTGGCTGAGGCGGAGATGGTTGGGCCTTCTGCCCCCCCGAGCGAAGGCGGGTCGTCCTCGCCGCCCATGAAGACGAGTACGCCCGCCGCCCCCAGCAGCAGGCCGAGGATGCCCAGCCCCGCCCAGGCCGCGGCCTGGCGCGCCGGAGTGCTCAAGAGTTGCTGCATTACGCCCCCGGTTCCCCGCCGAGCCCCGAGCATAGCGCGGGTTCCATTGATGCGAAATCGTGAGACGCGCCCGAATACTCAGGCTGCCGAGGTCAGGTCGTGACTCCCTAGACCTTCGTGATCAGGGCGGGCGCGCGCTCCGTAAAGATGTGCGACGCGGCACGGTGCACCGGCCGCAACAAATCCACGCGCTAAGGAGACCACTTTGCGACTGAGAAAACTATCGGTTGTGCTCGCCGCGTCCGCCCTCGGGGGGGCCGCGCTGGGCGCGCTCCCCGCCATCGGCGCCGACCACAAGGACGCGCCCCTCACGAAGGCCGCTGCCCAGAGCGACATCAACGATGTCTACGTCTTCAAAGGCACCTCTGGGAAACCCGTCCTGGTGATGACGGTGAACCCTCTGACCAGCCCCGCCGACACATCCGCCCTACGCCTGGACACCAACACCGTCTATGAATTCAAGATCGATTTGAACGGCGACGCGGTCGCGGACGCCGCCCTCAAGCTCACAGCCAGCGGCAGCGGCCCCATCCAGGATTTCACGCTCCGCCAGGCCAGCGGTGCCGGCGCGGTCAGCAACGACCCCGTCGGCACCGTCCTGCTCAGCAACGGCAAAACGAGCACCGGCATAAATGTCACCGTCAACACCGATAGCGCGGGCCACAAGGTCTACGTGGGCCCTCGCGATGACCCGTTCTTCTTCGATCTCGGCGCCTTCAATGCCGGGCTGGCGTTCACGAACCCCGGCGTCGATACCTTCAAGGGCACGAACATCACCGCTATCGTCATCGAACTCCCAGACTTCCCCGGCGGCTCGCAGAGCTTCGGTGTCTGGGGCACCACTGCCAAGCAGAACAATGTCGGCGCCTGGGCGCAGCTCGACCGCATGGGCCGCCCTGCCATTCTCACCGTCTTCATACCTCCGACCGTCGCAAACATGAACGGGGACCTGGAGGACGAGTTCAACCAGACCCACCCGGATCGGGACAAGGCCCTCTGGAAGGCGACTGTCGTCGAAACCCTCAACAACATCGCTGCCTTCCTCAACATCACGGCTAAGCCGGAGCTGGCCGATATCCTCCTCCCGGACATCCTCACGGCCGACTTCGCCCAGGCCATCGGCTACCTCAACGGCCGGGGCCTGGCGGACGACGTCATCGATGGTTCGCTGCAGGTGATCACCGGCATCGCGGGCCTGGGCGATGGCGTGCCTGCGAATGACAAGGCGTTCCTCGCAGCCTTCCCGTACCTGGCCGAACCGCACGGCGCCGCGGCCGGCGCCACGCCCACCACGGCTGCTCCCCGCCCGCCGAACACCGGCTCCGGCGCGGACGGCGACAGCGGCAGCGACGCCTGGCGCTGGACGCTCCCCGCCGGCCTCATCGCCGCCGCGCTCCTCATGGGCGCCGCCGGTTATGCCGCCACCCGGCGCGAAGCAGGGACCCGGGCCTGACCATGGAACGTGCACCAGGGCGCAGCGCTCCCCACTTTGGCCCGGGCTCATTCGCCTGGCGCCTGGCGGGGCAGTATCTCCCGCTCGCCGCGCTCGCCCTGGCGACCGTCCTCATCCTGCGCAACCTGGCGGGGGGCGAGGACGCCCTCTCAGCTCCCCCCGCCAGCGTCGCGCCAAACCACATCGAACGGCTCGAAGCGAATATAAACTTCTTCGAAACGCGCGTCCTCGAAATAGACGATTCGCTCAGCTACAACCGCCTCACCGGGCTCTACCTCCAGCGCGTGCGCGAAACCGGCGATGTCTCCGACATTGCGCGCGCCGAGCGCAGCGCCACGCGTTCGCTCGCGGTCTTCCCCGGGGATTACGCCGGGCTCGTGAACCTGGCGCTCGTGCGAATCGCGCAGCACGACTTCCGGGCGGCCGCCGAGATCGCTTCCCGCGCCCGCGCTGCACGCCCGCTCAAGCCGGACGCGTACGCGCTCCTCGGCGATGCCCGGGCGGCCCTCGGTGACTACGACGGGGCCACCGAAAACTATCGTGTCTTCCTCGAAAAGGCCCCCGGCTTCTCCGCGTTCAGCCGCCAGGCAGCGCTGGCCGAGACCCGCGGCAAGCTCGCGCTGGCGGAGCAGTTCTGGCTCGCGGCAATAGATTCGGACGCCACAGACGTCCCGGAGAATTCTGCCTGGGCGCGAGTGCAACTCGCCCACTTCTACTTCTTCACGGGCCGCATCGCCGAGTCCGGCGATCAATACCACGCAGCGCTCCAAGCCTACCCGGGCTACATCCACGCGCTCGCGGGCCTCGCGCGCCTCGCCGCTACCCACGGCGACGATAACGACGCCATCACCCTTTCCCGGCGCGCTACGGCCAACGTTCCAGTGCCGGAATACGTCGGCGCCCTGGGCGATGTGTACGCGCGCGCCCGCAACCCGAGCGCGGCCGCCGGGCAATTCGCCATCATCGATGCCATCCGCCAGCTCTTCGACGCTGGCGGGGTCCGCTCGGACCTCACCCTCATCCTCTTCGCGGCTGACCACGGCGCCAACACCGCAGAGATGGTGGAGCGCGCCGGAGCAGCCTACGCCGGGCGGCCTTCTATCGCTGCGGCCGATGTCTATGCCTGGGCACTCTACCGCGCCGGCCGGTTCGATGAGGCGGCCACGCTGGCAGCGGAGGCGCTCCGGGTTGGGACTGAGGATCCAAACTTCTTCTTCCACGCCGGAATGATCGCCGCCGCCCGCGGTGAGGCGGCAGCGGCGCGTGCGTGGCTCCAGCGGGCCCTCGCGCTCAACCCGAACTTCTCCGTGGTCTACGCCACGACCGCTCGCGAAGCACTCGACCGCCTGAGGGAGGATGGGCGATGACCGCCTGTCCCGCGCCCCGCCGGTCCCGGTGGCGGCTCGGAACCGCCGCAGTTGGGCTGCTGTTGGCCGCCCTTCCGTTCGTGCAGGCCGGGACCGCGCTGGCCCACCCGCTCGGAAATTTCACCATCAACCGCTACGCGCGTATCGAACTCTACCGCGACGCCATCCAGCTGCATTACGTGGTCGACATGGCCGAGATCCCCACGGTGCAACTGATCCAGTCCGTCGATGCCGATGGCGACGGCACGGCGGCCCAGGCCGAACTCGATGCCTACGCAGGCACCCAGGCCGGTGTCCTCGCGCGCGCCTTCGTGCTCAGCATCGACGGGCGCCCGCTCCATGCGCTGCCCGGAGAGACGAGCATCCAGCTGCTCCCCGGCCAGGGGGGGCTGCAGGTGACCCGCCTCGTGGTCGTGTACCAGGCCGACCCCGGGCCAACCACGGGCGCGAACGCGACCATCGCGTTCGCCGACGCTAACTTTGCCGAGCGGGCCGGCTGGAAGGAAATCGTCGTCCGCGGGTCCGAAGGCGCGCGCCTCTCGGTCGACCCGCGCTTCACCGTCGATGCGAGCGATGCGTTGCTTTCGTATCCAGCAGAGAGCCTGAAGTCGGCGCCGAACGTGCGCGAGGTTTCGTTCAGCTGGGTGATGGGTACGGGTGAGCCTGCACCCGCGAAGGCGGCCCTCCAGTTGGCTACGAGCGGCCGCTCTTCGGGAGGCTTCTCGTCCCTCCTGGACCGCGATCAGTCGCTCGCCGTCGTCATCCTCAGCCTGCTCGCGGCCTTCGGTTTCGGGATGCTGCACGCCTTTGGCCCCGGCCACGGCAAGACCGTCGTCGCCGCGTACCTGGTCGGTAGCCGGGGCACGGCGCGCCACGCGCTCGCGCTCGGCTTCACCGTCACGGCAACGCACACATCGACGGTGTATCTGCTGGGCTTTATCACGCTGGCGGCATCCGCATACATCGTCCCCGAGACGCTTTATCTCTACCTCGGCGTGGCCTCCGGGGTGATGGTGGTGCTCATGGGCGCAGCGCTCTTCGCGGGCCGCCTCAAGCGGGCACTGCGGCCAACGCCGGATCGCCAGCACCGCCATGGCCTCTTCGGGCGCGCGCACGCCCACGACCACGCTCCCGCGGACGCTGCGGCCGCGCACGACCACCATCACGACGGGGCCCCCCGCGGCCACGATGCCGCCCCCGTGACATGGCGCAGCCTGGTAACGCTCGGCGTCGCGGGCGGCGTCGTCCCCTGCCCCTCCGCCATCGTCGTGATGCTCGCGGCCATCTCCTTGGGGCAGGTGGTGTTTGGGATGCTACTGATCGTGGCGTTCAGCCTCGGCCTTGCCGGGGTCCTCACCGCCATCGGTCTCGCGCTCGTCCTTGGCAAGCGGTTCTCGGGGCGCTTCGGTGAGCGGTCGCTCTTCGCGCGGCCCGCCCTCGCGCGCGCCGCGGCCGCGCTCCCCGTACTGAGCGCGCTCGCCGTCACCGCCGCCGGGTTGGCGATTACCTATCAGGCGCTCAACCAGCCCGGGCTCTAAGGTACCGCGCGCTCGGCTGTTAGTCGGCCTGTGCCCGCCGCGCTGCCCGCCGCCGCTGTTGTTTTTCGGGCAGCGCGTCTTCGAAGTGCTCCTTCCACTCTGGCTCCGGTGTTTCACACGCCGCCCGCGGGACGAACTTCGAACGTTCCACAAGCTTCATCTTGTGGATGTACCTCGGGCAGTTCGGGAACACTTCTCGCGCCCGTACGCGCACGATGCACTGTGCCTCCGGGTATTCCGCTATGAGCGGGTCCGCGAAATCGATGCTCGCCTCGCCGTTCAGTCGCATCCGCCACTGCTCGTCCCAATCGATGAAGAGCATCCCCACCTGGGCGTTCGTGAGGATGTTGCCCGTGCTGTTGAACATGCCGTTCCCGTCGTAAATCGGAAAAGCCACCGTATGCTCATCGAGCACGCGCACGAAGCCGGGGTCACCGCCTTTGTACGAACAGTCCGCGCGGCCATCGGCGGCCACCGTTGCCAGGAAGAACATGTCCATGCGCTCCATGAACGCAGCATCGCGCTCGTCGATGTGGTCATGGATCAGTTCGCCCACCCGGTCCGCTAGCCGGCGGCTGTCGAAACGCTGCTGCATGGCCACTTCGCCCGCGTGGAACACTTCCTCCGTCATGCCATCCTCCCGACAGCCGTGTCCGGCGCGGCCCCAAAGCTGTAGTGTTAGGGCGCATAGTACACCCAGCACAGGAGCAGCGAATGCCCAGCCGCCGCGCCTCCATCGCCCTCAGCGCCGATGAGCAGGAGCAGTTCCTCGCCGATGGCTGGACACTCCAGGTCGCCTCCATCGGGCCGAAGGGCTACCCCCATCTCGTGGCCATGTGGTACGTCGTCATCGATGACAGGGTGCACTTCACCACCTTCGCCAAGAGCCAGAAGGTGCTCAACCTTCGCCGCGACCCGAAAATCACCGCCATGGTCGAAAGCGGCCGGCTCTACGCCGAACTGAAGGGGCTCGTGATCGAAGGCGAAGCAGAGTTGCTGCAAGACACGCGCTTCACGGCCCGTGTGATGGCGCTCATCGGGGCGAAGTACAACGGCATCCCCGTGGCCACCGATACACCGCAGGCGGCTCTCGCCGTGGCCGCCAAGCGTGTGGTCGTCCGCATAAATCCCACCGATGTCTACAGCTGGGACCATACAAAACTCCGCGGCCGCTACTAGCCGGGGCGGTATCGCGGCCCTCGGCCATGCGCTCTCCTGGCCCGGCGGACGCACGGCCCCCCCGCAGCTCCAGCAAGCGCGCAGCCGAGCCGATAATCTACGAACGGCTCAGCGGTTACGAGCGGGCGGCCGTCGAGAGGAAGGGGGAACCCCATGGAGACCCTGCTGGTCACACGCGACGCCGAACTGGCCGGCCTCATGACGGTCACGCTCCACAGGCCCGATAAACTCAACGCCATAAACTTCGCGATGCATGCGGAGTTGCAGGAGCTCTGCCGCGAGCTGCAGGATGACGCGAAGACGCGCGTCCTGATCCTTACCGGCGCCGGCCGGGCGTTCTCGTCGGGGGCCGACCTGGGCCGCAGGCCCGCTCAGGGAGAGGCTGGCCGCCAACCGCCGCCGATCGCCGCCACCGGTACGGCGCTAGAAGAACGACTGCGCGCGACCGCCGGCAATCGTACGTCGGCGGCCCTCGAAGGGCTCGATCAGGTCACCATCGCTGCCGTCAACGGGCTCGCTATCGGCGGCGCTGTGGTCTTCCTCGCCTGCCTGGACCTTCGCATAGCGGCGGAGACAGCCTGGTTCTCTATTCCCGAAGTGGAGCTGAACATCCCTCTGACCTGGAATGCCCTCCCCCGGCTGATGCGCGAACTTGGCCCCGCCCGTACCAAGGAACTCGTGATGGCCTGTGATCGCTTCTCGGCAGAAGATGCGTTGCGCTGGGGCTTCCTCAACCACGTGGTCCCGCTGGCCGAACTGCTGTCCCGCGCCCGTAGCCTGGCCGCCCGGCTACTTTCCATGGACCCGATGGCGCTCGCCCTCACCAAGTCGGCCACGAACGCGCTTGCCCAACTGATGGTGCCGGGGCAGGTCACGTACAGCGACCGCGAACTGCTCATGCTCGCTTCGCGAGTGGCCCGTCCGCGCCTGCCGATGCGCCGAAACGCTGACGGCCCCGAACCCAGCACCGCCAGCACGCGCCAAAGCACCCACGCCCAGCCGCCCCCGAGGTGGGAGCCGCTGGGGCGTGGGGTGTGATCCCGGTGGAGCCGGGACTAGTTCGGGTGGTGGCCGGAACTGTCGCCGTGCACGGCGGGCGTGTCACGCGTGCCCCAGGGGTTCATGAATGTGCTCCAGAAGATCAGCGAAAGCACGATGCCAATCGAGCCTACGACCATGAGGATCACCCCCACAGCGTTCAAGTCAACTTCTGAAACCCGGTAGTCGGTCGCGAAGGCGAGGATTGCGCCCGCCGCGATAAGGATAAGGCTGAGTCCGATTCCCATGATTCTCTCCTCCTGCCTGCGCGGAGGGATCTCCCCTGCACAGGACCGCTCTGAACGTATCCCGCGCGCCGTAGCAGAGCCGTCACAACACGGGTGAAAAGCTGCGAAATCGGTTGCACCGCGTGATCTGCCAGCGCGCTGCAACTCGCCCTCGTCACGGCCACGCGCCCGTCGCAAGGGCTCAGTTCGCGAGCTAATGCGGACGCTGGCCGGGCGCAAGGGCATCACCTCGCTCCTTGGGCTTCATCCCTCGTCCCAGTACCCGCCGCCCCGCCCCCGTCCTATACTCTCACCCAAGAGCGCTGGGAGGCTGCAGGTGGCAACACACGGCGAAACGGCAACCTATCGCAGCGAACTGGTCTCCCGCCTGCGCTCGGCCAGCGACGACCTCGCCTGGGCCGTCCGCGGGCTCCCCGCCGCCAGCCAATCGTATCGCCCCGCCGATGGCGAATGGACGGTCCACGAACACCTGGCGCACTTGCGGGACATGGAGCAGGAGGTGTACCTGCCCCTCCTTCGCTGGGCGACCGTGCCCGAGATGCTCGACCCGCGTGACTACAACCGCCGCGACTGGCACGAACAGCGTTACGTCCCCGGCGAGCCAGTCCCCGCGATCGTCGATGACATCGGGCGCATGCGCGAAGAAGAACTCGCCATCTTCCGCGAAATGTCGGACATCACCTGGTCGAAGTACCGCACGGACACGCGCTGGGGCCCGGTTACCTGCCAATGGGTCGCCGAGCTCATGTATCGCCACGTGCTGGATCACCTGCAAGGCATCATGGCGCTTCGCCAGGATCTTCACCTCGCCGCCCTCCAACCGCCCCCGGCCATCATCAGCGCGGGCTACATCGGCGGCCAGGCCCACCAGCGTTGACCTTCAGGGCTGTCCTCGCAACCTCCCTGGACGAAGCCGCCCTGGAAGCGGCGCTCGGTTCGACGGCCGATGCCATCCTCCTCGCCATCAACAACCCTTCACCCCGGGCCGATGACGCGCGGCGCCAGGCCCTGGGCGCGCTGGCACGCATCCATGATGCCGGCAAGGCCGCCGCCGTCACCGTCAACCATCCCCGCACCCAACTCCTCCGCGATGACCTCGACGCGATCGTCGCGCCCGCGCTCGACGCCGTCTTCCTGCCCCATGCCAGCGGCCCCCAGGACGCCCGCGATGCTGCCGTGCTGCTGCGGGAGTTCGAATATGGCTGCGGCATGGAACCCGGCGCCGTCGCCCTCTTCCCGATCATCGATACCGCGCGCGGACTGCTGCGCGCGCCCGAAATCGCCGTTGCCTCGCCGCGCACCGCCGGCCTAGTCTTCGATTCCGCTGCCTACGCGCGCGACATCCTCGCCCGTGATGAAGCGCAGGGGCCGCGCCTCGCCTATGCGCGGGGCGCCGTTGTGGCGGCCGCCCGTGCCGCCGGTGGGCTCCCGCTGGTCGTTGCCAGCCACCTGGAGGCGCGCGAGCTTGCGCACTACGGTTTCGCCGGGCTTGTCTTCTCTGATCCCGCAGGAGCGTCCGCCGCCGCCGGCGCCTTGACTCCCACAGCCGCTGTGCTCGAATGGGCTGCCGCGGCCATCGCCGCCTACGATGCCGCCCGCGCCGAAGGCGCCTGGGTCGCCCGCCTCGGCACGACCTTCATCGACGCGCACACCGCCCGCCAGGCGCGCCGGCTGCTCGAATAGCTATTCCTCCCACGCCTCGGCCCACCGCCGCGCTAGCTCCGCCAGCAGCGCCGCCGCATCTTCCCGCGACCGGGTCGTGTCCGGCTCCAGCGCCGAGAGCACGCGCACATCCTCCCGTCCCTGGAACTCGCTGACGCCGGCAAACACGATGCAGCTCTTGCCCGCCGCCGCGGCGAGCTCCCGCAGCCGGCCCGTCCCTTTGCCACGCAGCGATTGCGCGTCGAAGCTGCCCTCGCCCGTCACGATCACGTCCGCGTCCGCCAGGCGCTCGCGCAGGCCCGTCGCTTCCGCCACCACCTCGAACCCGCTCTCTATCCTCCCCCCGAGGAACGCCACCAGTCCCGCGGCCAGTCCGCCCGCCGCCCCCGCCCCCGGCATCGCCGCCACGTCCACGCCCAAGGATCGGCGCACCACCGCCGCGTAGCGCACTAACGCGGCCTCCAGTACCTCTACATCGTCCGCCGTGGCCCCCTTCTGGGGCGCGAACACCGCCGCCGCGCCCTCACGCCCGACGAGCGGGTTCGTCACGTCCGTCGCCACCACCACGTCCACCCCCGCCAGCCCCGGCGGCGGGCGCCAGTCGATGCGCGCCAGGCTGGCGAGCGCCGCCCCCCCGGCAGCCAGCTCGTTGCCGGCTTCGTCCGTGAGCCGCGCCCCGAGCGCGCGGGCCATGCCCGCGCCGCCATCGGTGGTGGCACTACCCCCCACCCCCACCACCAGGCGGGCGGGGCGTTCTTCGAGGGCGGCCGCCACCAGTTCCCCCACGCCGAAGGTGTCGGCGCGCAGAGGGTCCAGCTCGCCGGGGCTCAGGTGATAGAGGCCGTTTGCCTGCGCCGCTTCGACGACCGCCGTGCGCGTCGCTCGCAGCCACAGGTAGCGGCCAAGCACCTTCCGCCCGATTGCGTCGTGCACGTCCGCGCGGCCGCTGTGCGCGGGCACCGCGCGGCGCAGAGCATCCAGGAACCCCGGCCCACCGTCCGCAAGCGGCAGGATGTCGAGTTCCCAGCCCGGCCGGGCCGCCCCCAGGCCACGCGCGATCGCCGCCGCCGCTTCGTCGGCGCCCAGGCTGCCCTTGAACTCCTGCGGGGCGATGAGGACGCGCATGGCGCCAACTGTAGCTCAGGCCACGGCAGCGGGCTGATGGCCCCTTTGGAGCGCGCAGCTCGCAGTGCGGGCGCCCGCCGAAGTGCTTCGGCCACCCTCTGTGGACTATACTCAACCCATGGAGGGGCTCTTCGGCAGGCGCCGTGGCAGGCGCGATTCCCTCACTTCTTACCTCATTCAGTGGCTCTTCCTGGCGGCCGGCGTCTGGGTGGCCGCAAAACTGGTGGATGGCGTGTTGCTCCATGGCTGGAAGAGCGTGCTCATCGTCGCCGGCATCCTGGGCCTGCTCAACCTGTCGTTGAAGCCGTTGCTGCAGTCCTTCTCGCTGCCCCTCACGATCGTTACGCTCGGCCTCTTTCTCCTGGTTATCAACACCGTCCTCGTGGCGGCAACGGCCCGCGTCGCCTGAATTCAAGGACGACATCCACTTCGTTGTGCTCGGTGTGCCCGGCAACTTCCTGTGGGAGGGCTTCAAGAACTCGCTCCTCGCCGCCATCATCATCAGCATTGTGGCGTTCTTGTTGGGCCTGATGTTTCGCCCCCTGCGCACGTCCCGCGGCCTCCTCCGCTGAGCGCGACTGGCGCCTGGGTGGCTCCACGCCCGCCGCGCCCTGCACACCCCCCCACCGGTTTCGCGTAAATGGCCAGTAAAGCCATCCCCTGCTAGACTGCCCACGCTTCGGCGCGTCGCAGGGGCGGCCGCGGGGGGACGTTGTGCCCCCGAATTGCCGGGTCCCACCTCGGGACCTCGATCTTTGTTCCGAGGAGAGGCTAAATGCTCTTGGCCCAGATCATGATCCCGCTGGCTAGCGCGGCGGCGGTCCTCTTCGCAATCTGGCTTGCTTACGATGTCCTGCGCAGGGACAAAGGCACGCCCGCCATGCAGGAAGTGGCCGATACCATCCTCGAAGGCGCAAACGCGTTCCTCAGCCGCCAGTACCGCACCATCGCTATCCTCGCCGTCGTCACGTCGGTGGTGGTTTCCGTGGTGGTCGGCATCTTCCGCGAAACAGTCGAGGATGGGGTGCTCACGGGGGTAGCCTTCATCGCCGGCGCGCTGGCCTCGGGCATCTCTGGCTATATCGGCATGTCCATCGCCGTGCGCGCCAACGGCCGCACCGCCTCCGCCGCCCAGAACAGCCTCAGCGACGCGATCAACACCTCCCTCCGCGGTGGCGCTGTCTCCGGCTTCCTCGTGGTGGCCTTGAGCCTGATCGGCGTATCGAGCATCTTCGCCGTCTACAGCAACATCCTGAACAACCCTATCGATGAGGCGCCGTTCCTGATCGTCGGCTTCGGCTTCGGCGCGAGCTTCGTGGCGCTGTTCGCCCAGCTCGGCGGTGGCATCTACACGAAGGCGGCGGATGTCGGCGCGGACCTCGTCGGCAAGATAGAAGCGGGCACCCCCGAAGACGACCCCCGCAATGCCGCCGTCATCGCTGACCTCGTGGGAGATAACGTCGGCGACTGCGCCGGCCGTGGAGCCGACCTGTTCGAATCGATGAGCGCCGAGAACATCGGCGCCATGATCCTGGGCGTGGCCATCTACACGGCCACGGGCCGCGAGGAGTGGATCCTCTTCCCGCTCGTCCTTCGCTCCTTCGGCGTCTTCGCAACGATCGTGGGCATGCTCACGGTGCCGTTCTGGGCGAGCCGCATCAAGGACCCGATGGGCGCCCTCAACGGTGGCTACTGGACGATCACTGTGCTCAGTATCGGCGGCCTCGCCATCGCCACCATCGCCATGCTCGATGACGTCTGGTACTGGTTCTTCTTCTGCGGGCTCGTCGGCATCGCCGTCGGCATCGCCTTCGTGTACATCACGCAGTACTACACGGCGGGCGCCTGGCGCCCCGTCCAGGAAATCGCCAACGCCAGCCGTACCGGTTCGGCCACCAACATCATCATTGGCACCGCCGTCGGCTTCGAAACCACCGCCGTGACGGCGATTACCGTGGGCGTAGGCCTCGTCGGCTCCTTCGTCCTCGGCCAGCAAGCCGACCTGGCCAACACGAGCGACATCTCCACCGGCATCTACGGGACGGCCGTCGCCACCATGGGCATGCTCATGTCGGCCGCCTACGTGCTCGCGATGGACCCCTTCGGCCCCATCACCGACAACACCGGCGGCATCACGCAGATGGCCGCTGGCACAGCGCCCGAAGCGCGCGAGATTACGGACGCGCTCGATACCGTCGGCAACACGACCAAGGCGCTCACCAAGGGCTACGCCGTTGGTTCCGCCGCCCTGGCCGCGTTCCTCCTCTTCACGGCTTACCTCGATGAGGTGCGCGTGGAATTCGGGAAGATCGCAGGCGCCGACCCCGACCGCTACGCGGACCTCGTCCAGGACCTGGATCTCGTCCCCGAAGGCGAAGACCGCCGCGTCGAAGTCAGCCAGGCCATCGGCGACCGCCACGACACGCTCACCGCATTGCTCGCCGAAGACGGCGACGACACGGGGCTCCAGGACCGCGACATCGACACGCTCATGGTTGCCGGCGACCAGGAGACGCGGGCCTTCCTCAGCAAGAAGGTGGAGGACGGCGACCTCACGGAGGCGGAGGCGGCGGGCATCGAAGGCAGCCCGTTCCCCCTCCCGCGCGTGATGCCTATCAACCTTGGCAAGGTCGAAGTCTTCGTGGGCGCGCTTCTGGGCGTGATGCTCGCGTTCCTCTTCAGTTCGCTGGCGATTCGTGCCGTGGGCAAAGCCGCGGGCGGCATTATCGAAGAGGTGCGGCGCCAGTTCCGCGAAAACCCGGGCATCATGACGGGCGAAGTGCGGCCCGACTATGGCCGCGCGGTCGATATCACCACGCGCTCCGCCCTGCGCGAAATGATCGCCCCCGGCATCCTCGCGGTGGGCTTGCCCATTCTCGTGGGCGTCGTCTTCCGCTACGCGTTCGGCGGCGATGGCAACGAAGGCTGGCTCGCTGTCGCTGGCATGCTGATGGTGGGCACGATCGGCGGTGTGCTCCTCGCGACCTACCTCAACAACGCAGGCGGCGCATGGGACAACGCCAAGAAGTTCATCGAATCCGGCGGACTCAAAGATGCTGACGGCAACACCATCGGCAAGGGCACCGATATCCACGCGGCCGCCGTCGTCGGTGACACCGTCGGTGACCCTTTCAAGGACACGGCCGGGCCCTCGCTGCACGTACTGGTGAAGCTGCTCAGCACGATCACGCTCGTACTGGCGCCGCTGTTCATCAGCTAGCCGGGCGGGGGCCGCGGGACTCTTGGCCATGGGGGCGGCGCCAGCCGCCCCTTCCTCCTCTCAACGCCCCGCGTCACGACGAGAGGCCGCCCGCAGTGAGCTAGAATACCCTGGTGAAGACGGCCAGCATCACCGAAGCCAGGAACCAGCTGAGCGCGCTCATTGACCTCGTACGTGCGGGCGAGAGCGTCGTCGTCACTGACCGCGGCCGCCCCGTCGCGCGCCTCGTCCCCGAGACCGCCGACGCCACCGGAGACGACGGCGAAGCCCGCCTCGCGCGCCTCGAACGCGCGGGGGTCATCCGCCGAGCGAAGCAGCCCCTGGACGGCCCCCTGGCCGAATTGCCCCCGCCGGTGCCGCTTCCCGGGGTGCTCGATGCCCTCCTCGATGAGCGCCGCGAAGGCCGATGAGAGCCCGTGCGCACGTTGTCCTTACTCTCGAAGCGATTGGTGGCTGGGGCGGTTCCGAGGTGTACAAGGCCTACCGTCAAGCGGCGGTCGGTGCAGGGTGTTGGGCCAAGAATTCGAGGATCCGCGGGTCTTCGAAGCCGTCCCATCCTGCGTACCGGAATGATTCCCTTTGAGCCACCCCGTCGATTTCGCGCAGCGTGGCGGCTCAGCGATCGTCGGACAGAGGGAAGATGGCTTGTCGAATCGCAGGGTCTAAGAGCAGACGGGCGACAATGGGCTCGGTGCGGTGAGAATAGAACCTTGAGAAGCTAGGGTAGTAGGAGCCGGCGGGTTCTTCGGAGAGTATGACAAGACTCGCCAGCATATCGAATTGGCAAATGCTGTTTAGCAGCGGCTCTACGACAAATCATTCGAACGATCCAACTGGACTTGGGTATCCATGCAAAGGGCATCGAGGACGGCAGCGCGTTCTGGATAGAGAGAGTCGGACCTCCCCCTCACCCGCACTTGTTGTAGAAGCAGTTGCGGCAGGTGAGACAGCCTTCGGCGTAGTACAACACCGCCCCGCATTCCGGGCAGCCAACGCCGCTCGCGACCGCGTTGGCGTATTTATCGACCGGCGGGACATCGGCGGCCGTCGACACCGCCACCTGGTCCGCGGGAATCAGCGCGGGTTGGATGGAGGCGTGGGCGCTATCGAACTTCAGCTCCAGCCAGCGGAACACGTAGTCCACGATGCTGGTGGCGATGGGGATGTCGCGGTTGCCCGTAGGGCCGCTCGGCTCGAAGCGCGCGTTCTTCATCTTGCTCACCAGTTCGCCCAGCGGCACGCCGTACTGCAGCGAATAGCTCGTCAGCATGGCCACCGTGTCCATCAGCCCGCTCACCGTCGAGCCCTGCTTGCTCACATTGATGAAGACCTCGCCCGGTGTCCCGTCTTCGAAGAGGCCGACGGTCATGTAGCCTTCCTGTTCGCCCACGCGGAACTTGTGCGTGATCGCCTGGCGCTCATCCGGCAGCCTGCGTCGAATGGGGCCCATGCTCTTCGTCACCAGCGCCTGGGCGGCTTCGATGGCCTTCTCCGCGTCGCTGCGGTCTTCTTTCTCGGCGTACTTGAGCACCTGCAGGTCGCGCGAACCATCGCGGTAGATGGTGATGCCGTTGCATCCCGTGCGGTACGCCAGCTCGTAGGCCGTGCGCACGTCGTCGATGCTCGCGCTGTTGGGAAAATTGATGGTCTTGGAGACGGCGTTGTCGGTCGCCTCCTGGAAAGCCGCCTGCATGCGCACGTGCCATTCGGGCGTGATGTCGTGGGCGGTAACGAACACCTCATTGGCCCACGCAGGCACTTCCGGGCGGTCCGCGAGGTGGCCGCCCTCCGCCAGGAAACGGATCAGTTCCTCGCTGTAGAAGCCGCCTTCGACCGCCGCCGCCCGGAACTGCTCGTTCACTTCCGCCAGTTCCGTCCGCTTCGTCGGGTCGTCCTTGTCCAGGTAGTGCGAACGGATGAAGGCGAGCGCGAAGACCGGTTCGATGCCCCCCGAGCAGTCGGCGATGATGCTCAGCGTGCCCGTGGGCGCGATGGTTGTGCGCGTGCTGTTACGCATCGGGCGCGGGCCCTCCGCGCCGCGCGGGCCGTAGCGCGAATCGGACCAGTCGGGGAAGTTTCCGCGCACCGCCGCCAATTGCTGCGAAGCGGCGTCCGCTTCCTGCTGGATGAAGCGCATCACTTCACGGCCAAGCTCCAGCGCCCCCTCGGAGTTGTAGGCCATGCGCAGGTCGATGAGCATGTCCGCCCAACCCATGACGCCAAGGCCGATGCGCCGGATGGCGTTCGAGGTCTCGGCGATTTCCGGCACCGGGTAGGCGTTCATCTCGATGACGTTATCGAGCAAGTGGACGCACTGCCGCACGACTCGCCCGAGGCGCTCGTAATCGACTTCGCGGCTGCCGGGCGTGCCCGTTGTGAAGTGCCCAAGGTTGAGGGAGCCAAGGTTGCAGCTGTCGTAGGGGTAGAGCGGCTGTTCGCCGCAGGGGTTCGTCGATTCGACGGGGCCGCGCTTGGGCACCGGGTTCGCGCGGCCGGCATTGATGCGGTCGATGAAGACGACGCCCGGGTCGCCGTTCGCCCAGGCATTGCCCACCATCGTCTCCCAGGTCGCACGGGCATCGCGGCGGCCCACGGTCTCGCCCGTCCTCGGATGGATCAGGTCGTATTCGCTACCGGCCTCGACTGCTTCCATAAAGGCGTCGGTGACCGCGACGCTGATGTTGAAGTTCGTGAGTGTGGTCATATCGGCCTTCATGCCAATGAACAGGTCGATATCAGGGTGATCGACGCGCAGGATGCCCATGTTCGCGCCCCGTCGCGTGCCGCCCTGCTTGATCGCCTCCGTGGCGGCATCGAACACCTTCATGAACGAAACGGGCCCGCTGGCGATGCCCATCGTCGATTGCACGCGGTCGTTTGCGGGGCGCAGACGGGAGAAGGCAAAGCCCGTCCCTCCGCCGGACTTGTGGATCATGGCGGTGTGGCGGATAGCCTCGAAGATCCCATCAATGGAGTCGGGTACCGGGAGCACGAAGCAAGCAGAAAGCTGCTGCAGCTCCCGGCCGGCGTTCACGAGCGTGGGCGAATTAGGGAGGAAATCCAACGACGCGAAGAGGCGGTAGAACGTCTCCTCGGCGGCAGCGCGGTCCGTTTCGGTGCCGCCGAAGCGCAACTCCGCCCGCGCCAGGTTGCGCGCGACCCGCTGGAAGCACTCCTGTGGCTCCTCAATCGGCTCACCCTGGTCGTTGCGCGCCATGATGCGCCGTTCCATGACCACGATGGCGTTTTCGGAAAGCGTTTCGGGCTCGAACCCGCCGGAGCCGGGCTGGTTTTCCGCGTGCGATGTGGTGACCATGGTGATGCCTCCCGCTGAGAGTGTGGAGTGTAACGAACAAACGTTCTGGTAGCTAGCGGCCCGGACCGGCCGCGACGGCCGCATTAGTTCCTGGCGTGGCTCCCGGCGCCCGCGGGCACGCGCACTTCGTCGCTGCGGCGCAGTACCAGATGCGAGGAAAGCCCCCGCGTCGCCACCAGTGCGCGCCCGGCGCTCTGCTGCAGCGATTCGGCCCCCCCGAAGTGGTCGATGAGCGATTGCGCCGTGGCATCGGCGCCGCGCGTGCGCACCAGGTCGACGAGCAAGGACGGCCGGAAGTCGCGCACCGCGAGCAGGTAGGCCTTCTCCGAAAGAATCAGGCCATCGACATCGGCGTCGCCGTCCGCTGTGGTGACGATGGCGCCGTTCAGCGCGAGCCCGTGCAGTTCCCAGATCTTCATCGCCATACGCTTACCTCACAGACTCCGCCGTCCGGCGGTCTTCGATATCGCGGAACACCAGTGCGCGCACGGGCCGCTCGTCCTCGGCGCCGGGCAACGGAAGCTGAAGCGAGCGCTCTTCGATGGAGGGCACGCGGCCCTCTTCCAGCGCTTCGAGCGCCTCCTTCAGCGAACCGATGTCCGTGAAGGGCCGATAGACCGAGGCAAAGCGGATGTAGGCGATGTGGTCCAGCCGCCGCAGAGCGTCCATCGCCAGCTCTCCAAGGAGCGCCGAGGGCACTTCCGGACGGCCGTCGGCTATCGCCCGCGCCTCTATCTCGGCTACTACGAGCTCTAGCTGCGCTACCGAGACGTTGCGCTTGGTGCAGGCACGACGCAGGCCGGCGAGCAGCTTTTCGCGGTTCCAGTCTTCGCGGCGGTTGTCTTTCTTGATGACCTGGACAGTGGCCAGTTGGACGCTTTCGGTGGTCGTAAAGCGCTCGCCGCAGGCGATGCACTGGCGCCGCCGGCGGATGCCGTCGTCGCTGCCGCGGCTATCGGTCACCTTGCTATCGCGAAAGTGGCAGTAAGGGCAACGCACTCGCCATAATCTCCTGAAACGCGTTGACGCTTTAACGTTTGTTAACCTGACCAGCCGGGAGCATAGTCCCATATGTTGTGGCGCGTCAAGCCTATTCTACCATATATTGAGACATCGGTTACGTCTGGTGCAGATTCAGAGGTGCCTGAGGGGCCGACGCGGCCACATTACAAATGGCCGGACGCACGGCTTCCTGAGGGCTGGATGACCCCTTAACGATTGCGCCGGCGCAGGTGAAAGGGGCAAGCGGGCGTGTCGGGCCATGGGGAGAGCACGCCGCTGGCGGGGTGGATGCACGTCCCCCGGCCGGCGTTCGCGTCTTCGATGAACTCGTGGCAGGTGCCGCAGCCGAGCGCGGCAGGGGCTTCGCGCTGGCCGCCGCGGAGTTGCAGCACCAGCAGGAGGTCCGCCTCATCGAACGCTTCGGGAGCAGGGGCCACTACTCGCAGGCCGGTCAGGTCATTGCCCCAGCTATCGCCTGTGCGGCGTTCCCGCTTGCGGTTGCGGCGATGTCCCATCGTCCAGCAGCGTAGCGCGCGAGGCCCCGCCCGGCCAGCGGTGTAGAATGCCGCCGATGAACGCTGCGGCGTGGACGGGCGAGTGTGCGCTCGCCGTCGTGGATCTGCCCGAACCGGAGCCCGGCCCCGGCGAGACGCTTGTGCGCGTGACGGGCTGTGGCATCTGCGGGACAGACCTCCACCTGTACCGCGGGCACTTCGTGCCGCCTGCGGGCGCCATCCCGGGGCACGAAATTACCGGCACCGTGGTGGCGGGCGGGCCGTTCGCCCCCGGGACCCCCGTGGCGGTCGAGCCCGTCCTGGGGTGCCTCCAGTGCCCGTCCTGCCGCCAGGGCGCGCCCCATCGCTGCCGCTCGTTGAGGCTGATGGGGATCTCCGCCCCGGGTGGACTGCAGGAGTTGCTGACAGCGCCCACGGCGAACGTGCACGCGCTGCCCGAGGGGCTGGACCCGGCCCTCGGCAGCCTTGCCGAGCCACTCGCGGTCTGCGTCCGTGGGGTGCACCTGGCCGATGTGGCGCTGGGTGCGCGTGCGCTCGTGCTCGGCGCGGGCACCATCGGCCTCATGACCGCCATGCTCCTGCGCGACATCGCGGGCGAAATCGCCATTACCGCACGCTATCCCCAGCAACGGGACCTGGCGCTCAAGCTCGGCGCTTCGGCAGCCTTCGACCCGGAGTCCGGGGATGTGCGCGCCTGGACGAAGGAGCGCCAGCCCGACGTCGTCATCGAGACCGTGGGCGGTGCGGCGGACACGCTTTCGGAAGCGCTGCGGGCCGTCCGCGCGGGCGGGACGGTGGTGGCGCTGGGCGTGTTCACGGAGCGCGTCTCCATCCCCGCCTTCAAGCTGGTGAACGAAGAGGTGCGCCTGGTCGGCTCGGTGATGTACGGCCGCCGTGGCGACCAGGCAGAGTTCGCGATCGGTGTGGACCGCCTTGCCCGCTACCGCGAGGACCTGCCCCGCTTCGCCACGCACAGCTTCCCCCTCGCAGAAGCAAACGACGCCTTCGCAGCCGCCGCCGACAAGGCCAGCGGCGCGCTCAAGGTGACAATCAGGCCGAACGGCTAGCGCGTGGCCAGCGGCGATCCAGCGGCCGAATTCACCGTCGTCACGCTCAATATGCATGGCGTCTGGCCCGGCTGGTGGCGGCGCGAGCGGCTGCTGCTGGACCAGCTCGCCGCCCTGGCGCCCGACATCGTCGCGCTGCAAGAGGTCGCGGTCTGGTGGCCGCAGGCACGCTGGCTTGCGTGGCGGCTCGGCCGGCGCCGCCCTGGTGCCCACTTTCGCGCGTTCGTCGCGCGCAAGCAGGGCTGGCGAGCCGCCGCGCAGGGCCTGGCGATTCTTTCCCGACTTCCGATGGAACGCCCGCGGCTCGTCGATCTGGGCAACGCTGGCCGGGTCGCCCAGGTCGCCGCCGTCACAACGGAGACGCACGCGCGCGTCGTTCTCGCGAACGCCCACCTCTCTCATGGTGGCGGCAGCGGCGAAGAGCGCCTCGCCCAAGCCCGGGCGCTGCTGGCGCAGTTGCCCGGCGCCGGCTCTGTCGTGCTGGCCGGCGACTTCAATGCCCAGCCATCGTCACGCACGGCGGCCCTGTTGGCGGCCCGCTTTCGCTCGGCCCACGCCGCCGCCAACGGCAGCGAGCCCTCGCGCACAGCCCCCGCGGTGCTCCGCGAAGGCCAGCCGGGCTACGTGCTCGACTACGTCTGGGTCAGCGCAGTGGTGGAGGTGGTTACCTGCGCGGTCGCTTTCGGAGAGGTCCGGGGTCGGGGGCCAGCAGTGGCGACAGCCTCCGACCATTTGGGCATTGTGGCGCGGCTACGGGCCCCCGTGAGCGCCCCCGGCGTAGAAGGCACGCACCGGGGCTGACCCGCGCAAGAGGGACGGGCAGACGCTGCGCTCCCCCTCGCTTCGCGCCGAGACCACCGGATCGCTAACTCAGCAGCTCGATGACCTCGTCGACGGTGGCCGTGCGCCAGTTAGCCCAGGTGGGGCCTTGCTGCCATGCGAGGTACTTTTCGCGTGCCTTTGCGCGCTCGTCCTTCAGTTCGTCCTCGCTCGGTTCGTGCCCCAGGCGGGCGGCGATGCCCTCCGGCGACATGTCGCCCAGCACTTCGCGCGTGAGGTGGATCTGGTCGTTCGCCAGCCGCGGGCGCTCGATGAAATGGCCCAGCTCGCGGTGGTCTTTGTCGTAGAAGACGAGCACAGGGATTGATTCGAACTCCCCGTGGTGGAGGTATTCCTGGATCATGTCCTTGTTCTGGTCCCGTTCGAACATGCGCAGTTCGATGCCCATCGCCTCAGCGATGCGGGCGGCCACGGGCAGGCCGCGGTAGACATCCGGGCACCAGTCTTCGCCGATGACCACCATGTGGTCGGGCCCGCCCGGCTTCGCCGCTAGCGCTTTCAGCCTCGCTTCTTGCTCAGCGCTCACGCGCAGGCCTTCGTAGTTGCGGTCGAACAGTTCCTTGTTGCGGATGCCGCTGTCGATGTACTGCTGGAAGGTCTTGCCCTTCGCGAAGCGCTCACGCGTGATGACGGACTTGGCTGTTTGGGTCATGCTGGCTCCCCTTTGGTCACTTGATGAGATAAATCCAGCCTACAGGCGGGAGATGGTCGTTACAACGCCCCGCGCGGGAGCCGGGAATCGTCAATCGTCAATCGCGGATCGTCAATTTGACGCTTGGCCCGCTCCCAGAGTACGTCCAGAGCCGCCAGATCCAGGTCCTTGAGGGCGATGCCTTCAGCGAGCGCTATCGCCTCCATCGCCCCGAAGCGCCTCCGGAATTTCTCGTTCGCGCCGCGCAACGCTTGCTCGGCATCTATCCCCAGGCGCTGGGCGATGTTCGCCGCCACGAAGAGGATGTCCCCGAACTCATCCTCGCGGTCCCCATCCCCGGCCGTGGCGCGCGCGAACTCGGAGACTTCCTCCACAAGCTTCTCCAGCGGGCCATCGATGTCCGGCCAATCGAAGCCGGTGCGGCGCGCCCGGCCCTGGATCGACTGCGACGCGGCGAGCGCCGGCAGCGTTGCGGGCAGCCCGTCGAGGATGGATTCGTGCGGTTTCTCCGCCTGCTTGATCGCGTCCCAGTTGCGGTGGACTTCGGCAGCTGTCCCGGCGTCGGCGCCGGCGAAGACGTGTGGGTGGCGCCGGATCAGCTTGGTGGTGATTTGCGACGTGACGTCCGCAAGCGTGAATTCACCGCTGCGCGCGCCCACCTCGGCGTGCATCAGCACCTGCAAGAGCACGTCCCCCAGTTCCTCGGCGATGCGCGCCGGGTCGCCGGAATCGATTGCGTCGAGCGCCTCGTACGCCTCCTCGAGCAGGTGGGGACGCAGCGAGGCGTGCGTCTGCTCGCGGTCCCACGGGCAGCCACCGGGCGCATGCAGCCGCGCGACCACCGTCTGCAAGCCATCCAGGCGGCGCACGTCCTCTTCCGCGGCCAGGGCGGGGATGTAGAGGCAATCGAGGTACCCGAAGGCGCGGTGGTCCATCTCCGCGACGGGCAGCGTGCGCAGTGATTCGTCCCCGCTTCCAAGCGCGGTCAGCACCGTGACGGGGTGGTTCGCCGGATACATCTCCAGGAGCGCGCCCTTGAGCGCCGCGCTCACATCGCGGTCGAACACCTGGCTCACGAGCGCTGGACGGCGGGCATCGATGCGAAAATCGAGAGCGTCGCACAACTGCATGTTGCCCATATCGAGGCCGAGGGCCGGCCCCGCCAGGTCCGCGAAACTGAGGGCCGGGTAAACCCGCGTGGCGATAGCGGCCGCCTTCGCCTGTTCGAGCAGCAGTGTGACGCTGCGCTCTGCCACGAGCGGGTGCCCGGGCACGACGTAGGCCACGTCTCCCGCCCGCGCCAGCGCGAGGACCCGGCTGGCGATGCCTTCATACACCTCATCGAATGACGCCGACGCCCGGTAGACGTCGTCGCAGTCGCTGAAGCGGCCGCTGGCGTCGATGTGCGCGACGGCCGGGTGATGGCGCGTCCGCAAGAGAACGGGGATACCCGATTCGAGCAGTACGCGCGTCTCTTCTGTGAGAAGCGATGGGCGCCCCGGGCCGAGCCCCGCGATGTGGATGGTCATCAGCTAGACGGTAGCATGAGCGATCCTTCCGGCCAGTTCGGCGCGGCGCTATTCCAGCGGGAGGATGCCCCGTGACCGCAACGCCGCAGTGTAGGCCTCAACGTAGCGCGTGGCAGAAGCACGCCAGGAATAGTCGCGGCTCATGCCCTCTTCGCGCAGGTGGCGCCACACTTCCGGCTGGCGGTAAGCGAGCACCGCCCTGTCAAATGCCCCCGCGAAGGCGAAGCTGCTGAATTCATCGAAAAGGAAGCCGGTCGGGTGCTCGGGGTGTTCGTCCGGATCGAGGATGGTATCGGCCAGCCCCCCGGTGCGGCGGCCGATCGGCACCGCGCCGTAGCGCATCGCAATCAGCTGCCCGAGGCCGCACGGTTCGTAGCGGGACGGCATGAGGAACAGGTCGCAGCCCGCGTAAATGCGCCGCGCCAGCGGCTCATCGAAGCGGCGCACGAAGCGGACGCTTCGCGGATGCGCAGCCTCTTGTTTCTGGAGATCCTCCTCGATCCACTCGTCCCCTTCGCCGAGCACCACCAGTTGCCCCCTGGCCGCAAGCATCTCCGGCAGCGCCTGCAGGACGAGATCGACCCCCTTCTGTTCGCTAAGTCGCGTGACCATCGCCGCCAGCGGGCCATCGCTCTCCGTGAGGTCGAGTTCTTGCCGCAACGCAGCCGTGTTCTTAGCCCGCTCCTCAAGGCAGGTGAGGTCGAACTGGGCGGCAATGTGCGGGTCGGTGCGCGGGTTGTACAGGTCAGCGTTCAGGCCGTTCAGGATGCCCACCAGGTTCTTTTCGCGCAGGAGGAGGAGGTTATCGAGCCCCTCGCCGAAATCCGTGGTGAGCACCTCGCGTGCGTAGGTGGGACTGACGGTGGTGATGTAATCGGCGTAGTAAATCGCCTGGCAGATGTACTCGTTGAACTCGTCCGGGCCGCGGTAGCGCAGGTTGTGGATGGTGAACACGGAGGCCACGCCGCGCAGGATCGGGTTCGCCCACGCGAGGTTGCGCAGCGCGAAGGCCAGTGGCGCCGTGTGCCAGTCGTTCAGGTGCACGACGTCCGGCACCCAGGTTTCGTGCTTGAGCATTTCCACCACCGCGCGGCAGAAGAACTGGTAGCGCAGCAGGTCATCCGCTTCGCCGTACACGCGCTCGCGCCCGAAGTAGTGGTCATCGAGGATCAGGTCGACGTGTACCCCGCCTTCGCCGGTAACGGTCGCGATTTCTATCGGCCGGTCGCGCCCGGGGAGCGGGACGATGAGCGCACGGCGCTCGCGTGCCGCCCGGAAGGCGTCGAGCGAACTGCGGTGGCAGGGCGCAACCACACGCACGTCGTGCCCGATTTCGCGCAGCCGGCGGGGAAGTGCGGCTGCTACGTCTCCGAGGCCGCCCACTTTGGAAAAGGGATCCACTTCGGCGGCGGCGAAGAGGATTTTCACGACGTGCCACCTGCACCGCTCTGGAGCGACTCCGGCCGGCGGGTCATCGTGCGGGGGCGCCGGCGGCCGCGAGGTACGCCGTAGGGTCGATGAGCGGGAAGGGATTATCGAGCGCCCCGAGCTGCTGCACCAGCGCATCGAGGCCAGGGTCGCCGCCTTCCATGGCGGCGGCTATCGCATCGAAGCGGCTCGCGTGCCCGCCGAAGCGTTCCATGGCGTAGTCGTGCGCTTGCCCCGTGGTCATGAGGAACTGCCAGTCCGACGACTGCAGCAGGAGGAGTTCGCGCGCCAGCTGCCGCGAGGCCGGCGTGTCGTCGCGCAGGAGTGCCGCTGCCCGGTGCTGGCGGCGGTGGATCTCCGGCCAGGTCCACGCTGTCTCGGCATTGAGCCAGGTGCGGTGGTCACCACCGTTGCCCCATGAGCCCTCCGGGAGGGCGATCGTCTCCTTCGGCGGCACCGCCGAGACGTAGTCGCCCGCGGTCGTGAGGAGGATGTCCGGGTCACCAGCCAGCCCGCGGATGGTCTCTTCGAGCCAGTCCACGCCTTCGAGCCACCAGTGGCCGAAGAGCTCGGTGTCGTAGGCGGCGAGCACGAGCCCGGGTTCGCCGGCGCCGGCCGTGTACGCATCGAGTTCCGAGCGCGCCACGCCGCGGAAGTGCTCGGCGTGGGCGCGCACCGAGGCGGCCGCAGCTGCGGGGTCGTACTCCTCTTTCTCCCCGAGATCCACTTCTGGGCTGGTGACGCGCCAGTAGTGCAGGCCGCTGACCTCGTCCTTCTTGTGGAATTCGCGGTAGTTCCCTTCGCCGGGGTAGCCGTGCGAAGCGGACCAGACCTGCAGCCCGGTGCGTTCATTGCGGGCGATCACTTCCACGGGCGAACGGCCGACGCTGTAGGCGCGAAACGTTGTCCCGTGTGAGGCCGCCACTGCGGCCGGCGAAGGCACGCGCTGGCGCATCTCGGGGTACGGCCCGAGCATGCCTCCCAGCGCCTTGCCGCGCGCCTGGCCGCCGGTAACAAGGTGCGTCTCTACGAAGAACACCTTGAGGTTCTCAGCGGCGAGGAACCGTTCCAGCCCGGGTTCGTAGGCGCATTCGGGCAACCAGAACGACCGCGGGCGGCGGCCGAAGTTGCGGACGTGAGAGCGCACCCCGGTGTGTACCTGGAAGCGCACGGCGGCATCATCATCGAGCAGCGGCAGGTAGCCGTGCGTAGCCGCCGAGGTGGCGATTTCGATGGCCCCCGCCGATTCCAGTTCGCGCAGCGCGCGCAGGGGGTCGCCCCCTATCTGTTCTTCGTAGAACGCCTGCGTGGCCCGATAGCGCCCGAGGTGGAACGCGGCCGTGACGGCGCGCTGCCCGGAGCCTGCCGCGAAGCGCTTCGTGTCGGCCTCGGCACGGTCGATGCGCCCGGCGAGGTACTCGCGAAAGTGGGCCTGCATCAGCGCGTCTGCGATCTGCTCTGCGAGGATCGGCGTGATGTTGATGGTGACGCCGAGCGAACCATGAATCTCGGAGGCCAGGCGCCGGAAGGCACGAATGAGGGGCAGATAGCATTCGAGCATGGCCTCGTGGAACCACTCCTCGCCGTGGGGCCAGCGCCCTGCCTCGCGGCAGTAGGGCAGGTGAGTATGAAGGACGAAGGACATGCTTCCTGCGGTCACGAACTGCTCCTCCCGGTCAGGCCCACTGCACCAGGCCGATAGCGAACGGGTCGTACAGCCCGGGATGGGTGGGCATGAGACGGATGACATAGCCGACGCGACCGCTCTGGGCCGGCCTGAACGCTCCGCTAAAGCGGCAGAGACCGTCTTCGCCGCGCTGGATGAGTCGCATAGGGGCCGTCGCGCTGTCCTGCAGTTCGCCGTTTGCGGCTGCACGGCCGTAGACGATATCCAGGCGAAGCGCGCCCGGTTCCAGGCTGCCGGGGTGGACCTGCACGTCCACTGTCACTTCCCGGCCCGATTCGGCGCCCGGCTGGCCGTCGTCGTCGATGGTGTACACCTTCGACGACTCCCAGGCTTGTCCCACGCGCGAGCGCCAGGCAGCGATTTCGCGCGCCTGGGCCAGGTCCTTGTCCTGTAAGTCATGGCTTGCAGTCGCGCCGGGGATGTATGCCTCGCGGGCGTATTCGAGCACCATGCGGTTCGTGTTATAGACGGGCGCCAGCGCTGCGATAGAGTGCCGCATGCGTTCCACCCACTGCCGCGGCACTCCCTCACCGTCGCGGTCGTAGAAAAGGGGCGCGACTTCGCCCTCGAGGAGGTCATACAGCGATTCCGCATCGAGGGCGTCCTGCACCTCAGGGTCATCATCGCTGCGATCACGGCCGATGGCCCAGCCAATCCCGGGACGGTAAGCCTCCCACCACCAGCCATCGAGCACGCTCATATGCAGAGCGCCGTTGGCTGTGGCCTTCATGCCGCTCGTGCCGCTGGCCTCAAGGGGGCGTAGTGGCGTGGTCAGCCAAACATCCCACCCCCGTCCCAATCCCCGCGCCACTTCCCCACCATGGTTTTCGAGAACAAAAAGGGGG
>JBPCLM010000055.1:0-2510 GCA_051003295.1 Tepidiformaceae bacterium | reverse complement strand
GACCCTGGCACTCCCTGACGGCCTCGCAGTGATTTCAGATGCCGGCACCGTCACGCCGGCGATTGTGGGCCCTGTGGAAATGCCCGGCAGCGTGGATGCCCTGGCGTTGAGCCCCGGTGGCACGATCGCCGCCAGCCTCGCATCGAACAAGCTCGCCATCATCCGCTAAGCGCGAGCGCCGGCAGAACGGGTCCCTCCCCTACCCCGCGCGCCCCGCGTCCCGGTATTCCTCGCATGGGGGCTGAAGACGTCGATCGCGATACTGTCTTCGTTCGCCGAACCCATGAGAACGTGTTCGTGGCTCAGGTAACCCCGAGTTGTGAGGCCTCGATCTGGCTCAGGACGGCTTGGAACAGTCGCCATTCATGGCGCACCGAGTGCTATGATTCGAAATGCCGTCACGTCAACCTGTGTGTACTCGACCTTGGAGAGGAGGAAGGGATGGAGTTGGAAAATTTCTTGTGGGGAATCTTCAACGGGATCACGGCCTGGCCGTTGCTCATCCTGCACGTCTTCGCGATCTGGGACAGGTACCCGGTGTACAACGTCGGGCGCGACTCGGGCTGGTACCAGTTCGGCTACCTGATCGGGACTGGCTCACCAGTCGCCGGCATCCTCACCGGGAACCGGTTCCCGCTGGTGCACGCCTGGCGGGGCCGATCCTAGAAGCCCCGCCGGGTGCTCCGCCATGCCAGCGATGCCGGACTCTGTGGAGATGCCTGGCATCGAACCAGCTCGCCATCATCCGGTAAGCCCAAGCGCCGGCAGAACAGGCCCCTCCCCCTACCCCGCTCGCACCGCGTCCCGGTATTCCTCGCGTGGGGGGCTGAAGACGTCGATCGCGATGCTGTCTTCCAGCACCACTACTTCGTGGTCAACGCCGCCGGGCACGCACCAGCTGTCGCCGGGGCCCATCTCCCGCCAGCGGTCGCCCAGGCGGAAGCGGAAGCGGCCACTCGCCAGGTAGCCCGTCTGTTCGTGCGGGTGCGTGTGCGCGGGCACGTGGCTGCCCTTCGCCATGCGCAGTTCGCAGAGCATCGTGTGCGCGCCTTCACTGAGCGTGCGCCGCACGATGCCCGGCAGCATTTCCACCGCGGTCGCTTCGCCGTTCGCCGTCAGCCCGTCGGCCATGGTCTTTACCCCCGAGATTGCTTGTCGCGAAACGCCCGGTAGGCCTCGCGGATGGCGTCGTGCTTGAGCGAAAGGATGGCAGCCGCGAGGTAAGCGGCGTTGCGCGCACCCCACGCGCCCACCGCCACCGCCGCCACGGGCACGCCCGGCGGCATCTGCAGCACGCCGTAAATCGCGTCCATGCCCCCGGCCACTTCGCTGCTCGCCAGGGGGATGCCGATCACCGGCAGGGTTGTCTGGGCGGCCACCGCGCCTGGCAGCGCGGCCGCGCCCCCGGCCGCGCAGATGAGCACCTCGAAGCCGTCGCTCTCGGCCCGGCGCGCGAACTCACGCACGCGGTCCGGCGTGCGGTGCGCCGACATCGCGCGCACGACGTAGGGGATCTCCAGCTCGTCCAGCGCCTTCTTTGTGGGCTCGATCAGCGGCTCGTCGTTCGCCGAACCCATGAGGATGGCCACGAGCGGCGCCGTCACGCTCCCACCCCCGCGGCGATGTCCTTGCGGTAGTAGGCATCGGCGAAGCGGATGCGGCGCACGTTGTCGTACGCCTTCGCGCGCGCCGCCGCCACAGTGGGCCCTTTCGCCACAACGGTGAGCACCCGCCCACCGCTCGTGACGAGCCCGCGCGCGTCCAGCTTCGTGCCCGCCTGGAACACGAGCACGTCCGCGTCCACGTCCTCCAATCCCTCAATCACGTAGCCGATCTTATAGGTCGCGGGATACCCGGCGCTCGCCATCACCACACCCACCGCCGCCTCGCCGGACCAGCACACGTCGGCCCCCGCGAGCTTCCCCCGCGCGGCCGCCTCGCAGATGGCGAACAGGTCGCTTTCGAGGCGCGCCATTAGCACCTGAGTTTCGGGGTCGCCGAAGCGGGCGTTGAACTCGAGCGTGTGGATACCCTGTGCGGTCACCATGATGCCCGGGAAGAGCGTGCCCGTGAACGGTGTCCCCTCCACCGCCATCCCCGCCATGACGGGATCCACGACCTCGCTCCGTATCGTCGCGGCCACCGCCGCATCCACCCGCGCGCTCGGGCTGTAGGCGCCCATGCCGCCCGTGTTCAGGCCGGTGTCGCCGTCCTGGGCGCGCTTGTAGTCGGTCGCGAAGGGCATCATCAGCGCCGTGCGCCCATCGCAGAAGGCGTGCGCGCTCGTCTCCCAGCCGCGCAGCTCCTCCTCGATCACCACGGTGTCACCGGCCGCGCCCAGATCCCGCCGCACCAGCGCGATATCGAGCGCGTTGAGGGCATCGGCGTGGCCCCTGCAACCGATGGCGCCCTTGCCCGCCGCCAGGCCGTCGGCCTTCACCCACATCGGGCCATCGGGCAGCGATTCCACGTACTGCCGCGCCGCCCGGTAGTCGCTGAAGCTCCTGCTG
>JBPCLM010000054.1:0-17412 GCA_051003295.1 Tepidiformaceae bacterium | reverse complement strand
GCCTACTCCAACGCCCGCGCCTCCGCCGCACGGCGACCTCCTCGGCGGCTACGTCTCCTCCACGCCGGGCGCCTTCGTGTTGACGCGGTTCGCTCCCGGCGCCGCCATCGACCCGGCGAGCGGCATGTACTTCATGGACACGGCCACCGGCGCCGTGGAGCGCTGGGCCGTCGTCACGCTCGACCCCGAGCCCGGGACCGGGACAAGAGCCTACCGCGCGAGTCCCGACGGCCGCTTCGTGATCGCGCGCGACCCTCCCTTCACGCGGCTGCTGGACCGCCAGACGGGGAACTCGTTTGGGTGGGAGGACGAGTTGCTCAGCCTGCTCGCCGTGAGCGCCGATTCGCTGCTGCTTGAGTTCGTGAGCCCGGCGCCGCAGCAGTCGATGGCGCACTCCGGGCGACTGCTCCTCGTTGACGCCGCCTTCAACGTCATCGAGCGATTCTCACTCGCTGCGACGCAGTACCGTGAGGCGGTGTTCGCGCCCGATGGGAGCCGGATGATCGTGGCAGGGATCGACGATGGGAGCGGGACGACGACCATCTGGCTGCTCGAGAAAAGCGGTGTCGTCGCTCTGCTCGAGCGACTCCAGCCCGAGGGCGTGGACGCGCGGCTGAGCGCGGGTGTGGGGGTGGTCGGCGGGCCGGGCTCGGTGGGGACCCCCTATGTACGGGGCTACAAGGCGGACCCCGGTCTGCCCGACGAGGGCTTCCTCAGCTTCTACGACTGGGCGGGAGACACGCTGAGCAGCGCCCGTTCCAGGTCGTTCTTGCAACACGGCGATATTTCACCCGATGGCAAGCTGCTCGCGGTCCCTGAGTTGTACGCGGTCGAGGAGCCCTGTCAGGAGGGTTGCCACCTCTGGCCGTCGGCGCTGGTTGTTGATGCGGCCAGCGGGCAGCCGCTCTACAGGGTGAAGGGTGCAGGAGCGGGTGGTTGGCTGGCAGATAGCAGCGGGTTCGTGGTGGTGACCGGCGGCGACCCGGCGGACCTGGACGGTGAGGGTCTGCCCATGAGATACGGTTACGCGGTCATGTCAGCCGACGGCTCGGTCATGCGCCGGCTGCCGCTCTCCAGCGACAACCGTGGCCTCGCGCCGACTCCCGCGCCGGACCGCGTGGGGCTCTTCGCGCTCGGCCGGACGACGGTAGTCGATCTCGTGGCGGGGACGACTCAAGCTGCCGCCATTCCCGGGAGCCGTATCTCTGGCTTCTATGGGCCGTGGGGCTCGGATAGCCGTGAGATACGATTCACCGTGCCGTCGTTCGGCCAGGGAGGTTCCGCTCCAATCCTTCTGCCTACGCCTGTGATCGAACGCCCGCCGTCGCCCGCTCCCGCGTTCGGTGACGCCGGGCCGCTCGGATTCGTGGTCGCGCGCACGGGTTCGTGCCTGAACGCTCGTGACACTCCTGGGCTCGCCGGAGCCATCCTGACGTGCTTCCCCGATGGTACCGACGTTGTGCGGCACCCCGGCCCACTCGACAATTGGCCTGGCGTCACGGCGGCGACCATGATCGGCGGCCGCTGGTGGGTCCGTGTGAGCGATGGCGCGCAATCGGGCTGGGTGGTGGCAGGCCACCTGGACTGGCGCTGACCCTCGTTCCTTGCCGGTCGCCGCTGAGGGCGCCGGGCGGAGAGTCCGTAGCCCGACAGGTGGGGAGGGCTCGCGTCGGGCTGCCGGGGTGGACGGGCGGGGATGGCACCGTCGAGCGCTCCCTACCGGGCGCGGCTCTGGTGGGCGGGTGGTCTATTCTTGAGGTACGCCATCGATGTATTTCTTCACGATCGTTTCGTCACCCGGGTAATGCTGGGGCGACACGATGGTGAGTTGCGCCTGGATGCACTTCCAGTCGTCACCGTCGCGAATGTACGTGTCAGTGTACGTGGTCATCCCTGTCGTTTCCTCGCCACGTGCGCGGATGATGTGCTTATTCGTTGACCGCACCAGCGCGACGGAACCGAATATGCTGATGCATTCGTCACGATAGTCCCAATACGGAATCACTTCCGGGTTGAAGCCCGTAGCCCAGCGAGTGAGATAGTCGCTCCTGCCCTGGCGTGCGCCGCTGGGGGTGATGCACACGAACTCTTCGTGGATGATCTCGTTGTGTGACTTTACGTCGTTCGTGACGAAATTATGGATGAACCTCGCGTTCAAGGCCCTCAGCTTGACCATCGCCTCTTCGTGCATAATCCCATTCCTTTCTGGTGGCTGCGCCGCCTGCTGGGCGGATCGGCAAATGACTGAGCCAGCCGACGCCGCGGTCGTCGATACGAACGTGCTGCTGCGCTATCTCACTGGTGACAACGCGGCGCAATCACCGGCTGCGGTGGCGTTCTTCGAGACCGCCGCTCGTGCGGGCCGAACCCTTGGGCTACCTTTGCGAATTCTCGACCGAGACGTCATCGATAGGGCACTCACGCTCTATCCCGCCGTCACCCTGACTCGGACGATTGCCTCGTCGCGGCATACGCAATCCTGCGCTGCGATGGACGGCTGGCATCGTTCGATAGGGGGCTGGGCCGGATCGCGGGTGTCCAGCGGCTGGAGGCGGGCCTGAGCGGGTAAAGTCCCCTCCCGCCCGTACGCCATTCCGATGGCAGCTATCGGATGTTCGTAGCGAATGTGCGTCGTCCGGAAAACATTCGCGTGCTTCCATGGAGCTGTTCCCATGGGAGGGAATTGCATGATGGAAGAGATGCTGCTTAGAGCCCGGGACGCGGAGCTCGACGGCCGCGTGCGGGAGATGGGGTTCCGGCGGGAATGGGCGTGTCTCGCCCGCGTGGACACGCTCGAACGCAAGCTGAACGTCGCACGCGCGAAGCTCCCGCACGCGCGGCCAACCGGAACCGCCCGGGCGATTCGTCCGCAAGCCGATAGCCAATAGCTAACAGCCTGGCCGAGCCCCTAGAATCGGGCGCATGACTGCTCCCTTCAAAACCGGCGTCTTCTTCCTGCCCTCCATCGGCACGCGCGCGCAGATGGAGGCGGGCATGGCAGGGCGCAACCCCGCCCTCTACCAGGGGATGCTCGGCGATATCCGTTCGCTCGCTATCACCGCCGATGACCTGGGCTACGACGCCATTGCCTTCACGGAGCACCACTTCCACATCGAAGGCTTCGAAATTTCCAACAATCCCGTGCTCCTCGATGCCTACGTGGCGGCGGCCACGAAGCGCATCCGCGTGGGCCAGCTCGGCATCGTCTTGCCCGCGAGTTCGCCCCTGCGCGTGGCCGAGGATATCGCCATGCTGGACCACATGAGCGGCGGCCGCGCCTTCGCTGGCTTCGCCCGCGGCTACCAGCGGCGCTGGGTCGATACGCTCGCGCAGCAGTACCACAACGTGCATGCCGCACCGACCGCCGAACGCGATGCCGAGGTAGACCGCGTCAACCGCGCCGCGTTCGAAGAATTCTTCGAAATCGTGCGGCTGGCGTGGACGCAGGAAACCTTCAGCTACAAGGGCACGTTCTGGCAGGTGCCGCCCCCGGACATCCCGTGGACGCTGGAGACATCGCGCACCATGGGGCGCGGGATAGAGGACGGCATCGTCAAGGAAATCGGCGTGGTGCCGCGGCCGCTGCAGCAACCGTATCCGCCCATCATGCAGCCCTTCAGCTTCAGCGAACCGACGATCCGGTGGTGCGCGCGCAACTCCGTGCAGCCCATCCTCGCGCCCGTCAACGACGCGCTGGAGGAGTTCCTGTTTCAGGTCTACCACGAAGAGGGGCGCGCTGCGGGACGCGAAATCGAACCCGGTGAGGGCATGGGCGTCCTGCGCGATGTGGTCGTGGCGGATACGGACGAAGAGGCGTGGGAGCTGTGGCGCGAAAGCGGGGCCTTCGTGGGGGCGGCGTGGTTCGCGCCCTTCGGCTTCGGCGCCGCCATCCCCCGCGCTGGCGAAGACCCGCGCAGCGTCACGCCCGAAGTGCTGCACGAACGCGGGCTCATCTGGGTGGGCAGCCCCGATACTGTGCGCCGCCAGGTACGGGCGACGCTCGAGCGCCTGCCCCTGAAGTACGTGATGGCGTGGCAGTACAACGGCCTGATGCCGCGCGCCGCGGTCGCGAAGTCGCTGGCGCTGTACGCCGAGGTGGTGGAGTCGCTTGCGTGAGCCAACCGCGGTGGGCCCCCACGCATCGCTCACTGATAGCTCCACACCGCAGTGACAGCTGGCGGCGCGCAGTGTAAGCTTTATCGTATGATACCCAACGTCCGGCGACATATCACGCGCGTGGGCAAGCGTAACCAGGTCACGATCCCCGCTTCCATGCTCCGCGCCCTTTGCGTGAGCCCCGGCGAGCACGTGCTGCTGCGGATGGCGGACGGGAACCTTGCCCTGGAAAAGGCAGAAGACCCCCTGCGGCGGCTCTCCGGCATGTTTCATGTGCCGGGTGCCCCGATGCTTACGGCCGAAGACGAGCGGCACGCCGCCCGCGAGCGCGCACGAAAGGCGGAGGAACGTGACCTCCGAAGCCGTTCTTAGCCCCTGCCTGCTCGACACAAATATCCTGTTGCGCATCATCCTCAAGGACAATCCGGCGCAGTGGGAGGCCGCGATTCGCTTGATCGAGGACGCCCCCAGCGAGGCCCTGCGGCTCATCCTCATGCCCACGACGGTCAGTGAGTTGGTCTACGTCTTGGGTGGGCCGAAGGAGGGCAGGAGTGTTGCCGAGGTGGCATCTGCGCTGGAGACGGTCCTCGCACTCCCCATCCGCATCATCGACCTTTCGGTTATCGCCACCGCCGTCGAGCTCTACCGAAACCACCACAGCGACTGGGACGACTGCGTGGTCGCCGCCTACGCAATCGACCGCGCGGGCGGGCGCCTGGCCTCGTTCGACCTCGGGCTGGACCGCATCCCCGGGCTCGCGCGCCTCGCGCCCGGCGCCGCGTGACGGGCGAGGCGCACACCGCAGCTCGCCAGGTGCGATGACATCGTAACCGCCAAGTGCGCCGTGCCAACGCGGTTTGCCTCCCGCTCCGCGCACAGTAGGGCAGACTGGCCGGGCGAGACTGGCCAGCGAGGAGATGGACCGTGACTCAGGAAACATCCAGCGAAACCGACCTCGACCGCGTGCAGAAGCAGTACGACCGCGACATGGCCGAGCAGCAGCGCAGCAGCGCCGAGGCGGCGGCAGCCGCCCCGTCTCCTCAGGCGGAAGCGGGGACCCGTGAGGTGTACACCGTGAAGGAGGGCGATACGCTCTCGGCGATCGCGGAGCGCTTCTACGGCGATGGAAACGCCTACAACCGCATCTTCGAAGCGAACCGCGACAAGCTCGACAACCCCGACATGATCCACCCCGGCCAGGAGCTCACGATCCCGGAATAGGCTGCGCGGGAGCGCCGCTCGTGAGGGCTGGCGCGGAACGATGGGGCCAGGGACTGCTAACTCAGCACTCCGCTCTATCCCAGCTCCAGGATGTGGCGCGCGATGAGCGCCGGGTTCTCCATGGGCATGAGGTGGGACTGTTCGGGGAGGTAGACATCCGTGCCGTGGCGGAACCAGACGGCCAGCTGTGGCGGCGTGGGAGAGCCGCGCATGTCCCCGGGTTCCGCTTCGCTGCGCTGCTGGGCGCGCAGCACGCGCACGGGGATCTCGAGGGCGGCGATGTCATCGTGGACATCCGTCCCGGAGTTGCCGGCGTAGGTCGCGGCTTCGATTTCCGGGGGGCAGGCGAGCACGAACCCTTCGCCAGAGGGCGCCGGGAGCAGGCCGTAATCGCAGTAATCGCGCAGGACCGCGGGGTCCCAGGCATCGAAGGGCGGGCGGCCGCGGAAGCGCGCGAACATCTCATCGGCTGAGGCCCAAGCGTTGCGGCGGCGCGCGGCGAAGTGCTCCTGCGGCGCGGGCGGCTCGTTGTAGTGTTCGCGCGGGAAGATCACGGGGTCGATAAGGAGGAGCGCGCTGAAGGCGCCGGGGAGGCGGGCGGCGGCGCGCGTGAGGGCATGGCCGCCCTGCGAGTGCCCGACGCCGATCGCGCCCCGCAGGCCGAATTCACGCGCGATTGCGGCCAGGTCATCGCCGAAGAGGTGCCAGTCGTAGGGCGGCGGGGGCTTGTCGCTGCGGCCGTGGCCACGCATGTCGGACGCGACGCAGCGGCGTCCGGGGAGGAGCGCCACCACCTGGTCCCAGCAACGCGCGTGGAAGCCGGTGGCGTGGGCAAGCAGGACGGCGGGGGCTGTGCTTTCGCCGGGCCATTCGAAGACGGCCAGCCCGACACCGTTCGCCACGAGGCGCGATTGGCGCAGTTCCCGCATGCCGCCATTGTAGCCCCCCGACTCTCCCTCCCGGACTGCGCCGGAGAGGGGGATTGACGGAGGGCGATGGCGACGTTGGGCGGCGGCCGGCAGCTCTTGTCCGAGCCGCGGGCGTGATGAGCGCGGGTGTAAGCGCGGACGTAGGGTGGGGCTGCCCGCTCGCCCGGTGGCATGGCACGGTCCGCTCCCTAACGGGTCGGGGCTCGGCCAAACAAAGGTGCTTCCCCCTCCTGCGACGCGGGGGTCGGGGGGGTGAGGTCCGGGCCCCGCCGCGGTGGCCAATGGCTAAGAGCCACCAGCCAACAGCCAACGGCGTCATTTGTTGTCCCGGGGGCGACAACCCCTGACGACTTTCGCCCCGTTGCCCGGTGGATGTTGATTTCGTAGAACATACGTTCTATTCTCCTGCTCACACAGAGGCCGGCGAACACCGGCCGGGAACGGCCAGCCCGCAAACGGGCCGCTCCGAAAGAATCGAAGAGGTGATGGTTGTGGATACAGTACTGCAACTGCCGGCGCGCATCGATGCGCTCCCCGAGTACAGCGACTACGCGGACACGGGCTGCGACCTCTACCCGTCGTGCCTGCACTGCCCGCTGCCGAAGTGCCGTTACGACGACCCCGGCGGGGCGCCGGCGATGCTGCGCACGGGTCGCGACGCGAGCATCCTGCGGCTGGCCGCCGAAGACGGCGTGACGGTGGACGGCCTGGCGCAGATGTTCGGTCTTTCGCGGCGCACCATCTTCCGCGTGTTGCGCACGGGCCGCGGCCGCGAAGCCGCTCGATAGCGCGGCGGCCCTGGCCGGCCACGGACTCGACGACGAGCTGGCGGAAGCGCCGGCCGCCGCGGACGTGGCCTTGCGCCCGCTGTCCGGGTTGCGGGCCTACCAGGCGCGCACGCTCTGGTCGCTCCTGCGCGGCGTGACTCGCTACCGGGGCGTCACCTTCACGGTGATGTTCCCGCGCCAGGCGGGCAAGAACCAGGTGCAGGCGGCGCTCGTGGCGCTCTTGTTGCGGGCGAACGCGCGGAGCGGGGGCAGCGTGGTGGTGTGCGCGCCCAGCTACCGGCCGCAAGCGCTCATCAGCGTCGAACGGCTGCTGGGCCTGCTGGAAGCCGCCGCCCCGCTGAGCCCGCCGGGCGGCCAGCCCCACCTGGGTGGCAACACCATCAGCGTCGGGCGGGCGAGTGCTATCTTCCTGAGCGCTTCGCCGGAAGCGCATGTCGCCGGGCACACGGCCTCGATCGCGCTCATCGCCGATGAGGCCCAGGAGATAGAGGCGGCCTGGTTCGACCGCCAGTTCCGGCCGATGGCAGCGGCCACGGGCGCGCCCACGGTGCTCTTCGGGACGCCCTGGGACGGGCGCACGATGCTCGAAGTGGCGGTGCAGGCGAATCGCGAGCGTGACTCCGCCCGGGGGGCGCGCACCCTTCGCGAATTCACGCCCTTTCACCACGAGGTGAGCTGGAGCGAAGTGGCCGCAACGCGCCCGGCCTATGGCGCCTACGTGCGCGCCGAGCGCGAACGGCTCGGGGCGAGCCATCCCCTCTACCTGAGCCAGTACGAACTGGTCGCCTCGGCGGACGCCGGGCGGCTGCTTTCCGCCGGCCAACTGGCGCTCATCGAAGGCACGCACGCGCGGCTGCGCGCGCCCGCGGCGGGCGAACGCTACGTGGGCGGCATCGACTTCGCGGGCGAAGGCGAAACGGGCGACCGCACGGTGCTCACTATTGCGCGCGTGGCGGGGCGCTGCTGCGAAGTCGTGCAGCACGTGGCCTGGCGGGGCGAGGCCTACGCCCGGCTGCAGGACCAGGTGGTGGCGCTCGCGCGGCAGTGGCGCCTGGAACGGCTCGCGGCCGACGCCACCGGCCTGGGCGGCCCGCTGTGCGCCCGCCTCGTGCAGGAACTGGGCGCGCGCGTGGAGGCGCTGCCGTTCACCGCGGCGCTCAAGTCCACGCTGGGCTTTGCGCTGATGGCGGCGGCGAACACGGGCGCGCTCGCGCTCTACGCGCCGGATGGTTCGGACGAGGCGCTGGCCTGTCGGCAGGAGTTGCGCGAATGCCGCTCGCGCCTGCTCGTGAATGGGCGCGTGTGGTGGGCGGCGCCGCCGGCCGGCCACGATGACTACGCCGTCAGCCTGGCGCTCTGCTTGCGCGCCGCCGAAGGGCTGGGCGTGGAGCGCGTGGCGCGGGGGCGAGGGATGAGGGATGAGGCATGAGGGATGAGGGATGAGGGATCTAACGCGGTCCGGCGGCCGCGGTGGCGGTGGTCTGCGCGATGGCGGTGGCCACGGCCACCTGAAACTCCCTCTCGTGCTCCGCCTCCCGCGCCAGCAGGCTGGCATGCACTCCGATGAGGTCCGAGACGGGCCGGTTGAAGTGGCGCCAGTAGTGAAGCGGGCTGTCACCCATGAACGTCAGGGTTTGGAGCGGCGTCGCCGAGGAAGGGTCCACGACGAACAAGAGGTAGCGGACCACGTCATCATCGGACTCGCGGAGCCTACGTGGCGCTATCTCATACGCCAGGGCGAGTTCACCGGCCGGCGACCACGTTGCGGCGAACACGAGTGTCCCGGGATTCGCCTCCAGCCAGTACTTGAGGCGTTCTCCCGCCAGCGGGACCGGCCAGGCGGTGATCGTGCCGATGTCGACTTTGACCACTTCCACCATCACGATCGTGTTCGTGGCCGCGAGAGAGTCCTTGCAGAGGCCGCCCCCTTTGCGCCCCCCCTTCACGCAACTCACGGTCGAGCGTGCCCAGAGGTTGAGGACGGCCGCAGAGTCTCCTCGCCGCATCGCGGCGTCCAGTTCTCGGAGCGGCCCGGAGAGGGGAAGGTCCACCGTGCCTGGTGCCCCCGCCACCTTCGCGGCCGGGACGGCCGCGGTTGGCGAAGCCGGGCCGGGCGTGTCGTGGCTGATGATCTTGCCGTGGAGAGCGGGGTCCGGTGGGTCATCCGCCAGGAGGGTCACAGCTTCGCCCGTGGGCTCCGATTTCGTCTCCCCCGGCGCGTCGTCGGCGAGGACGCCAGTAAGGAGCACAACGCCGCCCGCCCCGAGGAGGACTCCCGGCGCAATGAGAAACAGGAGTCGCAACGGCAGCCTTGCTGTCCCTTTCACGCGCTTCCCTCCGTCAATCGGGCCAGCGGAACGTGCGCCGAGTTCCCGTCGGGCTGGGGCGCGATGTCCGTGTGGCCGGGAGAGAGTTCCCGGGATCCGTGTTCAGGATACGCCGTCGCCGAGCGGTTAGGGGACGAGGGGCGACAGCCGCCACCTCCCCCCGTCTCGCGGCCCGGCCAACTTACCCGTATACTCGCACAAATGTTCCACTTCCCCGGTGAGCGGCCGTGACCAGCGACCTGCGCGAACGGCTGCGTGCGGCCCTCCACCAGCCCCTGCGCGATGGCCCCGCCCTGCGCGTCGAAAGCGTCACCGAACTGGCCGACCTCTCCGCGCTCGGCGGCAACTGGTTCCAATCGCCGCACGGGCCCGGGTACGTGGTCGAAAGCGTCTACGAAGCGGGCCACGAGCACGGCCGCGTCGCCCTCCACCGCGCGCTCAGCATCGACCCCCGCCGCCTCGCCGGCCAGGTGCGCGACCCCCGCCTGGGCGAATGCGCCCCACGCGACTTCCTCTATATCGATACGGAGACCACAGGCATGGGCGGCGCGGGCTCGATGGTGTTCATGGCGGGCGTCGCGCGCTTCGATGGCTCGCTGCTGCGCCTGCGGCAGTACCTGCTGCCCGCGGCCGCGTACGAAGGCGGCCTCCTCGGAGGCCTCGCCGAAGAACTCGAAGGCGCGGCCGCCCTTGTCAGCTATAACGGCAAGTCCTTCGACCTGCCGATGCTCGAATCGCGCTACATCCTCGCGCGCATGCGGCCGGGGTTCCGCGCCCTGCCCCACCTGGACCTGCTGCACCCCAACCGGCGCCTCTTCCGGGGAACGTTCGATTCGCACCGGCTGACGCGCATGGAGGTCGAACTGCTCGGTTTCGAACGCAACGATGACTGCCCATCGCACGAAGCGCCCGAGCGCTACTTCCGCTTCCAGCGCACCTCCGACCCCACGCACATCCTGCCGGTGCTGCGCCACAACGCCTGGGATGTGCTTTCGCTGGTGGCGCTGGCAGCCGAACTGGCGGCCGCCTGCGAAGGCCCGGGCTACCCCTTGCAGGCGGCGCGCGCCGCTGAGTACACGGGCGATAACGCCGCCGCCATCCCCTGGTACGAAGCTGCGCTCGCCGCCGGGCCCGGCCGCGCCGAGCGCATCGAGACCTTCGAACGGCTCGCCCGCTGCTGCGCCCGCGAAGGCCGCTGGGAGCAAGCGGCCGACTGGTGGCGCGCACTGATGGACGAGCCGCGCTCGCGCCGCCTGTTGCCGTACGTCGAACTGGCGAAGATCGAAGAGCACCGCCGCAAAGATGCCGCGGCCGCCCTGGTGCTGGTGGAAGAAGCGATCGGCCTCGCCAGTCGTGGCGTCATCCGGCCCGGCCTCCCCACCAGCGAAACGGGCATGGATGCGCTCGCCCGCCGGCGTGCACGCCTGGTGGCGCGCCTCCAGCGCGCGGCCCGCTGACGGTTGCCGATTCACGATGGCCGACCGCGCCGGGCGTCGGGCGTTGAGCGGGGGCCAGGGCGGCACACGAGGGACCAGGCACCAGGGACTCGCCGGCACCAGTCACTGCCCACCCCACCCACGTGCTACCATCCCGCCAGCACCGCTCTCATCGGAGGGACCATGAAAACCTTACTCCGCACCGCATTAAACGAAGGGACCCCAGGAGGCGAAGACGGGCACTGGGTGCCGTTCCTCGCGGCCGTGCTGGCCGCGGCCGGCGCCCTCGTCCTCTCCATCGGCGCCGCCAACGATAGCGGCCTCTGGGCGATCATCGGCGGCATCGTCGTGGCCGTGGGCTTCCTCGCCTACGACATCGCCCGCCACATGACCGTGGACTACGACTTCTACCGGCGCTTCGATAGTCCCAAATAGCTGTTGGCTGGAGGCAGCGGCCGTCGATCGGCTGCAGGCGCAGCAGAGGCGCGACCGGCAGGGAGCGTACGACGGTACGAGTCCGCGCTTCGCGTACGCGGCAGGCCCACGCAAGCCCTCCCTGCCGGTCGGGCCAGGGACTGTGCGCCACCAAGCGCGTCACTCCCCTCCCCCGCGAAGTCGGGGGAGGGGGTCGGGGGGTGAGGGCCGCTCCTGGTGTCTCCGCTGCTACACTGCCCCCATGGACGACGGCAGCGGCGGGGACGGCACGCGCGAGCCCGCGCTGGACGAGGCGCGGCGCGAAGCCGTGCGCCGGGGCGTCGGCAGCTACGAGCGCCACATCTTCCTCTGCATCGGGCCCGACTGTTGCACCCCCGAGCAGGGCGAAGCAGCGTGGCTGCGGCTGAAGCGACGCGTCGCCGCCCTCAACGGCTCGCCCGATAGCGGTCGCGTGTACCGCACGAAGGTGGGCTGCCTGCGCATCTGCGAACAGGGCCCCACCGCCGTCGTCTATCCCGAAGGCACGTGGTACGCAGCCCTCGGGCCCGCCAACCTGGACCGTGTCATCGATGAGCACCTGGCGAACGGCCGCCCCGTGCCCGAACTGAGCATCGGCAGCAACCCGCTGCCCGGCCGGCCGGGCTAGCCCTCCGCCGCCTTCGCCAGCTTTTCGCCGCCTGCGTCGCGCCGCCGCACCGCGAGCGCGCTGATGACTTCGAGGCAGACGCGGTGCGCCACCTCCGCCGTGATGCCGGCGGTATCGTACGGCGGCGAAACCTCCACGACGTCCAGGGCTACCACGGGTACGCGCAGCGCGATCGTGCGCACGGCGCGCAGCAGCTCGCGCGCGGAGAGGCCGCCCGGTTCGGGCGTGCCCGTGCCCGGCGCGAAGGCGGGGTCCAGCACGTCCACATCGACGGAGAGGTAGATAGCGTCCGGCCCATCGAGCGCCTCGGTGACGGCGTCTTCGAGCACCGCATCGAAGCCGCGCTCTTCGATTTCGCGCATGAAGTGGGTGCGCAGCCCGTGCTCTTCCATCCAGCGCAGCACGGGCGGCGGGGGCCAGTAGCCGCGCAGCCCCACCTGCACGAAGTTGCGCCCCGCCACGTGGCCGTTTTCGATGAGCCGCCGCATGGGTGTGCCGTGGCTCAAGGAAACGCCCCACGAATCATCGGCCGTATCGGCGTGCGCATCGAAGTGGACGACGCCCACCCGGCGGCCGTGGTGGTCGGCGAAGGTGGCCGCTGCCGGGTAGGTGATGGAGTGGTCGCCGCCGAGGATGATGGGGACGCAGGCCGGCGCCGCTGTCAGCAGTTCGGCGAGCTTCGCGCGGATAGCGTCGTGGCTGCGTTCGATGGTGCCGGGGATGCAGAGCGCATCGCCCGCATCGATGCCGCGCAGGTAATCGAAGGGCTGTATCGCGAGCCCGAGGTGGTTGAGCGACCATTGCGTCAGGTAGCTCGCGGCGCGGATGGCGCGCGGGCCGAAGCGTGCCCCCGGCCGGTGCGTGACGGCCACGTCGAAGGGGGCCCCTAAGATCGCGATATCCGGCGAAGCGGCCGCGATCGCCGCCGCTTCGTGCACCCACGGCAGGTGCAGGAACGTGGAGATGTCGCTGTAGGCGGGGTGCAGGCGCGGGTCGCTGGTCATGTCGTCCGCGCGCATTATCGCGGGGGCGCACGCTTCAGTCAGTGGCCCGACCGATAGGGAGGGCCCGCGTGGGGCTGCCGCGATGCACTGGGGGGAGAGCACATCGTCAAGCGCTTCCTACCGGTCGCGCCTCTGATGGCGCGGCAACAGCTACCCGGCTACCAGAACTTCGGCATCGGCCCCTGGCGGTCCGGGTCCTGGCTGCTGGTGATGGCGACGAGGTTGCCGTCGGGGTCATCGATGACGGCGTACCGGGCGCCCCAGAAGGCATCGAAGGGCGCCTGGTGGCCGCCGTACCCGGCCGCCGTCAATTCGGCGTAAAGCGCATCGACGGCGTCGCGCGATGGCAACAGGAACTGGAAGACTGCGCGGCTGCCGCCCGCAGGCTCGCGCCAGCCGGGGTCGTACGCGCGCGTCAGGGCGATGGTGTCGAACTCCAGGGCGAGGCCGCTCGCCAGCTTCACTTCCACGTGTGGCTGGCCATCGGCGGCGGCGGGGATGGCGAACCCGAGGCGCCGGTAGAAGGCGAGGGCGGCGGGCATATCCTTCACGAAGAAGTTGATGGAGATGAGCGGGGGCTGCTGGTTGGCCATGGCAGTCGTCCTGTTTGTGATCCTGATCGGCCTGCCGCGCGGCGGGCGGCGCGGCGCGTATCGGCAGTATCGAGGATTTCGGCAGGAAGGGCGCACGCGGCGCTGAAAGCTGGAACGCCAACAGCGACCGAAGCCTCATCCCCCGCTTCCGCTCATGAGCCCACCGATCGTGGGAGGCAAGATGCAGGGAGGACTGAGTTGGGCTCCAGGCGCGCCGCTTGCCGGCGCACGCGGAGCCCTTCCTATCGGTCGGGCTACTGACTTGCGCCACGCATTTGAGGGCGGCCGCCCGCGAGTCGCTGGCCGACTGGCAGGAGCGCTCGCGTGGGGCTGCCACGGTGCTGGGAGCGAGGACCGCATCGTCACGCGCTTCCTACCGGTCGCGCCTCTGACCGCGCAGCGGCCAGCAGCTACCCCCTACGGCACCACTTCGAACTTCCACGCGATCACCTGGCGGGCGGGAGCCGTTGAACTGCGCGGGTCGCGCACGGTCAGGGCGGCGTTGTGGAGGCCCACGGCGAGCCCCGCCGTGGGGGCATAGCAGACCACCCCGTCCGTTAGCTCGTCTGTCCGGGTCACGAACCACGTCAATTCGACGGTCACTTCCTTGCCGTCGTAGGCCATGCGGAACCACTGTGCGTTCCCTTCCGTAAGCCCTTCGAAGTTGACCTCCGCACAGACGCCGGCGCGCGATTGCGTCGTGGCCGGCTTCGTCGCGGCCTGCGGGATGCGCTGGGCGTATTCGGGCGCCACCTTCGTGACGTTGCCGCCGAGCAGGGGCGCCTTACCGAACGGCCCCGTATCCACCGGCGGGGAAGTGGGCGTTGCCGTGGCGGCGGGCGGCGGGTCCTTGTCCGGCCCATCGCCGCAGGCCGCCAGCAGCGCCGGCAGGGCAAGGGCGAGGGCGGCGAGGAGGGTTCGTAGCGTCATGGGAGTCCGCGTCAGGCTAGCACCGGCCCCGGCCCCGGCCAACGCGGGAAGGAAAGAAACGGTCAGCCCGTCGGGCTGCCCGCGCCAGCGTGACATGGCTCTGTTGGAGACGGCGCGCCGCAGGAGGGAACGTACGCCCATCGCAGAAGCACAGAGGTGACAGCATGGACGAATTCGAAGGTATCCCCGAATTCGAAGCAGACGACGAAGAGGACGACAGCGGCGAAGGGCGCGCCGGCGCTAGCGCTGACGACGCCGCCCAGGCGGCAGCCGAAGCGGAAGCGGCCATGGCCGAGGCCGCCGCACTGCGCGGGGCACTGGAAGCGAGCACCGCCGCCAACCGCGAAGCACTCGAGCACCTGAAGACGGCGTTGCTCGCCGGCCAGCCGGAAGTGGCCCCCGAGCAGGTCACGGGCGACAGCGCCGCGGAGGTCGAGGCGAGTTTCGCGGCGGCCCTCCGCCTCGTCGAGCGTGTCCGGCGCAAGGTCCGCGAAGAAGCAGCAGCGGTGGTGCCGGCGGGCGCTCCCGGCCGTTCGCTGCCCGGCCCCCGCTCGGCGCTGGAGAAGATCCGCGCCGGCCTCGGGCGCGCTTAGCCACCGCCGGGCGCGGGCGGCCGCCTACCCCTCCCTCCCGCGCCCTCCCGGCGGTGGGCTAGAATCTGGGAATGCTTTCCGGCTACTTCGAGCGGCGCGCTTCCTTGCACGCGCTCGCCTACCGCGATTTCCGCGTGCTCGTCGCCGGGACCACGCTCGTGGGCATGGCGATGCCCTTGCAGTTCCTCACCCAGGTGTTCTGGGTGCAGGACAACTACGCCGCGCGCTCGGTGCTCTACGTCTCGCTGATCGCGGCCAGCCGCGGCCTTGCCATGCTCCTCTTCAGCCTCATCGGCGGCGCCATCGCGGACCGCTTCGAACGGCGCCGCGTCCTCCTCGCCTGCGAATCCGCCTCGCTCGCCGTCAACGCCGTGGTGGCGGCGCTCATGCTCACCAACCCCTTCGGTGAAGCGACGATCGTGGCGGTCGTAGTCTGCACGTTTGCGGCCGCGGGCGTCATGTCGATAGATGCCCCGGCGCGGTCGGCGTCCATCCCCGCGATCGTCGGGCGCGAACATCTGGCGAACGCGATCAGCCTCAACACCCTCGCCATGCAGATGACGCTCCCGTTGACGCTGCCGCTCGTGGGCATCCTCAACGGCCTCTTCGAGCCCGGGCAGGTCTACGCCGGTTCGCTGCTCATGTGGGGCGCCATTCTGCCGCTCATCGCCACCCTGCGCTACCGCAGCATCGGCAGCGCCGACAAGCGCCAGGGGATGCTGGGGAACATCCGCGCGGGCCTCGGCTATTCGTGGCGCCACGGCACCATCCTCGCGGTCATCGCGATCGTGGTGGTCGTCCAGGTTATCGGCATGCCCGGTGTGGCCAACCCCCTCGGCCCCGTCTGGATGACGGAGGTGCTCGGACTCAGCGAGACGCAGTTCGGCTTCATGGCCATGACGTGGGGCATCGGCGCGATGCTCGCTTCGGTGGCGATGGCGCGCTTCCGTTCCATCCCGCAGCGCGGTGCGACCCTCTGGGTGGCGGCGCTCATCTTCGGGGCATCCGTGCTCGTCTTCGGTTATTCGCGCAACATTCCGCTCACGGCCGCGGCGAACTTCGCGCTGGGGGCCGCCTTCTCACTCATGCTCGTCGCCTCCGCGACGATCATCCAGGAAATCGTGAGCGATGAGATGCGCGGCCGCGTGATGGCGCTCTTCCCCTTGACGCTGGGCGTGGCGCAGCTGAACACGGCCCCCGTGGGCGCCATCGGCCAGGGCATCGGCTTGCCCACGCTCGTGCCGTTGCTGGGCTGGCTGACGATAGCGGCCTGCCTCGCCGTCATGCTCGCGCGACCGCAACTGCGCATGGTGCGCCCGCGCGCGCCGTCTACGGTGGTGGCCGTCGCCTCGCGGTGATGGTGGCTGTTGGCATTAGCCAGTAGCCGCTTGAGCCGCCGCGGTTGACCCCCTTGTCTCGCGCCGAGCGACCGGGCCACCGCTCGCTGACGCTCGGGGCTCGGCCAAGAGTGCCTGGACGGCCGCAAAGTGTGGCCGAGCCGCGACCGTAAGGGAGCGGTCCGTGCGCGGCAGCCTGTACCGGCCGGCAAACCGCAGGCCGCTACTGCTGAAAGCGAAGGACGAAGAGGTTGGGTCCCGTCGGGCGCGGGCTGCCGCCCTCCGGTTCCATCGTCAGCCATACACCCCCGAGACGTACGAACGGTTCCGGCAGCGCCACCAGGTGCACGGCCTCGCTGCGCGCATCCGGCCGGAAGAGGTGCCCGTTGACCGACGACCCGTCCGCGCGCACGAACCAGAACTGGTACACCATGCCCTGTGGGAGGGCGGGCAGATCGCGGAAGTAAGCGACCGCGCCCGCGCTCGCGGGGTCGATGAAGAGCTCGCCGCTGGCGCCGTTGGCCGCGGGCTGGGCGCGCAGTTCCCAGCGTTGCGCCTCCGTGGCGCTGGCCAGGAACGGTTCGCCTTCTGCGTCTGCGGCATCGCCGTCGCCGTCCCCACCGCCAAGGAGCGTCGCGCCCGCGGCCCCGAGCGCGAACGCGAAGGCGAACCCTGCCGCGAGTGCCGCCGTGCGCGGCCATCCCGGCAGGCGGCGCCGCAATTGCCGCCGCTTGCTCACCGCCAGGCGCAGCCGCAGCCGTTCGCGCACTTCGGGCGCGGCCGGCGTTTCCGGGAGGCCGAAGACGAGCATCGCCGCCACGTCGCCGTAGCCGTCGCGCAGGGCGGCGCATTGTGCGCACGCGCTGCAGTGCTCAGCGACCAGCCTGGAAGAGCCTCCATCCGGGCCCTCTAGCGCTTCGATAGCGAGCAGCGCGGCGACTTCATCGCAGGCCGGGGCGGGTACGGGCGTGGTCATCGCTGGTCCTCCTCGGGAACGGGGGGGGGAACGGTGCGGAGGAGGGCCAAAGAGGAGAGGATGCGGCATCTTGTTGTGTCC
>JBPCLM010000053.1:0-4452 GCA_051003295.1 Tepidiformaceae bacterium | reverse complement strand
ATCAAGGTCTTGCTGCGTGTACTTCGCTGTAGGATCCGGTCTTCTCTCGAAGCCTCGCTGGCCGATGCACCGGCTGAACGGCACCCACGCGGGGTTGAACGCCGGATCCGCCGCCTTCTGCACTGCTCATCACGCCGCAATGGGATGACCGCCATCTATCGCCGAATCGCCCGTCTCCGTCAATAAAAAGCAGCGGTACAACCGGGGGCGGTACCTGAGTTGGCGTGAACGGGCCTTGCGGTTTCGGGTTCGCCACGTCGGTTCGTGCGGCGACAATGAGAGCAACCGCCATAGACCCAACAACCAACACACGCCCAACAATGCGACGAAACTCAATCTTCGGCTCATTGCGCTTCTCCTTTCTTACTGCGGATCAGTTTGGCGGAGCCGTTCCCGCGATCCCGCTGAGATGGACGTATTCCGCGTCGCTGTACCGCTGGGCCACAGACCATGGCGCGCTAATCGAAGCCCGCCGGCCGCTCCAGTTCGAAGGCGGCGTGCAGCGCCCGCACCGCCTCCGGCACCCGCTCCGAATCGATGATGCACGTGAGCCGGATCTCGCTCGTGGAGATGAGCTCGATGTTGATGCCCGCATCGAAGAGCGCCCGGAACATGCGCGCCGCGTACCCATGCGCCGTCTGGATGCCCACGCCCACGATGCTCACCTTCCCCAGGTTCCCATCGGAAACGAAGCTGTGCGCCTCCACCGCTGCGCAAATAGCGGGCATGGCCGCTTCCGCCTTGCGCAGGTCCCTCCGCGAAAGCGTGAACGTCAGGTCCGTCAGCTGGCCCTCACTCGCGTTCTGCACGATCGTATCGACGCTGATGCCCGCTTCCGCCAGCGGCTCGAAGATGTGCGCCGCTATCCCCGGCTTGTCCGGCACTCCCCGCACCGTTATCTTGGCCACGTCCGTGTCGTGCGCTATGCCGCGCACGCGGTTGCGTTCTTCCAAGTTCGCCTCCCCGTGGATGGTCGTGCCCGGCGCATCCACCATGCTCGAAGTAACCACGATCGGCAGGCCGTGCACCGATGCCAGCTCCACCGCGCGGTTGTGCATCACCTGCGACCCCTGCGTCGCCAGTTCCAGCATCTCCTCGTACGTCAGGTCCTTCAACTGGCGCGCTTCCGGCACGATGCGCGGGTCCGCCGTGAACACGCCCGTGACATCCTTGCAGTTCTCGCAGCGCTCCGCCTGCAGCGCGATCGCCAGCGCCACAGCGGTCGTGTCGCTCGCACCGCGCCCTAATGTCACGATCTCCGCGTCGTCCGTCACGCCCTGGAACCCCGCGATGATGGGCACCCGCCCCGCCGCCAATTCCGCCCGGATGCGCTCGGGGTCCACGCGCGCGATACGCCCCGAGCCGTATTGAGCGCGCGTATAGATGCCCGCCTGCTGGCCCGTCAGGCCCACCGCCTCCTGGCCAAGGCCGCGCAGCGCCATTGCCAATAGCGCGATAGACATCTGCTCGCCCGTCGAAAGCAGCATGTCCAGTTCGCGCGGGTCCGGGTCGGGCGAAACCGAAAGCGCCAGGTCGATGAGCTCATCCGTCGTGTTCCCCATCGCCGAAACCACCACCACCACCTGGTCGCCTGCCGCCAGGCGCCGCATCACGCGGCCCGCTACGTGCTTGATGCGGTCCGCATCCGCGACCGATGTCCCGCCGTACTTTTGCACCACCAGCATCGAACACAGGATGCGCCTGCGAGGGGCAACGCTCTACAGAGCGGCCCTCAGCTCGTTGGCCAGCGCCGCCGCCAGAGGTACGCCAGCGCCCCGCACGCGACCCCCACGTTCAGCGATTCCACGCGGGCATCCATCGGCAGCGCCACCACGAAGTCGCTTTCGCGCCGCAGCAGTTCGCCAATGCCCTCGCCTTCGCTGCCGAGAATGAGCGCGGTCTTCGCGGGCCACTCAAACGCGGTCGCGGGCTGTGAACGCTCGCCTGTGTCCGCGGCCACCACCCAGTAGCCCCCCGCCTTCAGCCCGCGCAGCGCCAGCGCGAGGTTTTGCGGCGCCGCCACGGGCGCGATGAAGCTCAGGCCCGCGCTCGCGCGGTGCACCCCCGGGCTGAGGAGTGCGCCCCGGCGCCGCGGCAGCACCACCGCATCGACTCCCACGGCGACAGCCGTACGCAGGACCGCACCCAGGTTCTGGGGGTCCGTCACCCGGTCCAGCAGCAGCACGAGCGACTGCGCTCCCGCCCCGCGCGCCACCGCCTCCAGGTCCACTGCCTCCGATTCCCGCAGGCGCACGAGCACGCCCTGGTGCACCCCATCATCCGTCAGCTCATCCAGCCGTGCGGCATCCACGGCGTTCGCGACGAGCCCCGCCAGGCGCGCTTTCGCCACCAGGTCGAGCACGCGTTCGTTGCGCGTCTCGCGGAAGTAGAGCAGCGATTTCGCCGCCCCCGCCTCCAGCGCCATCGCACAGGAGTTAATGCCGAAGGCAAGGTCATCGGGCGTTGCGTTCGGCTTCGGGCGCGTGCGCATGCTGCCCCCGAGTGTACGCGCTCCATCCCCACCGCCACGCGCACCAGGACCGCGCGCGTAAGCAAGCGGACCGCGCGCAGCACTGCCCCCGCGAGTCCGGGGGCGATGCCCGGCGAGCTGTTGGGGCCCGGGCCCCGGGCCTCGAAACTCGGGCCTGCCGGGCCGCCGCAGGCCCGGCATTGCAAGATTCCCGAAAGCCACCCCGCCCCCCCGCAATCCGCGCCGCAAGCCCCACCCGCTAGCCTGTGCCCCAAGGGCGCGCGCCTTCACGCACGCGCCACGGAGGACATCATGAAGAAGTCGATCGCCATCCCTGTCGTCGCCGCCACCGTCGCCGGCACCGCCGCGTTCGTCGCCGGCCGCCGCATGCGCACGCAGCACACCGGGAACGGCACGCGCGGCACCCGCGACTGGAAGCTTCCCGTCGCCGATACCGCCGAGCTCACCGGCACTCCCGACCGCGGCGAGATTCTCCCCTGGGAGACGATGGACCGCGAGACCCGCATGCGCGAGCCCAACCCCCATCCCGCCTCGAAGCCCATCGCGGTGGGCGGCAGCGTCGTTACCCGCGATGGCGCCGAACTCGGCGTCATCCGCGCCATGCGCGATGGCTGCTTCCAGGTAGATGCCGTGGGCAAGGGCGACTACTGGCTCAACTGCGCCCACTTGCTCCCTTCCAGCGACGCCGCCCAGGCGGTGGTCGATTTCGATGGCAACCAGGTGGGGGACTACCAGCTCGCAGCGCCCGGACCACAGATGGCCGCCTCCCCTATGCTCGATGCCGAGTCCGATGTCTTCGCCGGGGCCGCGGACCAGCGCCGCACGCGCGAAGCCATGCAGCGCGGGCACGCCTGAGCCCCCTGATGCTGCAACGCCGACTCCCTTTCCTCATGGACGGTCGCCACCCCCCACGAGGTGGCGCCTTGAACCGCGCGACCCGGCCGGCCTCCACCCAACCTACGCGCATGCCACCGACCATCCCCACGATGCCGCCATCCCCTTCGCCGGCGCCCGAGCCACCCACTCCAGGGGGGCCTATCCCGCCCACCATGCCCGAGCCCATCCCACCGACCGTCGCCCCGCCCGTCCGCTAACAGGCCAGCGCGTGCGATCGTCGCAAGTGCCTGGCCGAGCTGCGACCGCAAGGGAGTGGTTAGTCCCTTGGCGGCCTCCCGGAACGCGGGGGTGAGGCGGCGCCTAAGCGCCCAGCTCCTCTGCCGCGCGCGCCTCCGCGCGCATCGTCCAGCCGAAAATCGCGCGCCCCCCATCGAATTCGGCGAAGCAGCGGCCGCAAAGGCGCCCGCGCAGTGGCTCCCGTTCGCCGGGCCCCGTCAACACGGTCGGCCGCACGCCATCCTGGTCGCAGATCATGCAGGTCTGCCCCGCTGGCAACTCCTGGCGCCCGCACTGCAAACAGACATAGGCAACCGGCTTCCCATGGGTGGGAAGAGCCGCGAACTGATGGCTCCCGGGCGCGCAACCGCGTTCGAGCCACTCCCCAACGCCTGGCATCGGTCCCCCTTCGGCCCTTACGGCGCCAATTTAGACCCACCGGTCACCGTTCGCAATACGCAAAATATCGACGCGCGCGGGCATCCATAGCCCGCGCTGATAGGCGCCCGCCCGCCGGCCCGCCGCGGGCCCGCGCTGCGATGGGTTTGCGATGCCCCCGCGCCCCCCGTTGAGCAGCGCCCGCCCGACCGCCGGATACGATTCGACTGAATCTAGAGATGGAGGGCTTCCATGCCTGCCAACCAGGAACAGACGGGGAACGATCCCCAGCGCGAGCGCGAAGAAAAGCCCGGCAGCCAGCAGATGGGCGAGCGCCAGGGCGGCCAACAGCAACAGGGCGGGACGGGCGGCGAGCGCCAGGGCGGCCAGGGCGGCCAGCAGCAGGGCGCGTCCGGCGAGCGCCAGGGCGGCCAGCAACAGCAGGGCGGGTCCGGGGGCGAGCGCCAGGG
>JBPCLM010000052.1:0-31526 GCA_051003295.1 Tepidiformaceae bacterium | reverse complement strand
GGTTAGGGGTGGGGGGAGGGGGCGCTCGTCCGGGTTCTAGCGAGACCAGGTCAGGGCACCCCTTGGCTGCGCCGCACTTCGAGGCACAGCCCGATGGCCTCGCGGATGTTCGCGAGCGCCTCTTCTTTGCTCCGTCCCTGGCTCATGCAGCCGGGAATCACCGGGCATTCGACAACGAGCCAACCCTCTTCATCGCGATACATCGTGACCGGGTACTTCATGTTCAACCTCTATCCTCAGTGTAGCCGCAGGGCTGCTCAGTCCTGTAGCGCGCCGCTCCGTAGAATTCCTGCATCACCAGGCTGGAGGGCAACCATGACGATCGCGATCAGGTGCGGGACGCTCATCGACGGGCACGGGGGCGAACCCGTGCGCGGCGCGCTCGTCGTCATCGAAGGGGAGACTGTCGTTTCCGTCGGCGACGGGGACGCGCCGCGTGACGCGGAGGTCATCGACGCTGCGGGCCTGACGGTGATGCCCGGGATGATCGACTGCCACGTGCACCTCATGAACCGCCCGCCGAAGACGATGGAGGAGCGGCTAAGCACGCCGTTCAGCCTCGCGGTGGCGGAGGCGTTGACGAACGCCCGCATTTCGCTCGAGCACGGCTTCACGACGCTGCGTGATGCCGGCGGTACTCCGCGCGGTGTAAGGACGGCGATCGAGCAGGGGCTGTTCCCCGGGCCTCGCCTGCGGGTAGCTGTCACGGCGATTTCGCAGACCGGGGGCCATGGCGATTCGACCATGCCAAACGGGTCGGTGCTGCGCGTTTCGAATGCGGAGGTGCCGCACAACCTGATCGATGGCAGCGATAGCGCACGCAGGGCAACGCGCGAAATCCTGCGCGCGGGCGCGGACCAGATCAAGATCATGACGAGCGGCGGCGTGCTTTCTCCGAGCGACGAGCCGGGCGCCACGGGCATGACGCCGGACGAGATCGCGGCGGTGATGTACGAAGCGCACGCGGCCCATCGCACGGTCATGTCGCACGCTCAGGCGAAGCAGGGAATCCTGAACGCCGTCCTTGCGGGAGTGGAATCGATAGAGCACGGCATCTACCTCGACGACGAAGTCATCGATGCGATGCTGGAGCGGGGGACGTTCCTCGTGCCCACGCTCATCGCGCCGGTTTCCGTCCTGAAGCTGGCCGAGGAGCACCCCGGCTCGATGCCTTCGTGGGGAGTGCGCAAGTCCAAAGAGGTGATTGGCGCGCACCAGGCGAGCTTCCGCTACGCCGTCGAGCGCGGTGTGCGCGTGGCGATGGGAACCGACACGGGCGTGGGTGTGCACGGGACGAACGCGGGCGAATTGCAACTGATGGTCGCGAACGGCATGACGCCCATGCAGGCGATCGTCGCGACGACGAAGACAGCGGCCGAGTGCGCCTGCCTGGGCGCGGTCACGGGCACCATCGAGGCCGGCAAGCGTGCGGACATCCTCGCCGTCAGCGGCGACCCGCTGGCCGATATCTCCGTGCTCCAGCACGCCGGCAAGCTGAAGCTAATCATGCGCGATGGGAAGTCGTTCAAAGACGATGTCAGCGGCTGAGGACTTACGGCGAAGGCCACCCCGGCGCCAGCCAGGGCAGCCGCTCGCGCGCGAGGCGCAGCGCCCGCGGCCGGGCACGTTCCAGGGCGAAGGCGATGCCCAGCCCCGCGAAGGAAACGATGGCTCCGGCGACGGCATCGAGGATGAAGTGGTTCCCCGTCAGCACGATTGAGAAGAACATCGCTATCGGCCATGCGATGCCGAGCAGCTGCAGGATGGGGTGGCGGCCCACCCAGGCGACGGCCCCGCCCAGCAGCAACGACCAGCCGAAGTGGAGGCTGGGCACCGCCGCGTAGGGATTGACGAAGGCGCTCGTTTCCTGGGCGTTGTAGCCCACGCGGTCGAAGACCGCCATCGTATCGATGAAGCCGGCCTCGGGCAGCAGGCGGGGCGGGGCGACGGGATAGGCCCAATAAATGACGACGGCGATGGCGCCCGAGACGAGGAAGGCATTGCGCATGAGCGAGTACGTGCGGCGGTGCCAGACCCACAGCGCCACCGCGAACGCGATCACCACGGGCAGGTGGCCCCAGAAGTACACCCAGTTCATGAACTTGATGAGCCAGTGGTGCCCCAGCATCCAGGACTGCATTTCGAGTTCCCAGTAGAGGCCGAGGTCGCGTTCGAGGGACACGAGGTCGCGGGCGTTCGCGAGCGCTTCAGGCGCGCGGTCAACCACGGAGCCGCGGATGAGGAAGTACACGAGGAAGGCGACGATGACGAGGGCCGCTTCGTGCACGCCGTAGCGGCCCGTGACCTGCCAGGCGCGCCCCAGCCGCGGGGACCAGTCCCCCGCACGCGCGCGCGCCCCGGGAGGAGTGAGGGCGGCGTCGGGGCGGGCTGGGCGTGGTGTCATGGGTGCACCGGAGGCAGGCCGGCGGACGGCTGCTTTGCCCGGCGGATCCGGCGCCTCTACACTCATCACTCGCACGGTAGCAAAGCCACGGGGGAGGTCACAACCAGTGGAAGTACGGGTCGAAGGGGGAGAGATCGCACAATCGGGCGCCGACGTGGTGGTGGTGAACCTGTTCCAGGGGGTGACGGCGCCGGTCGGCGGGACGGGCGCCCTCGATGCGGCGCTCGACGGCGGGATCTCCCGGCTGATTGCAATGGGGGACATTCGCGGCAAGACCGGGGAACTGACACTCATCCACACCTTCGGGAAGATCGCCACGGCGCGCGTGCTCGTTGCCGGGCTGGGCAAGGTGGAGGATTTCGATATCGACGCCGTGCGCAACCTTGCCGCGAATGTGACGCGCCACCTGCGGCGGCCGGGGATCAAGAGCGTGGCGACGCTGGCGCACGGGCCGGGCATCGGGGGGCTGGACCCCGCGGGCTGCGCCCAGGCGGTGGCGGAAGGGGCCATCCTCGGGAACTACCGCTTCACACGGCGCAAGGGCAACGGCACGAATGACGACGACCAGGCAGAGATAGAAAGCATCACCATCGTGGAGGACGACGCCGCGAAGGTGGGGCCGATGGCGGCGGCGGCGCAGCGCGGCGTCACGCTCGCCGAGGCAACGAACTGGGCGCGCGACCTGGCGAATGAGCCTTCCAACCACCTCACGCCGACGATCCTGGCGGAGACGGCGCGCGCGATGGCGGCCGCTGCGGGGCTCGAGTTCCACGTGCTGGAACGGGACGAAATGGAGCGCAAGGGCATGGGGTCGCTGCTTTCCGTGGCGAAGGGGAGCGCGGAGCCACCGAAGCTGATCTGCATCGGCTACCGGGGCCGCGGCGGCAACGGCGAAGGCTACAACCTCGCCCTGGTGGGAAAGGGCATCACTTTCGATAGCGGCGGCATCAGCATCAAGCCCGCTGCCAACATGGACGCGATGAAGGCGGACATGACGGGCGCCGCTTCGGTGATCGCCGCGATGAAGGCGATCGCGGCGCTGCGGCCGAAGGTGGACATCGTGGCTATCGCGCCGTGCACGGAGAACATGCCCGGCGGCAATGCGACCAAGCCCGGCGATGTCGTGACCGCGATGAACGGCAAGACCATCGAAATCCTGAACACCGATGCCGAGGGCCGGCTGGTGCTGGCCGACGCGGTCTGTTACGCGCGGGAGCTTGGCGCGCGCAACATCGTCGATGTGGCGACGCTCACGGGCGCGGTCTCCACGGCACTCGGGGACATCTGTTACGCGCTGCTGGGCAACGACGAAGCCCTCTGCGCGCGCGTGGAAGCGGCCGCCGCCGCCGCGGGCGAGAAGACGTGGCGGCTGCCCATGTTCAAGGAGTACGACGACCTCATCAAAAGCGACGTTGCAGATATCAAGAACGTAGGCAGCAAGGGCGCGGGCACAATCGTGGGGGCGAAGTTCATCGAACGGTTCATCGAGGGCGTGCCGTGGGTGCACCTCGATATCGCGGGCGTCGATATGGCCGAGCGGGACAAGGGCTGGGTCACGAAGGGCGCGAGCGGCTATAGCGTGCGCACGCTCGTGAACCTGGCCGCGGGGATGGCTGACTAGCCTGCGGCGCCTCTCGCGGCGGCCGGCCGGGCTGGCTGCGCGTCTTGGGGCCGCGGGCAAGAGATGCTTACCTTTCTTGGGAACTCGCGCGGCCTGCCAGGCGTTATGGAGGATAGGGATAGTTCGCGGCGCGCCCCTTTCCCCGGGCCGTCCTCGTGGGTTTGACCCAGCCTGTATCGCTCGCTTAGGTTGACATTGATGGTTGGTCGCGCGGAAGAAACCACCTTACGGATGAGCCCGCGCCCGACCCCCCGAACCGCGGCCACCACGGTGGGGATGCTCTCGGGCCGGCAGCGGCTGCTGTTCGTGTTTGCCCTGCTTTTCTTCGGTTCGGCCTCGATTTACACGAGCATCGGCCTGCTTTCGCGCGTGACGCCGGCGCTATTCCCGGGGCAGAGCCTGCCGGGGCTCAAAGTGTTCGATCCCCTGCCCAAGATCGTTTCCACGCCCAACCGCGATGAGGGCGACGGGTTCTTTGGCAAGCGCATCAACCTGCTCATCATCGGCGTGGACAAACGGCCCCAGGACGAGAGCCTCGATGGCTTTCTGACGGACATGATCGCGGTGGCGACGATCGACCCGGCGACGAAACAGATGAGCATGCTGAACTTCCCGCGGGACCTTGAGATAGACATCCACTCGTCCCAGTTCGGCGTCTACCAGGACCGCATCAACACCTCGTACATGGCGGGCTTTCGCGCCGATGGGAGGACGTTCGAGGCGGGAGCGCTGCAGCTGCGCAAGGACTTGCAGCGCAACTTCGGCATCGAGACCAACCACTGGATCGTCATGGACTTCACGGGCGTCTACAAGCTGATCGATTCGATCGGCGGGATCGATGTGGACATCCCCTACGAGCTGAGCGTCCCGCTGTGGTACTACGGCGATGAAGGCGGGCAGCGGGACGCCGACTACGTCAGCTTCCCGCCAGGCATCACTCACCTGGATGGTTACTTCGCGGTCGCCTTCGGGCGGTACCGGGACGATAGCGACCTCCTGCGCGTGAAGCGCCAGCAACTCGTGATGCAGACGGCGGTGGCGAAGGTTTTCGCACGCGGGCTGCTGAACAACCCCCTGCCGCTCTGGGACACGTACCACAACACAATCAAGACGGACATGGGCAGCTTCGAGGCGGTGGGCTACGCCCCGCTGCTGCGCCAAACCAACGGCACTATGCAGACGTTCTCACTGGGGGACCCGGTGAACGGAGTGGAGACCGTGTATCCGTTCCGGACCCGAGAAGGGGCGGACGTGCTGCTGTGGAACTCTGAGAACGTCCAGTACTGGCTGAGCCAGGTCTTCACGAAGGCCGCGTACGCGCAATCGAACGTGGAGATCCAGAACGGCTATGGCAACCCGGACCCGCTGCGGGCAGCGGCCCTCGGGCGCTACCTGCAGTATTCGAAGGGCCTGCCCACGGTTTACCTCGGCCCCGATGCTCCCCTCACGTCCACAACCAGGATCGTGGTCCATGACGGGCAAAAGCGCGTGATGGCGGAGGATATCGCGAAGTGGATGGGGCTGCCGGCATCGGCCATCCAGTTGGACGACAACCCCGCACTGCCGGACGTGATCATCGTCGTGGGGACCGATTTCACGAGGACGCCCGGCGGCTAGGCTGCCGAGTCCCTACTCCACCACGCGGGTCGGTCTGGACGATTCATCGAGCGCGCTGTGCGCCAGCTGCTCGAGCGCGCTGTCCGTCAGTGTAGGGTTGTGCAGGCCAGCGCGCACGTCACGGTAAAAACGCTCGATTGGGCGCCGTTTCGTGAGACTGACGCCACCCACGACACGCATCGCCAGGTCGACGGCTTCGATGCAGTTGTTGAGCGTGTCCACCTTCGCGATGACGACGCGGTCGAGCGGCGGCGCTCCCGGGAGGGGACGGTGTTCCCACGCGGCAGCGGCATCGGCGATGAGTGCGCGGCTGCGCTGCAACAGCAGGTCGATGCGCGCAATGCGCGTGCGCACGCCCGGGTAGTCCTTGATGGTGCGGCTATCGTTGGGTGTGCGTTCGCGGGCGAAAGCGACAGCGTAGTCTCGCGCGGCACGGGCGACGCCCACCGTGGTGGCGGCGACGCCGAGGGCGAACCAGGTGAGGCCGGCGGCGCCGCGCGCATCCGGGGCACCCGCAAGGCGGCGGTTGAGCAGCCGGCTGGCGGGCAGGCGCACGCCATCGAGCACAAGGTCGTGGCTGCCGGTGGCGCGCATTCCGAGGCTGTCCCACGTGGGATCGATGCCCACGCCCGCGTCATCGCGGAGGACCATGAACTGTCCGATCGCGGGCTTGCCGTCCGATGGCTCCGGGATGCTGGCCATGACAATGAAGTAGTGCAGGATGGGCGCCATGGTCGTGAAGGTCTTCCGGCCCTGGAGAAGCCAACCGCCTTCGAGGGGAGTGGCGGTGGTTTCGGGGAGCCCGCCCCCGGCCGGGCTGCCGAGACCCTCTTCGGTGGCGGCGGTGTTGCAGAGCCAGCCCTCCTCCACGGCGCCCCGGCAGAGCTCATCCCACCAGGGGGCCGGGTACGTGCGCGCCTCGCGTTCGCTGCCGAAGCGGATGAGGTGCATGTTGAGCGCGAGCGCCGTGGAGCCATCGCCCGCCGCCAGCTCTTCCTGCGAACGCAGGAACGTGCTGAGCGGCGCTTCGTAGCCACCATGGCTGCGCGGCACCGTCATCGCGAAGAAGCCCGATTCGCGCAGGTCCGCGAAGTTGTCGAAGGGGAAGGAAGCGTCACGGTCGTGGCGCGCGGCGCGTTCGGCGAATCGCCGGGCGAGGATGGCGGCGAGGGCGGGCCAATCGGGCTCACTGCCAGGCGGCGCGGACATGGGTTGAGTGTACAGCCGGCGGCCGCCGCGCTCCCATCGCCGGCCGGGCCGGACGCGCTGGCGGTCACGGAAATTGCAAAGCTGAATTCGCGTTTGCTACCATCCCCCAAAGGCGGCATCGCGGGAATGGACTTCTCATCCGTGCTCGTGCTCAACCAGAACTACGAACCGTTGAACGTGTGCAACGTGCGGCGGGCGATAGTGCTGGTGCTGCGTGGGAAGGCTGAGGTCATCGAAACGGCGCGCGGGGTGCTGCATTCCGCTTCGAAGGTGTTTCCCTTGCCGTCGGTCATCCGCCTGGTGGCGATGATCCGCAGGCCCCGGCCAAAGGTGCGGCTGACGCGCAAGGAGATCTTCGCGCGCGATAGCTGGACCTGCGTGTATTGCGCCAAGAGCACGCGCGACCTGACGCTGGACCACGTGCTGCCGCGGCACCGGGGCGGGCTGCACACGTGGGAGAATCTCGTAAGCGCCTGCAAGCCCTGCAACCATCGCAAGGCCGGGCGCACGCCCACCGAGGCGAAGATGGCGATGCACCGCGAACCGGGCAGTCCTCGCGTTTCCATCTACTATGCGTTCTTCCAGTATCTGGGGTCCCAGGAAGAATGGCGGAAGTTCGTGCCCGGGTACGAAGCCCCGAGCGCAGCCGGCTGAAGGCAGGGCCAACTGGAATCGAGATTAGCCGGCCGGAGCTGGCGGGGAGGAAGCGGATGGTTCGCATCAAGCCGTTGACACGCGAGGAAGCGCCCGAAGAGGCGCGGCAGTTTTTCGACCAGGACGAGCGCGCGTTCGGGTTCGTCCTGAACCCAACCGGGGTGCTGGCCTACCGGCCGCCCATCCAGGGCGCCGCGCGCGCGCTCGGGCGTTCTGTTTCGAAGGATGGCGTGCTCAGCGATGGTTTGCGGGCGCTGGTCTGCGTGCGGGTCGCCTCGCTGGTCGGTTGCCCCTTCTGAGTGGACATCAACGCTGCCGGGGGCAGCATGGCGGGGGCTCTCAGACGACAAGATCGCAGCCCTCCCGGAGTACGCGAGCAGCGCGCTGTACAGCGAGGAGGAGCGCGTGGCCCTGGAGATAGCCGACGCGATGACCCAACTCCCGGCGGAAATCGCCGACGAGCTGTTCGCGCGCGCACGCTCCTGTTACGACGAAGCTGCGCTCGTAGAACTGGCGGCGACCGCGGCGATGGAGAACTTCCGTGCGCGCTTCAACCGCGTCTTCCAGGTGGAACCCAACAGCATCTATTGCCCCATCACGGGCAAGCCGTAGCGCGCCCGGCTTCCAAGCCCGTGCCGTAGGATGCGCTGACACCAGAAGGGGGCGGGTTATGGATTACAGCGGCTACCGGCACCTGCGCGTGGAAATCGATGACGGCATCGCCCTGGTCACGCTTGACCGGCCGGAGTTCCTGAACGCGACGGACAAGCTGCTGCACCGGCAGCTGAGTGAAATCTGGCCGGCCCTGGACCGCGACCCGGCCGTACGCACGATCGTGGTCACGGGCGCGGGGACGGCCTTCTCCGCGGGCGGCGACCTTGCGGACATCCAGGAGCGCGCTTCGCTGCCATCGGAAGAGCGCTTCGAGGTACTGGCAGCGCTGCTCAAGGAGGCACAGGACCTCGTTTATTCGATGGTCAATTGCGACAAGGTGATCATTTCGGCCATCAATGGCGTGGCCGTGGGGGCCGGGTTGGCGGTGGCGTTGCTCGCCGACATTTCGATCATGGCAGAGGACGCGCGGCTGACCGATGGCCATCTGCGGCTCGGCGTGGCGGCGGGCGACCACGCGGCCATCATCTGGCCGCTGCTCTGCGGGATGGCGAAGGCGAAGTACTACCTGCTCACCTCCGACTTCATCGATGGGCGCGAGGCCGAGCGCATCGGGCTGGTCAGCCGGGCGGTGCCACGGGCCGAGGTGCTGGAGACGGCGATGGCGCTGGCGCGCCGGCTGGCGGATGGGCCACAGATGGCCCAGCGATTCACGAAGCGCGCCCTCAACCAGTGGCTGCGCCTGGGCGGCATCACGTCCTTCGATTACTCGGCAGCGCTGGAACTGATGGGCTTCTTCGCGGCGGACCCGGCCGAGGGAGCGCGCGCGATCATCGAGAGGCGCAAGCCCGCCTTCCCCTCGGCGCAGTAGCGGGGCCAGCGGCGCCGTTCATGCGCGCTCTTCGCCGGTCGGTACTTTGCCGAAGAGCGCCAGCAGGGCGAGGTCGTAGCCGGACTTGAGGGCGGCACAGGCGACGAACGGGGCGCCGGCGAAACCCGTGGCGAGCAGCGCACCGCCCACGGATGGGGCGGCGCTGGCGGCGACGCTGCGCGAGAGCCCCGTGATCGCAGCCGCGGAGGCGCGTTCCTCCGGCTGCACCACGGAGACTACCAGCGCCTGGCGCGGGGGCACATCCATCTGCGAAAGCATGGAGCGGAGCAGGAGGAACGCCACGGCCACGGCGGCGTTGGGGGCGAAGGCGACGCCCACGAGGAAGGCGTTCGCAGGGAGGTGGGTGAAGACCATCGTGTTCACAAGGCCGAAGCGCGTGGCGAGCCGCGCCGAGACGAGGAAGGAAACGGCCGACATCACACTCGTGCCGAAGAAGACGGCGCCGGTGACGGCCGGGTCGAGATGGAATTCGCGAAAGAGGTAAAGCGCGACGATGCTCTGCACCACGAGGCCGCCCGCGAAGGAATCGCTGGCGAAGAGGCCAGAAAGCGTGAACACGCGGCGGCGCGATGGGCCCAGCCCTCCGCGAGGCGAACCGCGCGCAAGTTCGATCCCGGGGCCGAGCGCAAGAAAGACCGCTAGCGTCGCCACGCCCAGGGCAGCGTAGAGGGCGAAGAGACAGCGCACGGCGCCCGCCGGCCCAAGCCCCGGAAAGTCATCGAGGAGCACGGTGGCGCCGCTGACGAGTGCACCCGCAGCGCCCGCCAGCGAGCCGGCGACGTTGAACCAGGCGAACGTGCGCACGCGCGGCCCGGGGCCGCCGCTCTGCGCGAGAATGGCCTGCTCCACGGGCAGGAAGGCGGAGACGTCGCCAGAGGTGGGGTTCACGGTGCCGAGGAAAGCCACGACCAACAACGGCCAGAAGCTCGCGCTGGAGGCGTAGCCAATGCCCGTGAGGATGGTGAGGAAGGCGCCCCAGATGAGGACTCGACGCCGCCCCAGGCGCTCCACGTACTGGCCGACAAGGAGGGTCGTCAGGGACGTGCCGATGAGGGCGGCGGAGGCGATGGCGCCCGCTTCGAACCCGCTCAGGCCGAGCGTGACGGCGTACTGGGCGATGCCGATGCTGACCATGCCGTCGCCGAAGGTGCGCAGGCCCTTGGAGGCGAAGAGGAGGGAACGCGTGCGGTCGCCGGTGGCCGCGGCGCTGCTTGCAGCGCGCCGGTGCGTCGGGTTAGCCCGCCGGGGTGGCGGCCGCCGCCGGGCGGGTCGCGGCGGCCACTTCGAAGGAGACTTCGAGCGAGCGCAGGCCGCGGAGGCTGAGTGAGTCGCTCCATTCGAGATTCGCTGATTGCAGGTTGATCTCTGGGAGGCGGCGCAGGAGGGCGGCGAAGGTGATCTGCGCCTCGGCCCGCGCGAGGGGCGCTCCGAGGCAGTAGTGCATCCCGAAACCGAACGTCACGTGATGGTTCTCGCCACGGGCGATGTCGAGGCCCTCGGGATCCGCGAACTGGCGCGGGTCGCGGTTCGCGGCATTGAGCATGTTGAAGACACGATCGCCCCGGTGGATGGTCTTGCCGCCGAGGGAGACATCCTCGAGGGCGACGCGCGCCATCGCAGAAACGGGACCATCGTAGCGAAGCAGTTCTTCGATGGCGGGGCGCAGCAGGGCGGGCTCGTCGCGCAAGCGGCGAAGCTGATCCGGGTGGCGCAGGAGCGCAAGAAGGCCGTTGCCGATGAGGTTGGTGGTGGTTTCGTGGCCGGCGAAGAGAAGCAGGATGCACGAGCCGAGGACTTCTTCGTGACTGAGGGTGTCGCCCCGCTCTTCGACGGCCACAAGCGCGCTCATGATGTCATCGCGCGGGGCGGCGCGGCGCTCGGTCGCCAGGGCACCCAGGTAGGCGTTCATTTCGCGGATGGCCCGCTCGCCGCGTTCACGCTTGTTGGGCGTGTTCAATGCCGAACCCACGAAGGCGGCGAGCTCATCCGACCAGTGCTTAAAGCGCTCCACATCGGCGCGCGGGACACCGATCATGCGCGCGATCGCGGCCGCGGGGAGGGGGTAGGCCAGTTCGCGGATGACGTCCATGTGGCCCCGTGGCGCCACGGCATCGAGGAGATCTTCGACGGTCTCTTCGATCCAGGGGCGCATGCCTTCGACGACACGCGGTGTAAACGCCTTGTTCAGCAGCGTCCGCAGACGGGTGTGCACGGGCGGGTCGGAGAAGACGATCCAGTGCTTGAGGGACTCACCGAGGGCGGCCACTTCGGCTTTGCGTTCGGGCGGGAGCCGTTCCATGAAGCCGCCGATGCGGTTTGCTGATAAGCGCGCGTCCTTGAGGGCGAAGACCACGTCGTCGTAGCGCGTGAGCACCCAGGCGCCGAGGTGGTCGCTCCAGTGGACGGGGTCGTGTTCGCGCAGTTCACGGAACACGGGAAAGGGGTCGGCAATGACTTCGGGGAGGAACGGGTTGTAATCGACAGGCATGGTCACTCCGCGGGGTATGGGGCTCTCAGACGTTGAAGTTGTACAGGGCCGCGACTTCGCGGCGCATTTCGGCGCGAAAGTCGGGGTGGGCCACGCTGATGAGCTCGGCGGCGCGTTCGCGGATAGGCTTGCCGGAGAGGTGCGCGATGCCCTGCTCGGTGACGACGTAATCGACAAACGAGCGGTGCGTGGTGATGGTGGAGCCTTCGGCGAGGCGGGCGACGATGCGCGGGTGGCGCACGCCATCGACGAGCTGCGACGAGGGCAGGACGATGATGGACTTGGCGCTCACGACCGAAGCGGCGTAGGTGAACGTCGGCTGGCCGCCCGGGCCGGTGAAAACCTGGTGTCCCCACGATTCGGAGCAGACGTTACCGGTGACATCCACGAAGAGGGCATTGTTGATGGCGGTGAAGTCACTGAATTGCAGCAGGAACTGCATGTCATCGGTGTGGCCAAATTCGTAGAGTTCGAAATCGGGGTTGCCATCGATATAGGCCAGTTCTTCCGGGCCCAGCTGGGCGGCGACGCTCGCGACGACCTTGCCGGGGTGGACTTCCTTGTAGCGGCCCGTGACGATGCCGGCCTTCACGAGGTCTGTCACGCCGCCGGGCAGGAGTTCGGTGTGGATGCCGAGGTCATGTTTGTCTGTGAGGTAGAGGCACATGGCGGCCGAGACATCGCCCACGCCAATCTGCAGGGTGGTCCGGTCGGTGACCAGGTCCGTGGCGGTGAGGGTACAGATCACCTCGGCGGCGGCGATGGTCTCCTCTGAGCGGGGCGGGATGGGGACGGGCGGGGGCGCACCCGTGGCCTCCGCGAGGCGGTGGAAGCGCGAGACGTGCACGGAGTTCTGACCGCCGGTGCGGATGAATTCGGGGTGAACTTCGCCGATGAGGAGCTGGGCATGATCGACGATCCACGGCCCGAAGAACACCGCGGCGCCGTACGAACAGTAGCCATCTTCATCGGGGGGTGAGATGGGGATGATGGCGGCCTCGTAGTCGATATCGAGCCCGTTGGGGATGCGGCCGCTGCGGAACCCGGCCGCCGGGATGTAGTCGAAGCGGCCCGCCTGCACGGCCTTGCGTTCCAGCGGTCCGGCGTACAGGGTGACCACGCGCATGGTCTGCAGGATCTCGGGGCGGTCCCAGTTGAACGCTGTCAGGGCGGTGAAGACGGCCGCGCCGGGCAGTTCGGGCGCACGCTCGGCGAGCGCGCCGCAGAGCGTGGTGGGGACGGAGTTCAGCACCCCGGCCCAGATACGGTCCCCGGGCTTAATCGTCGCCACCGCTTCGGCGGGAGACATCAATTTGTCCTTGCATTGTTCGCGCCAGTTCACGGCCGTTTGCGTCATGGCGTTACCTCCATAGCGGCATCATCCCGGTTGGTGAGGACACTATAGCGCCCGGCCAAGCGCTGCGCAGGGGCCCGCTCGCAGGACCCGCGTCGCTGTAGAATCCAGCCATGGCGGAGCTGACGACCGACGACGAGATCCTGGCGGAGGCGTGCCGGATAGCTCAAGGGCAACCGGGCGGGACGCTGGCGACGATGCACGCCGAAGACGGGACGCCTTACGTGACGTACGTGCTCTTCCATCTGCTGGCGAACGGACGGGTGCTCTTCGGGAGCGGCGGTGGGCCCCAGCACACGCGCAACATCGCGGCGACGCCGGAGGTTTCGTTCCTCATTGACAACCGCGAGGCCGTAAAGGGCGATTGGAACGAGTTCGACCGCGTCGTCATCGAAGGCATGGCACGGCGGGTGGCGCCGGAGGACGCGGGCTACGATGACTACATCACGGAGCTGGCATCGAAGAGCGAAGAAGCCGCCTTCTTCACGAAGCGTGGGCACATGTTCTGCATCGAGCCGCGGCGCTTGATCATGATGAAAGGGCTGCAGCCGGCGCGGCACATCGTCGCCTTCGAGCGGGCCGACTCCCGCGCCTGACCCTCACAAGGCGCCGCGCGGCTAGAATGGCATCGTGGACTACGCCGAAGCGATTGACTACTTGATGTCCTTCACGGACATGGAGCGCGGGTTCCAGGCTTCGGCGGACCCCACGATGAGCCTCGGTTCGATGCGCTCGCTGCTTTCGCGCCTGAACGACCCGCACCTTGGGCGGAGCACGATCCACATCACGGGTTCCAAGGGGAAGGGCAGCACGTCGGCGATGGTGGCGAGCATCCTGCAGCAGCAGGGCGAGGTGACGGCGCTGTTCACGAGCCCGCACCTGCATTCGTTCACGGAGCGCATCGTGATCGATGGCGAAACGGTATCGCCGGAGGAGTTCGGGGCGGGGGTGGATGCCATCCGCCACGCGGTGGAGTCGGAAAAGGCGAGCGTCCACGGCAACGTGAGCACGTTCGGCATACTCACGGCGTTGTTTTTCTGGCTGGTGCGGGCGCAGGCGCGGCGCGTGCGCTGGCAGGTGGTGGAAGTAGGGCTGGGCGGCACATTCGATGCCACGAACGTTATCGAATTGCCGGATATCGCGGTGATTACGCCCGTTTCGTTGGAGCACACGCGCATCCTCGGAGACACGGCGGCGGAGATAGCGGCGGACAAGGCGGGCATCATCAAAGCGGGCTGCACGTGTGTGCTGGCGCTGCAGCGCGACGCGGCCGCCGCGGAGGTAATACGGCAACGCTGCGTGCAGGTAGGCGCGCGCCTGATCGAAGCCGGCGAAGACTACGACGTCGAGATCCTCGAAAAACACATCTTCGGACAGAAGTTCGCCGTGACGGGGCCCCGAGGGACGCTCGAACTGCGGTCGCCGATGCTGGGCCGCCACCAGGCCGAGAACGCCGCGACGGCGGTGGCCGTGGCCGATGCCCTGCGCGAGCGTGGCAACGACGTGAGCGACGCGGCGGTGGTCGATGGCATCGCGCGGGCGCGCGTTCATGGGCGCATGGAGGTGATGGGCCAACGCCCGCTCGTGGTCGCTGACGGCGCCCACAACGGCGAGAGCGCCGGTGCGCTAGCCGAAGCCCTGCGCGGTTACTTCGATTGGCGCCGCTGCTTCTTCGTCATCGGTGTGACGGGCGACAAGGACATACGGAGCATGGGCTTCAAGCTGGCGAAGCTGGCCACGATGTTCGTGTGCTGCAGCTTTGGCAACCCGCGTTCGATGGACCCGTACGCGATCATCCAGGAGATCGGGTTCCTGGGACCGCCGGCGGTCGCGGATGAATCGGTGCCGCAGGCGATCGACACGGCCATGTCCCACGCGACCGCCGATGACCTGATCTGCATCACGGGTTCGCTCTACGTGGTCGCGGAGGCGCGGGAATACATCCTCGGCGAGGGAGCGTCTGGCCGCTGACGCTGGACTCGCAGCATCGAGGACGGCAACCTGAGCAGCAGATGACGTTCCAGGAAGAACTCGAACGCGGCGCTTTCCCGGTGGCCCTTGAAATAACGCCCCCGCAACAGCCGCTGCCCGCGGTGCTGCTGCGGCGCGCGCGACTGCTGGGGACGGCGGCCTGCGCCGTCAACGTGATCCAGCGGCCGGGCCGCCAGACGAGCTTGCAAGCCTCGTGCGTGCTCGCTTCCGCGGGGGTACAGCCGGCGTGGCACCTGGTGACGCGCGGGCGCACGCACGCGGACATCCTCGCGGACCTGCGCGTAGCGGCCGCCGCGGGCGTGCAGCAGGTACTCTGCATCCGTGGCGACCACGTGGGGCCGGACCAGCCGGGCGCGCCCACGATCCGGGAAGCGACCGCCCTGGCGGTGGAGCATTTGCCGGGCGCCTATGCCGGCGCCACGCTGAACCAGTACGGCGATGATGTGCAAGCCGTACGCAAGAACCTGGAGGGCAAGATAAAGGCGGGCGCCGCCTACGTGCAGACGCAGCCCGTGTTCGCCATCGAGGATTCGTGGCCCGCCCTGGAGTGGCTGCGGGAGAGGTGGCCGGCCACGCGCGTGGTCGCCATGGCGATGCCGCTGCTGACGGAGGACGCCGCGGCGAAAATAGAGGCGCGGCTGGGGATCGCGCTGCCCCCATCGCTGCGCCGCGCAATCGCGGGCGGTGAAGGCGCCGCCTGGGAATGCTTCACAGAAACGCTGGCGGGGCTCGCCGCGAGCCCGCTGGTCGATGGCGTCGCGATTATGACCTTCGAGATGGACCCCGCCGCAGCGACTGGCGAACGAATCGTGGCGTGCCTGCGGGCGGCGAAAACAGGGCTGAGCGGGCGCTCTCCCGCAGGTACTACAATCGGTCCATGACGCGCGAACCAATGAAGGTGATCGTTGTTTCTGACTACGTCTGACCGTGGTGCTACATCGCTGCCCGGCGGGTAGCGCAATTCGAAGCAGAGTTCGACGTCGCCGTCAGTTGGTGGCCGTACGAACTGCACCCGGAGACGCCCCTGGACGGCCGCAGCGTGGAGCCCCTGCTGGCTCAGAGCGGACGCGGGGAGGCCTATCGCGAGCACCTCAAGGCGTGTGCTGCCGAAGCGGGGCTGCCGCTGGCATCGAACCGCTGGCTGGCGAACTCGCACCGGGCGCTGGAACTGGCGGAGTTCGCACGCGACCGGGGGCGCTTCGCCGAGGTGCACGAGGCGCTGCTGCGGGCGTACTTCGCCGAGGGCAGGAACATCGGCGAGGCGGCCGTGTTGGAAGAGCTGGCGGCAGCGAGCGGGCTCGACATCGAGGAATGGCGCCTGGAAGTGCTCGTTGGGCGCTACGCACAACTGGTGGACCAAACGACGGCACTGGCGCGCCAGAAGGGCTTCACCAGCACCCCGACGATGATCTTCGACGACCGCATGCTCGTGACCGGCGCGCAAGACGAAGCGGTGTACCGCGACGTGCTGCAACGGCTCGGGGCGACACCGAAGGAGCCCCAGCACCCGGGCATCGTGTAACCTCCCGCCTGTGCAGTTGCTCATCGCCACATTCAACCTGCGCAACATCAATGACCGTTACGACGAGCGCAAACCGCTCCTTGCGGGCGCGTTCGCGGCGCTTGCGCCCGACATCATCGGGCTGCAGGAGGTGGTGTTCACCCGCGACCGACAGGACGACTTCCTGGCGCGGCAGGTAGTTGGCAAGGACTACCGGCGGCTCGAAGCGCGCAGCGGGCGCTACCCGAATTTCGGGAACGCCATCCTGTGCGGCGCCGGAGAGGTGCAGGCGCACGAAGAGTTGCGCCTGAGCCACGACCGCGTCGCGCACCGCGCGCTCATCGCGTTGCCCGGCAATCGCATGCTCTGGTTCGCGAATACGCACCTCCACCATGTACCAGGCGAACCGGAAGTGCGCGTGGCGCAGGTGCAGTCGATCCGCGACTGGATGGCGGCCGCCCCCGCCGCACACGCCACGGTCGTCGCAGGGGACTTCAACACGCCGCCGTCCGAACCCGCCTACGCCGCGATGACGAGGGCCGGCTACCGCTCGGCCTATGCGGAAGCGAAGGGCTCGGAGCCGGCCGTCACGTGGCCGTCGGGCATCCAGGCGCCGACCATCGATACCGACGGAGACCCCAACTGCCTCGACTACCTCTGGTTGAGCGGTGACGTGAGAGCGACGGCTGCGCGACTGGCGTTCAACGATCCGGCGCCCCACGACGCGACCCTCTATCCAAGTGACCATTTCGCCATCGTGGCCGAGATTTCCATCTGACACTGATGGCGGGGGTACACTGCCAGCGTGATTGCGGCCGGCAGCGCGGCGCCCCACGTGACCCTGCAGTCGCTCGAAGGCGAGGAGGTTGCGCTCGCGCGCTGCTGGGAAGAGCGGGCGGCGGTGCTTGTGTTCCTGCGCCATTTCGGCTGACCGTTTTGCAAGCAGCAGGTGGTCGACCTGCGCAGCAACGCGGCGCGCATCGATGCTCTCGGCGTGGAGATGGTTCTCATCGGTCAGGGTTCGCCGGCCGAGACAAAGCAGTTCGTGGCCCGCCATCGCTGGCCGTGGCGGTCGCTCAGCGACGAAAGCCGGGCGGCGTTCCGGGCGTTCGGGCTGCTGCGTGCGAAACCTCTCGAGGTGGCCGGGCCGGCCGTAATGGCCGCGGGCATGGCCGCCGCCATCGGCGGGCACTTCGCGAGCCGCCCGGTGGGCGATGTGATGCAAATGCCCGGCCTGTTCGTGGTCGATACCGCGGGCACCGTGCGTTACGCGCACCGATTCCGGCACATCGCGGATCACCCCGGCGCCGCGAGGCTCGCTGACATCGTCGCGCACGCACTCGAGGATTGAGGCCGGTGTTCATGGGCGATACCATCACCGCGACGGTGGAGTGCACCGAGAAGCTGGAACCGCAGCGTTGGGCGAAGTTCCGGACGACCACTTTCCAACCAGGACGGGAAAGTGGTCGTCGAGGGCGAGGCGGTGGTGATCCCGCCGAAGTGAAGCCGGGCCGCTAGCATGGACAGCATGATGAGCGAGGTTGGCGGCACTGCGCCCACCCTCCCACACCTGTTGAGGCCGGGCCTGCGACTGGTTTTCATCGGCTACAACCCGGCGATCTACTCTGCGGCAGCGGGCCACTACTACGCGCGGCCGGGAAACGTGTTCTGGCGCCAGCTATCGGCCAGCGGCCTCGTGGCGCGCGCGCTTGGCCCGGAGGACGATGCGTCGCTGCCGGAGGAGGCGGGCATCGGTTTCACGGACCTCTGCTGCCGCGCCACGGTGCGGGCGAGCGAACTGAGACGCGACGAAATCGCAGAGGGGAGCCAGCGGCTGCTGGAGGAACTGGTGGAGCACCAGCCGCTGTACGCCGTCTTCAGCGGGCGCGGCATATACCAGCTGTTCGCGCGGCGCGCGCTCGGGTTGAGCGCAAAGGAGCTGGCGGAGCGTGACAATGGCGCCCAGCGGGATCGGATCGGCGTGACCGTCCCGTACGTCATCCCCAGTTCCAGCGGGCTGGCGAGCAAGTGGCATGCCGAGCGCCTCGAACGGCTGCGGGCGTTGGCAGCGATGCTCCCCGAGCCACGGCGATTCGAGCCGGGCGGTTAAGGTCTTTCCGATGCCCCGTCTTCGTCGATCGACGGTGCGGGCTCGTCGGGGCCCGCTGCGCCGGGAGTGGCGGCGCCTTCGACCGGCCGCACGTCGCGAACGTCGGCTTCTTTGGGGTCGAGCGTGGCGGCGCTGCGGCGAAAGAAGCGGCTGAGCTTGCCGAGGAACTCGTTACGTGGCATGACTTCCTCCGGGTAGTGCTGTGTGCGGACAGGCGGGGGCCGCTTCGCCTGGCCGGGCAATCTGTTCGAGAATGTTGGCGCTGGCACCGCCGCCGGCCGGCACGGGGATCTCGACGACGCGTTCGGGGACATCGTCGTACTCGAGGCGGAGGGCCCGGCACATGGTGGCGTGCAGACGATAGGTGCAAACGGCGAAGGTGAGTTCGAGGATGGCCTCATCGGGCAGGAAAGCTTGCAACTGCGCGAAGGTGCCATCGGAGACACGGCCATCGGTGAGGACGAGGTCGTCGGTGTACGCGAGGACAGCGCGCTCCTGTTCGTCGAAGAGAGTTGAAGCCGGCCAAGAAGGGATGGCGGCCACTTTCTCATCGGGGATGCCGGCCGCGCGGGCGGCTTTGCTGTGTTGCGAAAAGACGAACTGGCTGCCAGCCGCGAATCCCGTGCGGGTGAGGGCCAGTTCGCGCATGGAGGGCGGGAGCAAACGCTTCTGGCTGTTGAAAATGGCGAACTGCGCGGTGCACGAATTGAAAATTTCCGGGACGAGCGCGAACACGGTCCACCAGTTGCCCGGCGTGCCCGTGGCCGTGCCGGGTTCGGCGACCGGGTCGCGGGAGCCGAACAGCCGGTCGTACATCTCGATGACTTCGGGGGTCGCTTCGGCGCGCGGGACCTGGCGCAGTCGTGGCATTGCGATCACTCCCGCCGGCAGCCCGGGTGGCGATGATAGCGGCCGGGGAAAGCGGTTGCCGCAGCCAGTTCCGCCGACGGCAATCACACGGGGCTTGCCAGCGGGTGTAAGCTAGCACACATACACAGGGAGTGGGCCCAAGGCGCGAAGGAGAAGGCCATGAAGCGAGAGAATCCCGAATTCGAACTGCGCGGCATCAACCACCTGGCACTGGTGTGCAAGGACATGGCGCGGACGGTGGACTTTTACACCGGGGTGCTCGGCATGCCGCTCACGAAAACGATCGAGCTGCCCAACAACATGGGGCAGCACTTCTTCTTCGATATCGGCAACGGTGATTCGCTGGCGTTCTTCTGGTTCCCGAAGGCGCCCGAGGCGGTGCCCGGCGTCTCATCTCCCGCGGGCGTGCCGGGGCAGTACGACCTCACGACGGCGCACGCTTCCATGAACCACGTGGCGTTCGATATCCCCCCCGAGAAGATGGACGAATACGTGGAAAAGCTGCGCGCGAAGGGCTTGAAGCCGACGCAGGTATTCAACCATGACGACAGCAAGTACGGCGTGACGCGTGAAATGCACCCGGGCGTGTTCGTGCGCTCGGTCTACTTCATGGACCCGGACGGGATCCTGCTGGAATTCGCCTGCTGGACGCGCGTGCTGAACGAAGCGGACGTTTCCCACACGCCCGCGACGGCAGCGGACGCAGCACGCTACCGCGAACCAGTCACAGCCTGAGAGACGCGGGCGCGCGTCAGGCCGTCGCGAGCGCGGCGGCCTCCGCCCAGGCCGCCAGGTTGTCCATCTTGCCGAACGCGTAAGGCAGGAAGTCCGCCGCCAGGACGGTCGTGACCACCTCGCCGCGTGTGTGCGTCTCCACTTCGCTGAAGCCGGCGGCGCCGGCTGAGAGCACGGGCAGGTCGATAATCGGGTCGTGGGTGGATTCACGGAAGGTGATGGTGCCGCTGCCCCGCGCGGCCCGGTGAGCTATGCCACGGTGGGTTACCCGGATCAGCTGCGGGTCGAAGGCGAGGCCGCGGCCATCGGCGGCGGGCAGGTACTTGAAGTAGTAGTGGCTGGAGCGGCTTTCGCGGCCCAGTGGCACCATCTCTTCTTCGAAAGATCCGGTCAGCTCGATGTAGGTGATGCCGTGACGGGTGACTGTGCCGCGCACGTGCCGCCCGTCGCGCAGGAGTTCAATGGCGGCGAGCTTCTTCGGTTCGGCGTACAACTCGCGGCCGAAAATGACCGCGGTGTCGGTGCTCATGGGCATGGTGAGGCAGTAGAAGCCGGGCTCGCCCTCGTAGGTGCAGGCGAGGTTCACGGAGCATCCATTGAACGGCCCCACGCAATCCGAACGCCGAATCTCACTGATGGAGATCGAAACGGTGGGGTCGGCGGCGGGGCGAAGCGGCGGCGGAATGAGTTCGGCGATCACCTCGGGGTCGCTTTCGAACGTGATGGCGAGCGAGCGGATATCGAGGAAGGCTGGCGTGGCGAAGGCCTCTTGCAGGCGGGCGATCTCCTCGGGCGATTTGACGAAGCGGGTGCACGGCATGGGAGTCCTCCACGGCAGGTGGGCGCATTGTAGCGCGCGTGATGGGAGGCTTCAGCGTCGGAGGCGCACGATGGGGCCTTCGGCGAAGAGGCTGCCGACTGAGATGCCGAGCCACTCGTGGACGGTGTGCGGGATGCCAACATCGGCCAGGAAGAGGGCGCCCACGGCGTCACGGCAGGGCGGCTCAAGAAGACCCTTTTTGGGGAGGTCGAGCATGAGCGTCGTGGAGGCACGGATGGATGGCGAGCTTACCTCTCCCGTCGTGGCGTTCACGCCTGTCGGGGCGTCCACGGCGAGGATGGGGCGGCGGGAGGCGACGGCCATTTCCGTGATGGCGGCGGCGATTCCGGCGGGAGGCCCTTGCAGCCCGTAGCCGATGAGGGCATCGACGACGAGGTCCGCGGCGGCGAGGTGGTCTTCGAGGGTCATTTCACTGGTCTCTTTGTCACGGGGCTCGACGATGCCGGCGGCGCGCAAGATTTGGAGCTGGCGGCGGGCCGCGAAGGACATCTCGGTTTCGACTTCGCCGAAGACGGGCTCGACGGTGAGGCCCCAATTGGTCATGTGGCGCACGGCAGCGAGGCCCGAGCCCCCCTTGTTGCCGCCTCCTGCGAGCACGACCACGCGCTGGCCCCGCCCGCGCCCCCCGAGCATGGCGAGGGCGAGCCGGGCGATGGCGCGGCCACCGTTTTCCATTATCTGGAGGATGTCCATGCCGAAGTCTTCCTGGGCGGAGCGCTGGATTTCGCGCATCTGCGTGGCGCCCACCGCGGGCACCTCGGCGGCGCGGCGCTGGGGGAAGCCTCCCGGGTCTGCCCTCGCACTCAAGGAACCGCGTCCCCGGATGCGGACGGATAGCAGGGAGACTGCACGGAGTTACTCCTCGGGAAAGGTGGCGGTGACACGGGCCGAAATCCCGCCGCGCGTGCTAAATTCGCCGGTCACAACGGCCATGACCGGCGCGATGGCGGCAACGATATCATCGAGTACCTGGTTGACCACGTCTTCGTAGAAGATGCCGCGGTTGCGGTAGGCCTGCAGGTAGTATTTGAAGCTTCGCAGTTCGATGCAGCGGGCCGCCGGAACATAGGTGACGATGATGATGCCGAAGTCGGGCTGGCCCGTCATGGGGCACATGCTGGTGAATTCGGGTGCGGTGAACTCGATTTCGAACTCACGGCCCGGGCGTGGGTTTTCGAAGCTATCGATGGTGCCGTCGGCGCGGTAGGTGTTTTCCGGCATGGGCCTTAGCGTGCTCCCGGGGGCGGAAGCGGGCAAGCGCGCCTTCGGTCACATTCTCAGCGCCACGGTACGAGCGGGTTGAGGGCGGCGGTCTCTTCGGCCGCATCGAGACGTTCGACGCGCTTGAGGGCGATGACAGCGCCGTAGGTGAACGGCGTGGCGAGCGCTTCGAAAACGGTCTTGAAGAGCCACTGCTTCCAGATGAGGGGCCAGAGGTCGATCCCTTCGCGGCCGGCGAAGGCGATGGTGATGAAGATGGCGGAGTCGAGGCCCTGGCCCACGATGGTGGAGCCGATCGTTCGCGCCCAGAGGAAGCGGCCCCTGGTGACGAGCTTGATGCGCGCGAGGACGATGGCGTTCGCGAATTCGCCCACGAGGAAGGCCAGGAAGCTCGCTCCCACGATGCGCCACGTCTGCCCGAGGATGCTTTCGTAGGCCGCCTGGTCCTGCCAGAAGGGTGCCGCCGGGACTTCCTGGGCGGCGACGATGGCGATGACCGCCACGGCGTTGGCGAGGAAGGCCGACCAGATAGCCTGCCGCGCTGCCCGCAAGCCGTACACCTCCGTGAGGATGTCGCCGAGGATGTAGGAGACGGGGAAGACCACGACGGCGGCGGGCAGGAAGTAGTCATCGATGGGGCCGGAGACGCCGCTGAAGTCGGCGATCTTGACCGCGATGATGTTCGAGACGATGAGCGCGCCCGTAAACAGCGAGGCGATAAGGAGCAGGAAGCGAGGCCGCCCCGGCGGGCGTGGCGAGGACATGGCGGAAGTCTGCCCGCGGCGCGCTGGAGCGGCAAGGATGCGCCTACCGCGGCGCGCGGGTCGGCCGTATGCTTTCGCGGTGGCACGCATAACTGTCGTGGGCGCCGGCGCCGTAGGGTGCTACTACGGGGCGCTGCTCGCGCGGGGCGGCCACGATGTCACCTTCGTCATGCGGCGGGATCTGGAGGCGGTTCGGGCGCTCGGCCTCGAAATCCGGAGCCCCAACGGCAACTTCCACGTCGCTGCGCACGCGGTGGCGCGAAGCGAGGACGCGGGGCCGGCGGACTGGGTGATCTGTTCGCTGAAGGCAACAGCCATGGACCAGGCGGAAGGGCTGGTGCGGCCCTACGTCGGCCCCGAAACGCGCATCCTCGCGCTGATGAACGGGCTCGGCATCGAAGAGCGCTTGGCGCAGTGGGCGGGCGGCGAGCGCGTCTTTGGGGGCATGGCCTTCGTGTGCATCAACCGGGGCGAGCCGGGCGTCGTGCACCACCTGGAATACGGCCGCCTCTCCATCGGACACTACGCCGACGACCCGGGCGAACTCGGGGCCCTGGAGGCCTTGCTGGTTTCGGGCGGGATCGAAGTAACTCCCTCGCCCAACCTTCGTGCCGCGCGCTGGGAGAAGCTCTGCTGGAACATCCCCTTCAACGGGCTCAGCGTGGCCACCGGAGGCCTGGGGACGGCGAGCATCATGGCCGACTCCGCGCTGCGGGCGCTGGCCGAAGGCACGATGCGCGAAGTGGTAGCGACAGCGAATGCGGACCTCGCCGCGGCGGCCAGCGCCACACGGCTCGACGAGGACGCGATCGTCGAACGGATGATGACGCAGACCGGCACGATGGGTGACTACCGCACGAGCATGGTCATCGACTACGTGCAGGGGAACCCCCTGGAGGTGGAGGCGATCCTCGGGGAGCCGCTGCGGCGCGCCGAGCTGCTCGGCATACCCACGCCGGGGATGGCCGCGCTCTACGCGCTCGTGCGAAACGCCGACCTTTGCCGCAGGGGCGAACGCAAGCTGCTCACGCCGGGCGACCTGGGGCGCATCGAAGCGTTGCGCTGATTCGCCAGCATCACGGCCGCTCACGTAGACTGCGCCGCATTGAGCGCAAACCGCGCAATGGGAGGCGACGATGGACATCCGGGACGTGCTGATCGACGGCATCGAGCAGTTGAATTCGTGGTTGGACGAGGCGATCAAGGATCTGACGCCGGAACAGCTGAACCATCTGCCGGAAGGGAAGATGGTCTCGCCGGGGTTCAGCGCCTGGCACGTCCTGCGCACTCAGGACAACATCACGAACTATGTGTTCCAGAAAAAACCCACGATCTGGATGGAGCGGGGCTACGTCGAGCGCATGGGCCTGCCCAAGGTGGACCAGGGCACAGGCATGGACCTGGAAGCGGCGCGTGCCATCCGCATTGAAGACCCGGCGCTGCTGCGGGAATACGGCGCGCTCGTGGCCAAAGAGAGCGTTGCCTACCTGAAGGGCGTACCGCTGGAGACGCTGGAAGAGATCCAGATGATCAGGCCGCTGGGCGAAATGCCGCGCTGGAAGGTGTTTCGGCAGGTGGTGATGACGCACGGCTTCATGCACCTTGGCGAAATCAACGCCGTCAAGGGCATGCTGGGGATGCAGTTCGGCATCTGAGCGCGGGCCTAGCTGTCGTCGCGCTGGCCGCGCAGAAACTCTTCGACATCGAGGACGATGTCTCTGCCGGCGGGGAGCGAGCTTGGGCCGGCGGGGGGAGGGCGGTCGGGTGCGGCGGCCGCCTCCTCGAGGCGGCGGACGTGGGCGCTGATTTCGGGGTTCGCCGCCACAGCCGCGTCCACTTCGCCCACAAAGCGTTCGCCCGCAGCGATCAACTCAGAGAAGTCGAACTCGAGCCCCAGCATGCCTTGCAGGCGGTGGAGCAACGCGAAGGTGGCGGGCGGATTCTGGCTGGCGGTCAGGTAGTGCGGGACGTTCGCCCAGAGGCTGGCGGCGGGGACGGTCGAGCGCCGCAGCTGGTCGTGCAGCACGCCCACAATGCCCGTGGGCCCTTCATAGCGCGAGGTGGTGAGGTTGAGTCGCTCGGCGACCTCCGGGTCGGCGGCCGTGCCCGTAACACGGACGGGGAGGGTGTGGGGGACATCGGCCATGAGCGCGCCGAGCGAAACCGCCATGGTCACGCCGAGTTCGTTGAAGAGGTTTTCGTGGAGAGCGGCGAAGGTGCGCCAGCGCAGATTGGGTTCGACGCCGATGGAGACGATCACATCGTGCGCGCCGCCGGGATTGCGCGCGTAGTAAAAATCGTTTGCGGGCCAGTCGATGTGGCGAGTGCCGCGCAGGTCGACGCGCACAATGGGGCGGGATTCGCTGAAGGCGTAGAAGGTTTCCGGGTCGATGGTCGCGAATTTGCGGGCGCCCAGGCGGCGGACGACGAAGCGGGCGGCGTTGGTGGCGGCGCTGGCGGCATCGTTCCAGCCGGCGAAAGCGACGACGGCGATGGGTGCGCGCAGGTCCGGCCGGCGGGTGATGGTGAGGTAGTCCACGAACCCAGTTTAGCAGAGGGAGGGGAGCGTGGCGGCGCAAGGTAGCGGGCAGCCGGAGGTGGCCCTAGGCTTGCAGGTGGGCCCGTAGCTCAGCGGAAGAGCAGTGGACTTTTAATCCATTGGCCGAGGGTTCGAATCCCCCCGGGCCTACCACAGATTCAGCGCTTGCCATAAGACCTTGCCTGGTTGACCACTGGATTCCTTCGCGGCCACTGGACTGGTGAAGAATTGCCACTCAGGCGGGTGTTTGGCCTTGCCTTCTCAGATTCGGGCCGGCAAGGTCGGCGCCCCGCTCGCTGCGCCAGGATGGCGTTGCCAGCACTGCAGCCGTTGTGCAGGCGGCAGCGGACGCGGTCATGCGCTCCCATGGCTCGTCACTTGCCAGGGACGGTAGAAAGATTCTGGGCTGAAAGCCCTTACCAAGCGAGAGGTGCTCGTGCTGGACGTCGGCCAAGGAATTGGTCGACCGGCCGAAATCTTGGTCGATCCTGCCCGCCACCAGGTCTCCCTTGTCGTGATGACTCAGGGTGCTGTACCAGGACTCTCCGTGGTAATCCCGGCGGCCGCCATCGAGAAACTCGACCTCGATGCGCTCACGGTTCGGAGCATGAAGGACGCCCACCTTGCCGTTCACGACCCAGCGCTGCTCTCGAAACTTGAGGCCGGCCTAGAGCTCCGACGGCGGCCAATCTTCACGAAGGATGGCCGCCGACTTGGGAACATCGATGGGGTTGAAGTCGATGGCGCCGGAAATGTCACTTCATATCGCGTGCGAAAGCCGCGCCTCGGGCTCCTTCGCCCGCGGCAAATCTTGGGCCCAGCAGACGTGGGCGGACTGGGCGCGGAGTTCGCGGTTGCGACGCCTCCCGATAGCAAGTCATCCTCAAAGGACGGGGAGGATCCCGAAGACGAGGCAGGGATGGGGTCGAGCGGAAGGACTTTCTAGCTGCGAGCTGGTTCCCCGTCTCAGCCTAAATGTCCGCGCGCGGCTTGAGGCGGAGACGCTGGCTTGAGCGCGAGCGGTTGCGGGGGCATCCGGCGGATTCCTCGGACTGATCAAGTACGATGAGAAGTCGGCAGGACGTATAGAATGACGGCCGATCGGAAGTTGCTCACCACGCTCGTCGCCGAAATGAAGGTTCCTGGCTCGGCTGTCCTGGAGTTCGAAGTCGTTCGTGACGGTAACAACCGTTGCCGGCTGGCGACTAATGCCCGTTTCCATCCGTCCGGGCTGCTCGGCCTCCTCTACTGGTACGCCCTGCTACCACTGCATCGCCAGTTCTTCGAGAACATGCCGCGCGGCCCTATCAAGTACACCGGTGATGCGGGTGCAGCGCGGCGATTAGGATGACTTTTAACGGGGCCACTTTGAAATTCGGCCCCGCCCGCCCGCCTGACCGCCCGCTTGAGGAGCCAGAGATGGCTCGGAAAGGTTCCCCCGCATGAAGCTCCGCCTGGCGAGGCTCCGCGAATACCTTCGACCGAGCCTCTGGCTCATACCGTCTGCATGCTTGCTTATGGCCTTTCTCCTCGCCGAAGTCGCCCTGCGCATTGATAAGCAACTCGACCAGCGTGATACGAACTGGTTTCTCTTCGGGGGCGGGCCGGACAGCGCCCGCGCCGTCGTCGGCACGATAGCCACCTCGATGCTGACGTTCACGGGTCTGGTCTTCTCCGTCACAATGCTTGTTCTGCAGCTCGCCAGCAATCAGCTGTCGCCGAGAGTCATGCGTACATTCCTCCGCGACCGTGCGAACCAGATGGTCCTCGGCGTTTTCGTCGCGACGTTCCTATATGCCCTGCTGGTTCTCAGACGAATCACCAGCCAGACCGATGTCGATCCATTCGTGCCGGCTCTCTCGGTCTGGCTGGCGGTGATGTTCGTCTTGCTGAGCATCGGCCTATTTATCTACTACCTTCATCACATGGCCCAGGCTATTCGGCCGGTCTCGGTCATGGTCAGCGTCTCCAAGGAGACGCGCTCAGCAATCGAGCGCTTATACCCAGAACGGACGGGGGGTAGTACCGAAGTACCAGTTCCGAATATCGCTCCAGGGTCCGGAGTCACAGTACTGTCCCACAGTTCTGGGGTTATTACTGGCGTCGATGAAGAACGCATGGCCGCGATCGCCAGCGACCGCGGCTCCATGGTGGAGCTTCGCGCGATGGTAGGAGATTTTGTGTGCAAAGGCTCCGCCCTCTTCGTTATCCGCGGGCCGTGGGATGGCAGCGATAACAACGGACTGCAGTCCACGGTGGCATTGGGTTCCGAGCGAACGATGCAGCAAGACGCGGCGTTTGGATTTCGACAGCTCGTCGACATCGCCGACCGTGCCCTTTCGCCGGGCATCAACGACCCGACAACCGCTGTCCAGTCGCTCGATCACATCCACGAACTCCTGGGACTGCTCGCTTCGCGCTCCATTCCATCTGCCGGTCGCGAGGTCGACGGGAGGCTCTCCGTCATCTTGCCGAGGCCCGGATGGTCGGATTACGTATCGCTGGCCTGCGACGAGATACGTCGGGCCGGACATGATCAGATTCAGATCCAACGCCGACTGCGCGCGATGCTATTCGACCTGCTCCAAAATGTCGCAGATCCGATTCGACGACAGCCATTGCAGGAGCAACTCGATCTGCTTGACTCCTCGGTCGATGGATTCCAGACCGCCGAGCGCGTTCGAGCGCTGACACCCAGTTCACAGGGCTAGGGGACACAGGCCAAGCGGTGCAAGACTGTCGTCTGGCAAGGCTAGTCCGACCGGCCTTGAAGGGTTACGGGAGAATGGTGGCGGAATGCCGTTGAGGGTGCACTCATAGGCAAGTTCTGTACAATCCAGTGGTCAGCCGCCTCCGCGAGGTGCGACTGGACTGATTCGGGAAACGGGATCGCTTGGTTGACCAGCCGGATTCCAGGGGGCAAGTAGGGGTGGTTTCTTGCCCGGCGAGCCTTTAATCCATTGGCCGAGGGTTCGAATCCCCCGGGCCTACCAGCCGTCAACGCGATGGCACCGTTGGCGCGCGGGCAACGGAGTCTCAGCCAGGTTCCGCCAGCGCGGCGGCTTCTGGCGCGCGGCCGGGTTTCGGGATGACGAGCAGCAGAGCCGCGGAGGCGATGTTGAGGGCGGCAACGGCGAAGAACGCGCCGTTGTAATCCCCCACCCTATCGAAGTAGAGCGACACCAGCAGTGGGGCGCCCGCGCCGAGGATAAGGGAGAACGGCAGCCCCGCCGCGCGCACCGCACCGAGGTAGCGGCGCCCAAAGAACGTCGCCCAGATCACTTCCTGGAGAGGGATGAGGCCGCCCCAGCCGCAGCCCAGCAGGAAGAACCCGGCGTACACCCCGGCGTCCGCAGTGGCCCTCACAGTGAGCGTTATGACGACAAGGGCGAGGCCGGTGATGACCGCGCTCAAGGCCGCGAGCCGCCGCGCGTCCATCTTGTCGATGAGGTAACCCCAGAACGGTTTCGAAACGAGCGCCGGCACGGAAGCGACCGTGATCATGAGCGATGCCGTGCCACGGCTGTAACCGGCGTCGGTCATGAACGGGATCGTCTGCAGGAGCATGACGCCGATCGTCACGCCGAAGGTGCCGAAGGCAACAACGAGCAGGTAGAACGCGGCCGTGCCCAGCGCCTCGCGACGCGTGAGCGAAGTTGCATAGTCGCTGGCGGCGCGCACCCCCCCGCCGGCGGCCACCTGGGCGGCGGACTTGCCATCGGGGTGGAGCCCGTGGTCTTCGGGGGCGCGTCGCATCAGCAATGCTACGGGGACAACGAGCACCGCCGCGCCCACGGCCATCACGCGCCAGGCGGCGCGCCAGCCCCACTCGTCAATGATCTGCGTCATCACGGGCGTAAGGGCAACGCCTGCGAACGAGACGCCCATGGCTGCGAACCCGACCGCCCGGCCGCGTTGCTCCACGAACCACTTGGAGAGCGTGACGTTGACGACCAGGTTGCCCATCATCGCGGCGCCGACGGTGAGGGTGAGGCCGTTGAGGACGACCCACTGCCAGAGCGACTCCGTAAAGCTCAGCAGGAACAGCGAGACGGAAAGGATGGCGGTCCCGAGGAGCATGAGGCGGCGGCCACCGTTGCGATCGACAGACGCCCCGATGAGGAAGCCGGTCAACGCCATCACGAACTGGCCAAGGCTTCGGGAAATCGTGAATTCGGAGCGGCTCCAGCCAAGGTCCGCGGTCATCGGCTCGAGGAAGGCGCCGATGACGTAGTTCTGTACCCCGACGGAAACGAACTGGGCGATGAAGGCCACGCCGATGAGCCAGTAGCCGTAATAAATCCCATCGGCCAGCGAGCGCAGGCGGGCAACCGGCGAACCGCGGCCCCGGCGGGCGCCGACCTGAGTTTCCATGAGACCTCGCGGACGGGGTGTCGGCCGAGTGTACAGCCTGCCGCGCCCCCCCGCCGTTCGGGAGGGTGGGAGGCGACGCGGGCAACGGAGGGACGCAGTAGAGCGCCCTAGCGGAAGAGGTCGCGTTCGCTGTCGCGGATGACGCTGCGCATGGAGGCGTCCTCAGCGGCTTCCCAGGGGTAGCCGCGCACGACCGCGACGGGGACGCGGCTCAGGTTCCCTTTGACCAGTTCGGCGGCGCCCGCGATTTCGTCGGCTACGCAGAGCGCCTGCACGCGGAACTCATGGCCGTGCGGGTCCACCTGGCCGATGTAGCTCTTGACGGGCGACATGCCGGCCACTCCGATGGCGATGTCCGTCTGGGCTTCCCGCCAGGGGCGCCCGAAGGTATCGGAGACGATGACGGCGACATCGAGGCCGCGGGCGCGAAGGCTGCTGCGGATTGCGCGTGCGCTGGCATCGGGATCGACGGGCAAGAGAACGGCCAGGCCGTGACCGCCGGAACTCGACTGATCGACGCCGCTGTTGGCGCAGACGAAACCGTGGTGCGTTTCGGTGATGAGCACGGGGCCGACCTGGCGCACGACGCGACGCGCCTCCAATAACACCAGTTCGATGACGGCGGGCTCCTTCTCCCACTGTTCGGCGTACTGCCGCGCGAACGGCGAGACATCGACGGTGGCCAGGTCGATGATGCGCCCTTCGGCCTTGGAGACGACCTTGGAAGTGACGACGAGCACGTCGCCATTCGCGAGCGGCGTACCGGCCGCGATGGCGGCATCAGCGGCCATGGAGGCGAGATCGCGCCCGGGCGTGACCTCCGGGAGGCCGGGGATGCCGAAAACGGTGAGGCCAGCCATCACTTGCCCACGTGGCGGCGCTCGGCGGCGTCCAGGAAGTCGAGCACGATGGCGGCGGCGCGTTCGGGGTCGTGCGCCCAGAAGTTGTGGCTATCACCTTCGAGCATCTCAAGCCGGGCGCGCGGCACCTGTTGCTTGAGGGTGTGGGCGTTGCCGGGCGGAACGAGGCGGTCCAGCGTCCCGTGGGCGATGAGCACCGGCCAGTCGTGGTCGTTGAGCGCACTATTGGCGTCGCCCGCGTCTGTGGCGGCCTGGAACTGGAACACGAACGTGCGCGGCGGCGTGGGCTCCAGCTGGCTCGCTTCGAACTTCGCGACCAGGCGGGCATCGTTCGCGGCGATCCACGGTCCGGGATGGATGATCGGCCAGCCAGCGCGGGCAGATTCGATGAGCGGCTTCGTACGGTCCCAGAAGAGCGCGGCGTTGCGGTCGGCGTCGGTCGCGGCGATGCCGTTGGGCGGGCAGAGGAGCGAAAGCGAGCGAATGCGGTCGCCGCCGTGCTGGCGCACGAGGTGCCGAACGATCATCGAGCCGAGGGAACAGCCCAGCAGGTGGAACGATTCCAGGCCGGCGGCGTCGGCCACGGCGAGCACATCGGCGGTCATGTCGGGCATCGTCCAGGCTGTTTCCGGCTTCTCGCTGTTGCCGGTGCCGCGGTTGTCGAGCATCACCAGGCGGTAGCGGCGCGCGAGCAGGGCAGGGAAATCGTCCCACCAGCCGCGGCTATTGCCGCCAATGCCGTAGACCATCACCACGGGCGGCCCCTCGCCCATCGTGTCGTACCAGATTTTACAGCCGCCGCTGGTGGTGGTGGCCATCGTTACTCCCCGCCGATGCCGGCGATCTTGATGCTGGTCTGCGTCTTGTG
>JBPCLM010000051.1:0-14039 GCA_051003295.1 Tepidiformaceae bacterium | reverse complement strand
CTCGTGCTGGAGCCTTTCGTGTCGTCTGAGCCCCCGCTGCAGTGGGCCACGCGCACGCGCCTCGCTGTGGTGGTCGCCGCTACCGCTCCCGGTCGGCGTGGGTTGGGCGCCCGCCGCCGCCTGCTGTTGGCCTCGGCCGCGCTCGTGGCGCCGCTGCTGGGGGCGGGGGTCGTGGGCGCCATTGCCGGCCCGGAGGTCATCTCCGCCCCTGCCGAGTTTGTCACAGAAGTGGTAGCCCAGGCGGGAATCGGCGGGCAGAGCGGCGACCATCGCCAGGATGCCACCCACCGCAACCCCCGTGCCAGCGATAGCGGGCAGCCCGGGTCCAGCCCCGGCCGTTCGGGCGATGCGCCCGGCCACTCCGGCAACCACCCCGGCAACGGCGACCCAGGCGTGCAAAACGGTGATGGCGGCGAGGCCGCGATCGAGGCGCACCAAAACGGCCACGGTTGTGACGACCTGCTCTTCGACGCCGATGGCAACCGGCTCGAAGTACAGACCGGCGGCCCCATCGGCTGCACTGTCGGCAACAGCGCCGAGCATCGCCAGAACGGCCTCCCCCACCCGCCCGCGCACGCGAACGGCCAGGGCCAGCGCACTGCCAACCCGGATGACGCGAGCGTAGAAGGCGATGCTCCGGATGGAGACGGCGCGAAGCCAGGCGTCGGCGTTGGCCGCGACAAGCCGCATCCGGCGCGCGGCGCGAACGCGCCCGACTGAGGCTCGGCGCCGGCGCCACGCCCATCCTGTGGCCCGGCCGAGCCGGCCCCGCCGTCGCGCCGGAAACACCTTCGTAACACGCCAGAAATTCCACTGAAACCGGCCGCCCCTACGCTCCCTTGAACAGACCCCGCGGCCTCCCGCCGGGGTCATCTCGCATTCGGGGGAAACGACGGATGGACAACCCAATCGATACCGGCAATACCGCGTGGATGCTCGCCGCATCCGCACTCGTGCTCTTCATGACGCCCGGCCTGGGCTTTTTCTATGCCGGGCTCACGCGCAACAAGAACGTGCTCGGCACCATCATGCAGTCGTTCATCACCACTGGCGTGGTCGCTATCATCTGGGTGACCATCGGCTATTCGCTCGCCTTCGGTCCAGACCAGGGCTACGGCCTCATCGGCAACTTCGACTGGGTCGGCCTCAAAGACGTTGGCGCCACCGCGGGCGGACCCAACGGCGCGCTTTACGGCCTGGCCATCCCCCACCTGCTCTTCGCGACCTTCCAGATGATGTTCGCAATCATCACGCCCGCGCTCATCACCGGCGCCTTCGCGGAGCGCGCCCGCTTTGGTCCCTTCCTCATATTCACCGCCCTCTGGTCGTTGCTCGTCTATGTGCCCGTCGCGCACTGGGTGTTCGCCTACGATGGCTGGCTGAGCGCGTTCTCAACGAACGCCGACAACCCGGATATCGGCCTCAACTCGCTCGACTTCGCCGGTGGCCTCGCCATCCACGTCAACGCGGGCGTGGCTGCAATCGCCGCCGTCCTTGTCTTCGGCAAGCGCAAGGGCTATGGCAGCCAACCGATGGAGCCGCACGACGTCACCATGGTGGTGCTCGGCGCCGCCATCCTCTGGTTCGGGTGGTTCGGTTTCAACGCGGGCAGCGCTGGCGGCGCCAGCAGCCAGGCTGTCTACGCCTTCATGAACACCGCCGTCGCGGCGGCTGTCGCGGGCCTCACGTGGACGCTGATGGCCTGGTGGGTGAGCGGCAAGCCGAGCGTCGTGGGTGCGGCCGCGGGCGCGGTCGCGGGGCTCGTTGCCATCACGCCCGCCTCGGGCTTCGTCGAACCGATGTCCGCGCTCGCGATTGGCGTCGGTGCGGGCGTGTTCTGCTACCTCGCCGTGCGCCTGCGCGCCAGGCTCGGCTTCGATGACTCGCTCGATGTCGTCGGTGTGCACGGGGTGGGCGGGGCGTGGGGTGCGCTCGCCACCGGCCTCTTCGCCGTTGGCACAGTCAGCGGCCTCAGCGCGGTCGTCCCCGGCCTTGGCGATGGCGTCATCGAGGGCGAATGGCTCCACCTGCGCGATGCCGCTATTGGCGTCGCCGCCATTGGCGCCTATTCCTTCATCGTTACCTTCATCATCCTCAAGGCGCTCGACCTCACGATCGGCATCCGTGTCTCCGAAGACGACGAAGAGCTCGGGATCGATGTCACGCAGCACGGCGAGCGCGCCTACACCTCCGATGAGAGCGGCGTGCCGCTCATGCAGGGCCCTATCCTCCCCGCCCCGCCCGCCTACGGGCAGAGCACCACGGTCAAGGCGAACTGAGGAGGCGCGCAATGAAGAAGATTGAGGCCATCATCCGCCCCGAAAAACTGAACGATGTCAAGCAGGCGCTAGATGACCTGGGCATCCACGGCATGAACGTCATCCAGGTGACGGGCCGCGGTGCGCAGCGCGGCATCGTGCACCAGGGCCGCGGCGGCGAAACCGTCACCGTCGATATGCTCCCCAAGGTGAAAGTCGAGGTCGTCGTGACGGACATGGCGGTCGAACGCGCCATCGACGCTATCTGCGGCGCCGCCCGCACCGGCAACATTGGCGATGGCAAGATCTTCGTCATCCCCGTGGAGGAAGCCGTCCGCGTACGCACCGGCGAACGCGGCGACGTCGCCGTGTAGCCGGGGAAGCCAGCCCCTGGTTCTTGGGACAACGGGGCGGGGAGCCGCGGCCAACCGAACCGCGCGCCAGCCCCTGGTGCCAAGGGACGAGGGCCGAAACAGAACCGCGCGCGTGAGCAAGCGGATACCCCGGCCGCTCAGCGCCCGCGAACTGGCACCAGCGACCAGACCCGGCCACAACCGCGCGCGTAAGCAAGCGGACAGCCCATAGAGGTTGCCCGCCACGCCGCCGCCATAGGCGCCGGGACGAGGGACCAGGGACGAGGGACCAGTAACCACGGACCATACTCAGACTCAGGACTCAGCACCCCGCACCCGTTTGACTGCCTCCGCAACACGGCGGTATAACAGGGGGCGCGCCGCGCCGGCAAGCCAACGGCGCCACATCCATGCATAAGGAAGATCTCAGCTCATGGCAGCACCCGCCAGTGTCAACGGCGTCCTTTCCGACCAGGTCATCAGCGCCTGCGGCGACCGCGCCGCCCGCTACGACCGCGAAAACACCTTCTTCGACGACGACTTCACCGACATCAAAAAGACCGACTACCTGAAGATGGCCGTCCCCAAGGAGCTCGGCGGGCTCGGCTACACGCTCGCTGAGGTGTGCCGGGAGGAGCGCCGCCTCGCCTACCGCGCACCCGCCACCGCCCTCGCCCTCAACATGCACCTCTACTGGACGGGCGTGGCCGCCGACATGCGCAAGATGGGCGATGCATCGCTCGAATGGCTCCTGCGCGAAGCGGCCGCGGGCGAAATCTTCGCCGCCGGCCACGGCGAAGCCGGCAACGACCTCCCCATCTTCCTTTCCACCGCGCGCGCCGAAAAGGCCGACGGCGGCTACCGCTTCTACGGCCACAAGATCTTCGGCAGCCTCACCCCCGTGTGGACGCGCCTCGGCATCCATGCCATGGACACCAGCGACCCCAACAGCCCCCAGACCGTGCACGCCTTCCTGCCCCGCGATGCGGGCGGCTACTCCATCAAGGAGACGTGGGACGTGCTCGGGATGCGCGCCACGCGCAGCGACGACACCATCCTCGATGGCGCCTTCGTCCCCGACAAGTACATCGCGCGCATCCTGCCCGCCGGCACGGCGGACCTCTTCGTGCTCGCCATTTTCGGCTGGGCCGAACCGACGTTCGCCAACATCTACCTGGGCCTCGCCCAGCGCGCGATCGATCTCGCGGCCGCCGGCGTGAAGAAGCGCACGTCGCTCGCGCTCACTCGTTCGATGGCCTACAACCCGGAGATCCAGCACGCCTTCTCGGAAATGACGCTCGCGATGGAAGCCGCCGCCGCGCTCGCCGACAACGTGGCCAATGACTGGAGCACGGGCGTCGACCACGGCGCGCTCTGGCCCATGAAGCTCGTGGCAGCCAAGCACACCGCCGTGGAAGCGGCGAAGAAGATCGTGGACCTCGCGATGGCCGTCTCCGGCGGCACGGGCATGTTCAAGAGCAACGAAATGGAGCGGCTCTACCGCGACGTGCGCTGCGGTGGCTTCCACCCCGCGAACAGCATCCTCGCCCACGAGATCATCGGCAAGAGCGCGCTCGGCATCGACCTCGGCGAACAGCCCCGCTGGGGCTAACCGCCGCCCGGCGCTCCAGGAACCGGACCGCGCGCGTAAGCAAGCGGATTACTCCCCTTCTCCCGCGCAGTCGGGAGAAGGGGAGGGGGTGAGGGCTAGCCCGGGTGGCGCGTGTGCCACTCCGTCGCCTGTTCGTAGGCAGCCCCCGCCGCGATCAGCGATTCCTCCCCCAGGTGGCGCCCTACCAGCTGCAGGCTGGCAGGCATGCCGTCGGCGGTGAAGCCGCAGGGCACCGAGATCGTGGGGCTGCCGGAAAAATCGAACGGCGCCGTGAAGCGCATCACGCGCCCGATCTCCTCTGGCAAGCGCGAACCTTCCTTGCCCGGCGTCGCCACGCCAAGCGATGGGCAAAGCAGCAGGTCTACCTCTTCGAACACGCCCGCGAGGCCGCCGTTGAACTTCAGCCGCTCCTCGTGCGCCTGCGCGTAATCGACCGCGGTGGCGGCGCGCCCCATCGCCAGGAACGGCCCGAACACCGGCCCGTACTCGGCCTCGCGCTCGGGGTAGAGGCCCACGTGCGCGGCGGCCGCTTCCGCTGCGCACACCAGCGCCCACGTCCGCAGCACGTCATCGATGGGCGGCACCTTGACCGCCACGATCTCCGCGCCGAGCCTCCGCAGCACGTCCACGGTCGCCATCACGAGTCCCGTGACCTCATCGTCCAGGTCCTCGGTTGCGTAGCGTTCGTCGACGCCGATGCGCAGCCCGCGCACCCCGCGTCCCACGGCCGCCGCGTAGTCGGGCACGGCTGCGCGCAGCGATGTGGGGTCCTTCGGGTCGTGCCCGGCGAGCACCGCCAGCATCGCCGCCGCGTCCGCCACCGAGCGCGTCATCGGGCCGATGTGGTCCAGCGAAGCCCCCAGCGCGAACACCCCGTAGCGCGATACGCGCCCCCAGGTGGGCTTTATGCCGACCACCCCGCAGGCCGCCGATGGGAAGCGGATGGAGCCCGCGGTATCGCTCCCGAGCGATCCGTAGCAGAGCCCGGCGGCCGTGGCCACCCCGCTCCCACTCGATGATACGCCTGTCCAGCGGTCCGCCCCCCAGGGGTTGACCGGCGGCGGCACGGAGGGGTGGTGCGTCGCGTACGCGCCCTCCGTCATCGAAAGCTTGCCCAGGATGACCGCCCCGGCGGCTTCCAGCCGTTCGACCACGGTCGCGTCTTCATCCGGGACGTGGTCGCGTAGCACGGCGGTGCCCGCCGTCGTGCGGATGCCCTTCGTCCAGCAGAGGTCCTTGACCGCGATGGGGATGCCGTGCAGCGGCCCGCGGTAGCGACCGCCGGCGATCTCCGCCTCCGCTTCCTTCGCCCGCGCCAGCGCACGCTCGCCGAGCACCGTGATGAAGGCGTGCAGGCGCGGCTGCGCCTCCTCGATGCGCGCCAGCAACGCCTCCGTGAGCGCCACCGGGGTCGCGCTGCCCTTGCGAATCGCCTCCCCCGCCTGCGTCAGCGTCAGCCAGTGCACCGCCGTCGCGTCCGTTGTCTTCGTCTCCGTTCCCGTCATGCCAATCACCTCGCCGCCGATTCAACACCCCCGCGCCCCCCGCCGCAAGCGGCACGGGTAACGCCGCCGCCCAGGCCCGTCCGTGGCCCGACCGCTAGGGAGGGCGTCCGGGCAGCCGCCTACCCAGCCGTTGGCAGCCAGGTCGCGGAGCGGCAGTCGTGGAGCCCGCGGCCAATGCCGGCCTGTGGGCGTGCGGCCGTCCGCCAGCCGGTGCCACGGCCCGCGGCGCGCACTCCTTCGACGGCGAGCCCCGCCTGTTCGGTCGCAAAGATGACCGCCGCCAGGGAACCGCGCGGTTCGGCGTAGAAGCCGTCGCAGGTCGCCGCCGCGGCCGCCGCGATCCCGCGCGCTTCCAGCGAACGGAGAAACCCGGACGGCAGGGGCGCGACGGCGATCACATAGCCTCGCGCGTGCGATGCGATGGGGGCGGGCATGGGCTGGCTCCAGGAGTGGTACCCTGCTGCGTTCGCAAGGGAAATGGCCGCGGCCGCGCCACAGGTGACGCCCGGAGGTAAAGAGACCATGGTTCCTGCGGCGCGCACGCCGTTGCAACCTGTTCGCGCGCTCCCGCACTATCGCCGCCGCGCCGCATCGCCGTATAGTTAGATAACGATGCCAGCCGAGCTAGCAGCCCGCACCGATCAGCAACAGGGAGTGCGCGTCGGTATATCTGCCCCCGCTGAGCTTTCTTTCGCCCTCTACGTGCTTGATGGCTGGGTGAGGCACAAGCCCGCGCACCGCCTCCCGCCATGGGTACAGCCGACGCTCTCCGCCCACCCCGGGCTGCACGAGCGCATCGTCAACTTCTGGGGCGACGGCGCCACGAACGAGTGGGGCGAAATGCTGCTGCTCGCCGAACGCAATGGCACCCTCTTCGACCGCGACATCGACTCCTTCCTGGCCGGGCTCGATGAAGCGGCGGCCTACGATGGCCCCGTCCCCCCGATGCTGACGGAAACCCCGGAGGCGCGTCAGACGATCTCCACCCGTCTGCGCGCGCTCCGCGACGACGCCGGCTCCCGCGCACGCTACCGTGCCCTCGCCCGCGATACGTGGGAGGCGCTGTGCACGGAGTGGGAAGGCGGCGGGCGGGCCGCGGCGGAGTCGGCCTCGGCGGGGCTGCGCCAGCGCATCGAGCGCGGCGAAAGCCACCGCGCCGTCATGCCCGCGACCTGCCTCGGGATGCGCGAAACGCACGCCGCCATGATCGAGACGGCCGCGCGCGAAGGGCACCTCTTCATCACGAGCCTGTACTTCGCCGGCGAAGGGCAGATGCTCTACGACCTCGATGGGACGGTGCTGATCGGCCTCGGGCTGCAATACGAACAAGAAGGACGAGCGCCGGCGTGAGCAGGTCGAACGAGCAGCCGCCCGCTTCAAGGTGCTCGCCGACCCCACGCGCCTAACGCTGCTAGGGGTGCTGTTGCACAGGCCCGCGAGCGTGACAGACCTCGCGGTGCTTTCCCGGCTCGCCCAGCCGACGGTGAGCGTGCACGTCAAGCAGCTGCGCGAAGCCGGGCTCCTGGACGCGGAGCGCGAGGGCGCCCAGACTACCTACCGCGCCCGCGATGAGCGCCTCCAGGCGATGGTCGATGAGGCCCTGGTCGACATCCGCGACGGGCGCCGCCAGTAGCGGGAGCTGTCCGCGGGCAGAGGACTCGGAGCGAACGTCAGAGGCGCGACCGGTAGCGCGTGACGGCGACATCCCCGTTGTCAGCCCCCAACTCGCGCTGCTCGGAACCCGGCGGCGTTGGTCAGTGCTTTCGTGCCATGCCCGTATGGATCCTCCACCAACGCGCGAAGGGGACGGGCAACACGCTCCTGGGTGTTCCGATCGAGGCGTGCCAACTACGCTTCGACGCCGCGGGCAAACTGCAGCCGGTAGCTCACAGGCCGAGGCGTCGCAGCGCTTCCTCACCATCGACGAAGTTGCCTGCGGAGATTTCGCGGTCCGCGGCAAGGAGCGCCGTCATCTCATCTTCGCTGAGCGTTTCCGTCTCCGTCGATTCCCATTCGATGCGCGCCAACCACTCAGCGGCTTCCTCTTCGGAGAAGCGCCGGATGCGGTCGCGCGGCGCCTGTTTGGCGGTCACGACGGGATTGTACCGCAGCGCCCCGCCCTCGCGTCTCGCCGCCCCTACTCCCCTTCGAAGCGCGTAATCGTGCCCGCCACCACCACGAAACGTCCCGTTGCGCGCGTCATCACCTCGCGCACGCGGTCCGGCTCCGATGTCGTCACGATCGTCTGCTGGAACGTGTCGAAGTACTCGAGTACCCCCCGGCGGCGGCGCGCGTCGAGTTCGCTGAGCACGTCATCGAGCAGCACCACCGGGTCATCGCCGAGCGCGCGGCGCAAGTAGCTCGCCTCCGCCAGGCGCAGCGAAAGCGCGGCCGTGCGCTGCTGGGCGCGCGATGCAAACGAATCGGCGGGCATGCCATCGATCTCGACCAGGATGTCGTCGCGGTGCGGCCCCACAAGCGTCGCCCCGGCGCCGATTTCGCGTGCCCGCAACGAAGCGAGCGCCTTGAGCATGCGCGCCGTCCACTCCGTCTCGTCGATGGGGCAGTCGTGGTCATCCAGGTGGCCAAGCGCCGGCTTGTAGGTGAGCTGCAACAATTCGAGGCCATCGCTCAGGCGTTCCATCTGGAAGGCGCTCTGTGGCACCAGGTGGCCCAGCGCATCGGCGCGCGCCTGCATGATGACGCCGCCCGCGTGCGCCAGTTCCTGGTCCCAGAAGTTCAGCTCCGTCGTCGCCGCTTCCTTCGCCTGGATGCGCTTGAGGAGGCTGTTGCGCTGCGGCAGGACGCTCGCGTAGCGCTGCATCGCGCGCAGATAGCCACGGTCGACCTGCGAGATCATCATGTCCAGGTAGCGGCGGCGCAGCAGCGGCGGCCCCGCCACGATCTCGATATCGAGCGTTGTGAAGAGCACCGCCGCCAGTTGCCCAACCGCTTCGGAAGCGCGCTTGGCGACTCCGTTGACGCGCACGCGCTTGCCCGCGCGGTGGCTCGGGTCCGTCGTGCGCCCCACGATCGCGACTTCGAGGTGCAGGCTGCCCGCGGAACGTTCCACTTCGCAGGCCAGCCGGGCCACGGGGAACTCTGAGTTGAGGATGTCGCGCCGCACCAGGTCGGCGTCGTTGCTGGCGCGGCTCGAACGCAGCGTCGAAAGCAGGTAGATGGCCTCCAGCAGGTTCGACTTGCCCTGCGCGTTGTCGCCCACGAAGAGGTTGAGGCCGCGGTCGAGCGTCAGCGCTGTCCGCGCGTAGTTCCGGTAGTTCGCTATCTGGAGAGAAAAGATGAACACGGCAACTTCGTATTATAGCGAGCGTCCGTTAGCCTGTGCCGAAGTTTTTATCGCAATTCGATAGCTTTTTGGCACAAACGGCCGTGCCGCCGAAAGCGAATTGATCAGGCGCTTGAGCGTTCGTCTTGTGCCGCGCGCTCGCTCGGACGTATAATCCGTCGAATCGCTTAGGCGGGTGAACAGTGTGAAGGTCCAGGTACTCCAGGAAAACCTGCAACGCGGCCTCTCCATCGTGGGCCGCGCCGTCGCCACGCGTTCGACGCTGCCCATAACCGCAAACGTCCTCCTCATGACCGACAAAGGCCAGCTCAAGCTCGCCGCCACCGACCTCGATATCTCCATCAGCACGCGCGTGGGCGCCAAGATCGATGAAGAAGGCGCCACCACCGTGCCCTCCCGCCTGCTCGGCGACTTCGTCTCTTCGCTGCCTCCCGCCACGGTGCTGCTCGAAATCCCCGAGCGCAGCCGCCAGGTGAAGCTGGAGTGCGCGCGCAACGAATCGACCATCCACACCATGGACGCCGAGGACTTCCCCCGCATCCATTCCTTCAGCGATGGCACCACGCTCACGCTGGATGCGAAGGCCCTGCGCAAGACGATCGAGCGGGTCGAGTTCGCCGCCGCGGCCGATGACTCGCGCCCCGTGCTCACGGGCGTGCACGTCAAGGCCGTGGGAAAGAAGCTCACCTTCGCATCCGCCGATGGCTTCCGCCTGGCGGTTTCGGACATCATGCTCGACACGGCGCCGGCCGAGCCCGTCGAAGTAATCGTCCCGGCGCGCGCGCTGCGCGAAGTGGCGCGCCTGGTGGGCGATGGTTCGGAGCCCGTCGAGATGCGCCTCAACCCCCAGCGCACGCAGGTGCTCTTCGCCATAAACGAAACGGAACTGGTGGCGCAGCTCATCCAGGGCACCTTCCCGAACTACAACCAGCTCATCCCCACGGATTGCAACACCAAGTGCACCTTCGATGTGGACGAATTCAAGCGTGAAGCGCGCATCGCCGCCATTTTCGCGCGCGATGGCAGCGGCATCATCCGCCTGCAGATGGCCCCCGGCGATGGCGGGCCCGGCAAGCTCACCGTGAGCGCCCGCGCCGACGAGATCGGCGACAACCAGGGCGAAATCGACGCCAAGGTCGAAGGCGACGCCTCGCGTATCGCCTTCAACAGCCGCTATCTGCAGGACGTGTTGAACGCGCTTTCCGGCGAAGTGAAGCTGGAGATGACGAGCCCCTCCAGCCAGGGCGTCTTTCGCCCCGTCGGCGACGACGCCTACGTGCACGTCGTCATGCCCATGTTCGTCCAATGGTGAGGTAGGGCCGGGTGAACGCCCCGAGCTACCCCATGACCAACGCCCGCTCGCTGGCGTCGAGGCCGTAGGCATCGCATGCCAGCTGCTCCATCTCGGCGTCTGCGTCAGCAAACTCCTTATCCAGCCGCGAGCGCAGCCCCGCATCGGCTGGGTGTGCCCGGCCGAAGTCGACCCGGTTACTGTGCATGTCCTTTGCGAGCGCGATGATCTGCCGCGTGAGTCCGGGGTCCCGCTCCATCCCGGCTATCGGCAGAGGGTCGATGAACTGCCGATTGGCTTGGAAGTATCGGTTCTGGAATGTGCTTTCTTGCTGCTTAAAGACGAAATCGAGAACCCGAGAGTTTAGTAGCGAAACTAGCCAGAGATAACCATCGTCTGTCCCGCCACCCAAGAGGACACCGCCGACCCGGACGTTGTTCAGAACGTACTGCCCATCCTGATCCCAGGCGGCAGACAGCCGGCGGACGGTTGCCGGCACCGCTAGCTTCTTACCCTCGTGTAGACTGAGATTCTGTCTCCTGCCAAAGCGATACCAGGCGTCGTCGTCAAATGGCTGTCCGCCCGTCTCCGCATTCGCCTCCCGGCCGCGCAGCTGGCTCTCGTATTTCTTGAGATAGGCCCAACCAACGGGATAGCTCGTCTTCATTTCATCCGCGGGTATCAGGGTGGCGACGCCGTTTGCGACGCTGTACGGGAACAGCAGATGGACATCGGAGGGCCGGAATGTATAGCGATCGACGTCGGGACCGCTCACGAGGGGACGCATCAGCTCGGGCTCAATCACCTCGGCAACACCAAATTGCCCGGGCGGCTCGCCGGTAGCCCGCTTGAAACGTTGGAAGCCGGCCGCCCCACCACGAAGGGTGGTCCGCCGAAGGTGGTAGATATGGTCAGCGCTGGTGATGAGGCCTTGGAAGACGCGCGAAGCAACTTCGGATAGTGGCTTGTTGTCCGCTTTCAATCGCTCCACCAACGCCCGCGTCGCGCCCAATGCCAGATCCCAGGCCCCGTCAGCCGTGGGGTGCGCTATGCTCCCGCGTTCGGCAGAGCAGCCAGGAGGGACGGCGCCGTGATCGAGCGCGCGGACGGTATCCTCAAGCCGTTCGCGGTCCTGCGCCCCTGCGGCGTTGACGCCGGCCGGCCGGATTAGCCGCGTGGTCGATAGGCCTGCGTCCTTGCGCAGAAGCAGGACGCAGGTGTAGGTGGTCACGCCATCGAAAATCTGCTGGTCGCCGAAGTGGACGATCTCTTCCACCGCAGCGGCATCCGCGAGAAGCCGGCGCAGCTTCCGCCCGTACTGGTTCGTCATGAACTTGTGCGGGGCGATGAATCCCAGGCGTCCGCCCGGCCGCAGAAGACTCAGCCCCCGTTCGATGAACGGGAGATACACGTCGAAGTTCCCGCTCACGGCGTAGTTCGCCCGGACGTACTCGGCTTCGCGCCTGTCCTGCGTTTGGATTTCAACGTAGGGCGGGTTCCCCACGATAACATCGAACCCGCCTTCCGATGCGACTTGAGGGAACGCTTCCGTGAACTGAAACCGCTTCTTCGCGGCCCAGTCATCGCCGAAGAACGGGCGCAGTTCAGCTGCGGTCCCTTCGATCAGGCTGTTCCCGACGACAAGGTTGCCCGCCAGCATCGGCAGCTGCATCGGGTCGGCGAGCGCACGGAGGAGCAGGTTGAGGCGGGCGACGTCGATTGCATGTCCATCCAGGTCCACTCCGTAGATGGACCGGCGCAAGAGCTCCAGGCGCTCGCTCTGCGATATCCCGCTGCCTGCCGCCTCCAAGAGCACGTCGTACGCCTTGATCAGAAAGCTACCCGAGCCGCACGCGATATCGGCCACGCGAATGTCGGCGAGGCGTTCGGGGTGTTCGTAAAGGAGGGCTTCGACGGTGTGCTGGACGATGTAATCGACGATAAAACGAGGGGTGTAATAGATGCCGCGCTTCCGCCGCTGTGCCCTCTTCGGCTCGGTATGAGGCTGGCTCATTCCCGGCAGTCCGGCCTGCGTTGTGGAGGTTCCCTGCTGGACTTCGAACCCCAGGAACTGCTCGTAAACCTGCCCCAGGGCGTCCGCGCTGATAGCGGAGAAATCGAACTCGATGGTCGTGCCGCCCGGCTTGTACAACGAGGAGATGACATCGCGCAGGCGGGGGTCATCGACATAGACGGTGTTCCAGCGGTCCATCGCCTGCGGGAACAGGTCGCTGTCGTACGTCTGTCCGTAGTACGCAAAGATTGCCCGCAGTTCATCAAGGAGCGACCGGGGAAGCACGCCCTTCCGATACTGGTTGACCGCTTCCCGGAGCCTCTCGTTTTCGATGCCACGGTCTTCTGCCGTGCGGATGAAAACGAGCCGGTTAAGCAGCGACTGGACGAGGTCGTCGATGTCAGCGCCAGGCATCGTGGGGTTTCGCACCGATAGCTCGCCGTAGACATCCTGCCGCGCCCGCTTCAACTGAGCGGCCAGCTTCTGTTCAACCGGCTGCCGTGGTTCGGCGCCGCCGGTTAGGGTGGCCTCCCTCTCGAGTTGGGCGTCTGCGAAGGCTTCCTTCGAGAGCAGCCACAGCTTGTCCGCCTCCATAAGGAACTGGTCGCACGTCAGATTCAGGACGATGTGGTCTCCGGGGCGACCCTCTTTGAGCGCGTTGAACACCTGGAGCGTGTGAAAGTTCGTCAGAACAGACCAGCGAACGGCCTTGTTGTAGGCGTAGTTCACCGCCTGCTCGCTCCATTGGGGCATGGTCATGTCGGTATCGAGCCGCTTGGCCTCAAGCATGAACCGTGACACTCCGCGGAGACGGAAGGCATAGTCAACGCGTGTGCCGGCAATCGCGAGCTGCTCAACGACATCGGTGTTGCCGTTGGCATCCGGCTCAACCTGCCAACCCAACAGCCGGAACAGCGGCAGTATGAAGCGATGGCAGGTCTCCGCCTCGTTGAGCTGCCTTCGTTCCGTCGTGGTGAGATCGTGGTACCGCGCGACGAGCGCGACCATCTCACCTTTTGTTTGGTCGCTAATGCTCACATGGCGATTCTAGGTTGAGTACTGCGGTAGCACGAACGGAACGCGTCTCACGCGGGCTTTTGCCCTCCCGCGCTGGATGGAAACGCGCGTGCTGCGGTCGGCGGCAAGGCGGTCTGGATCCTCCCCGCCCGCCGGGCCGCGCTGCTACGCCACCGCCGTGAACTCCACGTGCCGCGGGTCCGCGACTCGCAGCGACGCATCCAGGATCTCGAAGCCCACGACATCGCCCTGCTCATCGAAGTCGAGGATTACTCCCGGCGTTTCCTCGTCGCTCTCCACCACGGGCGCGTCCTTGAGGATTACCGTTAGCGTGTCCGTGTCCGGGTCGTAAGTGATCTTCACGGCTGACTCCAGTACTTCCCAATCTTACTCGAGCCCCCGCCCCCTACCGCCGCCCTACCCCCCGCCCGTGCGGGCGGCGCGGCGGCGCTCCTGGTAGTTGCGCACCTTCGTGCGATTGCCGCAGACCGACATCGCGCACCAGGAGCCCCGGCGGTTGCGGGACCAGTCGTAAAACACCATGGGGCAACCGTGGCCCACGCACAGCTTCAGCCGTTGCCAGGTCCCTTCGCGCATCGCCTCGAAGACGATCGCCAGCAGCCGGCCGATGGACTCGGCGACGCCGCCCGCGATGGGCAAGAGCGCGGGCCCTGGCTCGGTT
>JBPCLM010000050.1:0-8086 GCA_051003295.1 Tepidiformaceae bacterium | reverse complement strand
ACTTCATGCTCGAACCGAGCTAAGAGCGCGTCGGATCCCGAGCGGGCCAGAGCCGCGGAGCCGTGCCTGGCGTGGCGCGTCAGTCCGCCGATGCGCGCCGCCATGGAGCGCGCCGCGCTCACGTCCGGAACGCTCATGGCTTGGACTCCATGATCATCATCACCCGTTCCCCCTCACTGAGTGGCCCACCTGCCCGAATGAGCCTGCTCAGCTCCAGTTGCCAGCGGTCCATCGGCACCTTCGCCCACCTACTGTGCCAGTCCGCTATGGCCATCGATTCAGTTATCATCGTCCCTCCCCCTCGTCGGGGTGTTGGAGCGCCGGGACGGTGTCGGACCGCCCTCTCCTGCCAGGACGACAGGCGCATCGCCGCGATGCTTCCGGCGCGTTGGGCTCCCCGAGTCACTTGAACGAGTGGACGCCACGTACTCTTGGCGTGGTGCGGAGCGCATCCAGGGCGGCGCGTGCCGCGCGGCATCAGCCGAGCAATCCAGGCACCTCACGCTCATCGCCGTCCCTCCCGTGAGTGAGTGACCCCGCACCCTCGGAGAGCAGCGTGAACCCGGCAACGTCCGCGAGGTCGCGCCAGTGGTTGACCCATGAAGGTGTGGTCACGTGGTCACCGCCTGGGCATCACAGTCCGGGCAATCTCCGCCGGGACGGACCACCTGCGTGCAGCCCGAAGGGCACCGTGATGAGGTCCTTCACGAGATTCTGGAACCCCGGCAGTGGCCGGGCTGAGACCCGTTACCGCAACTACGTCGCCCTCTTCCCCCGTAAGACGGATCCGCGAAAGGTCGTGTCCAGAGCCGTTGCTCATACCCATCACCTTTGTTAAGACTCGCCACCGTCTACTCCTCGGTGTGCGCGGCCTTGTAGCGGGCCACGGCGCGGGCCGCGCAGGCCCGGCACGTCTGGCCCGCCGGCATCCGGTCACACGCGCACGTTTCCCATGAGGCGAGCCCGTCGTCGTCCTCGATGACCGAAAGCGGGTCGCGGTCGACCAACGGCAATTCGACGATGTGCCCGCACCCAACGCAGCGCCGAAGGTCCACCGTGTCGTACGCCCACCGCATCGCGCGACACTCGGGGCAGGGCTCCAGAAGGTCGGGTCGTTGTGCTACCCAGCCACGCGCGCACGGTACGCAGCGGACGTAGCGCGACCCGATGGCCACCCCGCAGTCAAGGCAGGCAGCCGATGCCGTCACTGGCGGCGCGAGCAGCGCGATGATCTCGGGCTTCGCGGCGCGCACTTCCTCGGCCAGCTCCGGCGTGATTACGCCGCGCGGGTCGTGCGCCCTCAGCCTGCTGCCGACAACCTCGAACGCTACCCCCTGGGCGCGCAGCGTCTTCAGCAGCACAGCCGCCGCTACCACTCGCGCACCCCCTCCGGGCTTGCGCTGGCGCGTGTCCCCTGCACCCTGTGGTCGGGGCAAGGCCGATCCGGGCGGACGATCTGAAGGCAGCCGTTCGCGTCACACCAGGACGGGTCGGGGGCGGGGGACTCGGATCCGGCGCCGTCCCCGGATACGTCGCCCGCGTGCCCCCGTGCTACATCCGCTACGGCCGCTACACTGCCCGTTTTTGCCCTGTTCTCAGATTCAGAATGGGCTGTAGCGGATGTGTAGCGGATACCCTCATCGTCATCCGCTACAGGGTTCTCAGATTCAGAATCACCCCCCGCGAGGGAGTCTGTAGCGGGTGTAGCGGATGTAGCGGAGGCGTGCGTGTAGCGCGTCCAGGCCGGGGCGAAGTCGTGGCGTTCGTAGCCCCGCGCCACCGCGCCGCCTGCCCGGATGTTGTGCGACTTGATCTGGTAGGGGCGCAAGAGCCAGGCCAGGTCCCGCGCCTTCAGCGAGTGCCCGTTCTTCCAGTCGCCCCAGGGCGCCTCCTCGATCGCGTGCAGACCGATAAGGATCTGCGCTGTCGTCATCCGCGCCCTTTCCGCGAAGACCTGGTACAGGTCCGAAAGCAGCCGCTCGCCCGAAGTTCCATCGTCCGGGTCACTGGCGCTGGCGGTGAGCTCCAAACACGCCCGGCGCGCCCTCTCCTGCCATTCCCCCCCGGCCGCGTCGGCGATCGCGATCAGCGGTTCCCACACGTCATGGGCGCGGTCCTGAGCGGGCACCTCTGGCTCCGCGATGAGCAGCTCGGGGGCGTGGGAAACGGCCCAGGCGTGAAGGCGGGTGCGTAGCTCGTGCAGGACGGGGAGGGCCTTGCGCCGCCGAAACTCGGAGACGCGCTCACCGGGTGCACGGCGCTGCATAGTGACCACTACGGCGCGGTCCTCGATGGTGTCCGGCAGGTCTCCAATTGAGGCCACAATCGCCATACAGAAAGTTGAGGAAGAGATGTTCGACCGGCTCGCGATATCGTAGCGCACATAAGAGAAACCTTTCCCGAAACCGGTGTTGATTATTCCCCGGAGCGCCTCCGCCGTCTCGGAATGGTCACCCCGGCGCTTCGCGAAGATAGCATCAGCTTCGTCAAGAATAAGCGTCGGAGGATCCTGCGCATCGATGCCGTGAACAAGAGCGGCGACGCTAATGTTCGAACTGGGCAGGGCTCTATAGACGAGTTCGGATGTAACCTCTAGTCCGCGTGTCTTCCCGCACCGCTTCAAGGGGGACTTGAGCACGAATCGGGTAGCGTGTTCCCAGCACTGCTGGGCATGAGTGGCGGCCGTCCACAAGGTCAACGCGACGCGTGCGCTTTCGCTCGGCAAGACTACAAAGCGGGCGTCCGCGGCGTACACCTCATCGAGCAACCCCGCGCCGTCGATCACGATATCCATATCGTCGAGTTTCATGACACCCTCCCCGCGCAGCGGTAGGCCGATGCCACGGTGCGCTCGGCTTCTCGTGCCCCTAAGCCTGCGTCAACAGCCGCAGCGACCAGGGCGCCCCCCGGCTGGCCCGCATCGAAGGCACGGCAGGCCGCCCAGTACAGGGCGGCGTTGCGGTTGCCTACGCCCTGCTTGGCCAGCCATCGCGCGAGCCCGTCTCCACTGCCGCTCCGGGCCGCCTGGCGGCGGGGTAGGGGATTCGGCGGGTCCAGGAGGCCGCGGACAGCGGCCCAGTCAAGCACGGCGGAAGACACCCGCTCTTCGAGCAGCTCGTAGGGGCCGTCGATGCCGTGCTTTTCGTCGATCACGTAGCTGGGTGGCACGAGCACGTACCCGCCCGCCGCCTTGAGTTCAAGGGCGCGCCCCGGCCCGACAGCCCCGCCCGCCTGCGCCGTCCCGTGAAAGTAGACGTGCAAGCCGCTTGACGGCGTTCGCATGAGGGCCGAAGCGCCGCCAAGCAGTCCGGCGCGCCTGACACGTTCGAGCATGGCCAGTCCGGGCGCGTCGTTCTTCACGTCCACATCGAGGACATCGGGGCCGGGCGCCCCCGTCGCGACGGCGAGATTCGCATCCGGCCAGCGGCCCCACCAGCGCCGGATCGTCGCCGGGTCGGTGGTCGCGTCTTTGAACCCACGGCTCGTGAGCGGCGCCTTGCCGTTCGGCTGGCATGGAAACACTGGCCACCCGCGTGCGGCGCTCGCGTACGCCGCTTCTACGATGTCGGCCGCAGGGGGCGCGCTCATGAGCCGCCCCCCCGGGGGTTGCCGGCCTGCTCTTCTACGAACCGGCGAAGCGCCGCCGTCGGAATCAGGCGCCGCGTGCCGATGGTGAAACTCTCGATCTGGCCGGCCATGACGAGCGGATACATCTTCCCCCGCGAGACTCCGAGCAGCCGCGCCGCCTCTTCCACGCTCACGGCCAGGCGTTCGCCGTCCAGTTGAATTGCGGTCGTCATCGATTCTTCCTCCACTAGAGCTCTTGCGCGTTCTCTGTGGACAAGCCTAAACTGACGAGGAATGCGTTATATGGGACTTCCGTCGGACAGAATCGTGGACACCGGCTACGCGGCGAACATGCTCGATGAGGACGGCCGGCTGCGTCGCCCCCCCCTCGCGCCGGGGAAGGTCACCGTCCCCGGCCACGTGAGGATCGACGGGGAGCGGCTCTTCTACCGCTGGGACTGGACCCCGCCGGGCAATTACGCGTCGCCAGACGAGGCACTCGCCGCCCGCCGGTGGGCAACTCTTGGCGAAGCCGACGGACTGCTAATGGCGTTCATGAAGATTCGGTCGAATCGCCAGGTAGTCGCGTTCGCCCGGCGGTACGGGCCGCTCGGCCTCTGCGAGCGGGGCCTCATCCTCGGCGACCTATTCGATGCCAGCAGGGAGTTCCTAGACCACGACCATCGCGGCTGCTACAGCGACCATGTGGGCGGCCCCGGCGGCCCCTGGTCAGAACCTCTCTCAATATGGTTTCGTCTGGGAGACCGCGTGCGGGCCATGTTTGAGTTGGCCGCGCGGCTCCACACGGGACAGGGCCAGCCTGAACCCTCACTCATCGCCCGGGCCTTCCATCGCGGGGGATGGATGCAAGCGGCCACGGTGGACCCCACGCCGGAACAGTCGCTCGCCTTCTACGCCTCGGAGTTAGCCGAGCAGGTGAACCTCTGGCTCCGGGCGTGGAGGGCCACTCCCCAGTTGCGGTGGGACTACCCGGCGGCCCCCGTTCTGCGCGTGGGGACCGGAGCGCGACAGCACCTCGCGCTCCAGCTCGCCACCGCCGTTGGGCGGGGCGGCGGGGAATGGGCAGTGTGCGACGGCTGTTCTCAGCCTTACCGGCGGCAACAGCGCGCCGTGCAAAGAGGACGGCGCAACTGGTGTCCCGGGTGCCGAGCGGATGGAACAATGGCGCGCCTCATAAAACAGGCACAACGAAAGAAGGGCAGGAAGGCATGAGCAAGCGATTGGCCGGTGAAGGAAACGTCCGCGAGAGGGCCGACGGCCGCTGGGAAGCACGCGTCTACCTCCCCGACGGCCGGCGGAAGTCGGTCTTCGGGGCCACCGCCGATGAGGCGAACGGGAAGCGTATGGACGTGCTCGAAGCACTGCGAAAAGGGCTCCCCATACCGTCTGAGCGGCTCAACACGGGCGATTTCCTGCTTTCCTGGCTGGAGGGCCACCGGGGGGAGATTCGGGCCTCCACGGCCTCCGGCTACGAGTCCGTGCTCCGCAACTACGTGCTCCCGAAGATCGGCAATATCGGCCTCTCCCGCCTCGCACCCCGCGACATTCAGAACATGCTCGCCGCCGCGAGCGATGACGGGAAGGCGCCCCGCACCGTGCAGTTGACGCGGGCCGTGGTGCGGATGGCACTTCAACAGGCGGTCGCCTGGGGGGACATTCCCCGCAACGTCGCGGACCTCGTGAAAGGCCCGAAGGTCGAACACGACGCGGTCAACCCGTGGGACGCGCAAGAGTGCGGCGTCTTCCTGGCCGGCGTCCGCGGCGACCGGCACGAGGCGCTCTACGTCTGCGCCCTTACCCTTGGGCTCAGGCAAGGCGAGCTGGTAGGGCTCCGCTGGGTGGACGTGAGACTGGCCGCCGGCGAAGTGCGGATCATGCAGGCCCGGGACCGCCGGACCGGCGCCTTCGGGCCGCCCAAGTCCCAACAGTCGCGCCGGGTGCTCGCGCTCCCCGGGATGACGGTGAAGGCGCTTACCGAGCACCGCGAGCGACAGGCGGGCGAAGCGGAAGTGATGGGGCCAGGGTGGAACCCCGCCGGCCTCGTCTTCGTCACGGCCTTGGGGACGCCACTGGACGGTGGAAACGTCGGCCACTACTTCCAACGCCACGTCGCGCGGCTCGGTCTACGCCGTATCCGCTTCCACGATCTGCGCCACAGTTGCGCGTCCCTGTTGCTCGCACAGGGCGTGTCCCTGAGGGAGATCATGGAGCAACTCGGGCACTCCCAGATCGCGTTGACGGCGAACACGTATACGCATGTTCTCCCGGCGATGCGCCGAAACGTGGCCGTCCAGATGGACGCGGCGCTGGCCGGCCGGAAATCTCGTAGGGGTCAACGTGGGGGTCAACTTCGGATTGTGAGCTAGAAACGGCTCGCGTTATCGTCAATCTCAGATTCAGAAATCTGGTAGCAGGGGGGAGACTTGAACTCCCGGCCTCACGATTATGAGTCGTGCGCTCTGACCAGCTGAGCTACCCTGCCGCGAACTTCCAATCTAGCACCGCCGCCCCTGCCGGCAAGGGCAAGCGCCCTTCGCAATGCCTCACACCACCCGCGCGAACGAACCCCGCTGCGCGTCCTTCGTCACCTCGATGCGCCGCCCAAAGCGTTCGCGCAACTCCTCGATGTGCGTCACCACCAGGATCAGCCGGAAATCCTCCTGGATCGCCGTGATCGCCTCAACCAGCCGGTCCAGGCCCTCGGCATCCTGTGTCCCGAACCCCTCATCGATGATGAGCGTGGGCAACGAGGCCCCCGAGCGTTCCGCCAGCAGCCGCGCCAGCGCAATGCGCAACGCGAAGTCCACGCGGAACGCCTCCCCACCGCTGTACATGGCGTAGTCTCGCGTCCCCACGTCGTCGCTGATGCGAATGTCCAGGGTCTCCGTAACTTTCCCGCTGGCGCTGAAGCGCTGCGTGCTCAACCCGACGTGGATGCGGCCCCCCGTCATGCGGTCGAGGGTCTCGTTGACCATCTGCTGGACGCGTGGCAAGGAACGCTCGATGAGCATCGCCTGCACCCCGTTCTTGCCGAATGCCGCCGCCAGATCGCCGTAGGTGTGCTCCTCTTCCCGCAGCGCCTTCAGTTCGTCCCGTGTCCGTTCCAGGCGCGCTTCCTGGGCGACCAGGTGCTCGCGCCGCTGTTCCAGCTTGCCCTGCTTTCGCAACAATTCACCCTGCAGGTTGCGAAACCCGCTCAGCTCCTCCTCCGCCTGATGCAGCCGTGGGCCCGCGTCCGTGGCCGATTCCAGCGCCTCGCGCGCCTCGCTTTCTTCCCGCGCCGATTCGGCCCCCGCCGTGCGCAGCGCATCGATAGCGCCCTCGAGTTCCGTCAGCTGGTCCAAAATCCCCGTGGCCGCCGTTTGCGCTTGCGCTAGCGAACGGTACTCCTCATCCGCGCCGGCCAGCACGCCGATGCGCTCCCGCAAGGTCGTGTGGCCGCTGGCGTCGTAGCCGCACGCCTTGAGGGCCTCGCGGGCGGCCGTCTGCTTCGCCCGCTCCGCTTCGCCGAACGCCTCGCGTGTGATCACGTCCGCGCCTGCGGCCACCTCCCGCCGCAGAGCCGGCAGCTTCTGCTCCACTTCCTCGGCCCGCTGCAGCCGGGCCTCCGCTTCCCCTTCCGCCGCGCGCAGCGCCCCCTCGCGCCGCTTCCAGTCCGTCTCGATCAACCTCGGCCGGGCGGCCAGTGCGTGCGCTTCCTTCAGGCCCGCCGCAGCCTCCGCTCTGGCGTGCTCGTGCGTTTCGCGAAGCCCGTCCCGCTGCGCCTTGTATTCGCCCAGCAGCCGTGCGGCCTCTGCCGCCGTGAGCGGCCCCTGGCACACGGGGCACGTCGAGGCCCCGGTCAGCTGCGCCTCCTTCGCCTTGACATCCACGTTCACCAGCTTCGCGTGCTCCGCTTGCACCACTGCCGTGGCCGCTGCCTGGCGAAGGGCGCTCTCCCTTCCCCGGAGGTCCTCCTTCTCGCGGTCGAGCTCGCCCAGCGCCTCGCGCTCCTTCGCCAGCCGCTTGCACTCGGCCCGCAGCCCTGGGAGGCGTGTTATCGCCGACTCTGCCTCCGCGAGGAGCCCTTGCGCCGTGCTCAGCGCCGCCTCGAGCCGCGCCAGTTCCACGGCTATCCGTTCGCCCGCCTTTTGAAAGGCCATTTCGTGCCGCTGCGCCGCTTCTTGCTGGCGCGTCATGGCTTGCTCCGCGACGCGCGCCACCTCCAACTCTTTCCAACGCGTCGTGATCGCCTCCGCCCCGGCGAGCAGTTGATCGAGCTCCGTCAATCGCTGCTTCAGCGATGCGCGCCGCCCTTCCGCTTCTGTGTGAGCGCGTATCGCTGTCTGTGACCGCTTCTCCGCTTCCCCCAGCCGCACCTCCAGCGCCCGATACGCCGCGGCCGCCTGGGGGAGGTCCGCCACGGACTTCTTCAGCTCGTCCAACCTGGGCGCCACGGCGACCCCCTCCTCGGTCACCCGCGCGAGTTCCTGCTCCACCCCAGGAAGTTGATCCAGCT
>JBPCLM010000049.1:0-9210 GCA_051003295.1 Tepidiformaceae bacterium | reverse complement strand
TGCCGCTGGCCTCAAGGGGGCGGAGTGGCGTGTTCAGCCACACATCACACCCCTGTACCAGTCCCCGCGCCATTTCCACATCAGGGTTTTCGAGCACGACGAGGCGGTCGCGAAACTGCGGCTCGCGGCTGAATTCGACAACCTCGCGGATGAGTTGCTTCCCCTGCTCGTCCCGTGGGTGGGCTTTGCCGGCGACGATCAGCTGCACCGGCCGCTCGGGGTGATTGAGGATCTGCGCCAGGCGGGCCGGGTCGCGGAAAAGCAACGTGGCGCGCTTGTAACCTGCGAAGCGGCGCGCGAATCCAATCGTGAGCACCCCCGGGTCGAGGATGCGCTCGCCGCCGGGTTCGGTCCCGGCCAGGCCGCGCCGGGCGTTGCTATCGCGGTGCTGGAGGCGTGCGCGCGAGACGAGCGACCGCCGCTGGGATTCGTGTGTTTCCCACAGTTCTTCGTCAGGCACGTTTTCCAGCCGCTCCCAGAGTTCCTTGTGCTCGGGCGTTTCGCGCCATTGGCGCCCGATGTAGCGATCGAACAGATCGCCCATATCGTGGGAAACCCACGTCGGCAGGTGGACGCCGTTGGTGATCGAAGCGATCGGCACGTGTTCGGCAGGGAGCCCCCGCCACGCGTTTTCCCAGAGGCGCCGCGCAACCACGGCATGGACCTTCGAGACGCCATTACGGTAGCCGCTCAGGCGCAGTCCGAGCAGGGCCATGGAGAAGGGCTCGAGGGCGTCATCGGGGTTCATGCGGCCCATCGCCATGAACCGCCGCGAATCAAGCCCGAGCGTTTCCGCGAAATGCCCCAGGTAGCGCTGCACCAGCTCTGGCGGGAACAGGTCGATGCCCGCGGCCACCGGGGTGTGCGTCGTGAAAACGGTGCCCGCGGTCACGGGGATGGCCGCTTCATCGAAGGAAGCACCCGCTTCGGACATGAGGGTGCGGATGCGTTCGAGGCCGAGCAGAGCCGAATGGCCTTCGTTCATGTGACAGACGGAGGGATGGATGCCCATCGCTTCCAGCGCGCGAATGCCGCCGATGCCGAGGGCCATCTCCTGCTGCATGCGCATTTCCAGCTCCCCACCGTAGAGGCGGGCCGTGATCGGGCGGTCGGCCGCCGAGTTGGCGGGGATGTTGGCGTCGAGCAGGAAGAGCGGTACGCGCCCCACATCGAGCCGCAAGACCCGGAGGCTGACGGTACGGCCTTCCATGGGCACCGAGACTTCAAGACCGCTGCCCGCCTCCGTGAGTACCGGTTGCAGCGGCTGCGCGAAGAAGTCGATCTCCTGGTACTCCTCGCTCTGCCAGCCATCGGGTCCGAGCACCTGCTTGAAGTAGCCCTCGCTGTAGAGCAGGCCGACCGCTACCAGCGGCAGGCCGGCGTCGCTCGCGGACTTGAGGTGGTCACCAGCGAGCACGCCAAGGCCCCCGGAGTAATTGGGCAGGCTCTCCGTGAGCGCGAACTCAAGAGAGAAGTAGGCGATGGGGCCAGCGGCACCAGCCGCGGTGGGGACAGGGGGCCGTTCCAGGTACGCCTCAAAGTCGTCGTGCACGCGGCCCAGGTGGCTGATGAACCCGGGGTCGGCGGCGGCCTCTTCGAGTTCTTCGAAGGGCACCGACTGCAACAGGCGCACGGGGTTGTGTTCGCTTTCGGCCCAGCGCTGCGGCCCCAGGCGCTGGAACAGCGCCGAGGCATCGGTGTTCCAGCTCCACCAGAGGTTGCGGGAGATGGTGCGCAACGGCTCGAGCGCCGCGGGCAGGCGTGGCTCCACGTGCAGGGTGCGCGAGGCGCGAAGCGGCATCAGTCCATTCTAGCTCGCCCCTCCCGGCCGCTGTCGCGCCGCCCTGTCCTGGCGTGCAGCCAGCAGTACCGATGCCACGCCGCCGGTTGTCCTGACAGGTGCCGCGTGCAAGCATGGGCGAAGGGCGCGGCGGTAGCGGTCCGCCATCTTCAGCCCGGCCGGCTCCCAGCATGCCTATCCGCGCTGTGCTCTTCGATATAGGTGACACTCTCTGGCACGGCCGCGAAGCGCCTCCCAGCGCCGCCTTCCGGCGCCTGGCGGCCGAACGTGCCGCCGAAGCGCTGCGCGCGTTGGGGCACCACCACCCGGACCCGGATAGCGTCGCCCGCACAGCCTGGGAAGCGATGGACGAGGCGATGCGCACCGCACGGGCGACGGACCTCGTCGAGCCCGACTACGGGACGGTTTCCATGCTGGCGCTGGCGGGCATCGGGCTCGCACTCCGGCGCGATGATGCGGCGGCGCTGCTTGAGGCGACGTACATCTCCGGGATCGAAGGCGGCAAGGCGCCCTTCCCGGATGCGACTCCTACGCTGCTCGAACTCCGCAAACGCGGCTTCTTGCTCGGCGTGGTCACCAACCGCGCCTTCGGTGGCGAACGCTTTCGTGCCGACCTGCGGGACGCCGGGCTCGACATCGGCTGGGATTGCGAAGCGGTGTCCGTCGAGGTCGGCTACCTCAAGCCGCACCCGGCCATCTTCGCGCACGCGCTCATCACGCTCGGCGTGTGCCCGGAAGAGACCATGATGGTCGGCAACTCCCTCGCCGAAGATGTCGCCGGCGGGCAACGGGCGGGCATGCACACCGCGTGGCGGCGGTCAGCGCCGGATGCGGAGGGCATCGTACCCGAATTCGCCTTCGATGAACTGCACGAACTGCACGCCTTCCCTCTGCTGCAGGCGCCGCCGGAATGAGCGCCGGCGACAAGCGCGCCTGGGGCGGCCGCTTCGAAGGCGACATGGACGCCCTCACGCGTGACTACACCGCGGGCGCCGACCGCGGCCTCTACGACCACGACATCACGGGCTCCATCGCGCACGCGCGCATGCTCGGCGCCCAGGGGATCATCCCTGCCGCCGACGCGGCGAAGATCGTGGCCGGCCTCGAGGCAGTGCGCGCCGACTTCCGCGCGGGGCTGGTGGCGTGGCAGCCTGAACTCGAAGACATCCACACCCACGTCGAAGTACGGCTGCGCGACAAGATCGGCGAAGCCGCCGGGCGCCTGCACACGGCTCGCTCGCGCAACGACCAGGTAGCACTGCTCAACCGCATGCTCGTGCGCGGAGCATGCGACAACGCGACTGCCGCCTGCGAGCGCTTCATCCGCGTGTTGTGCGACCTCGGAGACGAGCACGCGGGCGACCCGATGCCGGGCTACACCCACCTCCAGCGCGCCCAGCCGGTGACGCTCGGGCACCATCTCCTCGCCTACGGGGAGATGCTGCTGCGCGACCGGGACCGCTTCCGCGACTGCCGCGCGCGCACGAACGTGCTGCCGCTCGGGTCGGGTGCGCTGGCGGGGTCGCCCTACCCGCTGGACCGGGAGATGGTGGCGCGCGAACTGGGCTTCGCGGCCGTCTCGCGCAACAGCATGGATGCCACGGCTGACCGCGATTTCGTGGCGGAGTTCCTGGCCGCCTGCGCCATCACGCAGATGCACCTCTCGCGGTTGGCAGAGGAGGTCGTGCTCTGGGTGAGCGGCGAATTTGGTTTCGTGCGCCTGCCCGATGCCTTCGCGACGGGTTCGAGCATCATGCCCCAGAAGAAGAACGCGGACGTGGCGGAACTGGCGCGCGGCCGCAGCGGGCGTGTCTTCGGCCAACTCGTGAACGTGCTCGTGTTGCAGAAGGGCTTGCCGCTCGCCTACAACCGCGACCTGCAGGAAGACAAAGCGGCCGTGATCGAGGCCGCTGCTGTCGTCATGCCGACGCTGGAGATATTCGCCGCGATGGTGCCTGCGCTGGACTTCGACCTGGAGCGCATGCGCACGGCGGCAGGAGCCGGCTTTTCGCTCGCGACGGACGTGGCGGACTATCTGGTGAAGAAGGGCATGCCCTTCCGTGACGCACACGGCCTTGTGGGGGGCCTCGTCCGCGAATGCGAGCAGCGCCGCTGTGAGCTGAACGAGTTGCCGCTGGACGTGTACCGCGCAGCGAGCGCCCTCTTCGAAGCGGACATCCTCGCGATCGACGTGGACTCGGCGCTCGCCGCCCGCGATATCGCCGGCGGCACGGCGCCCGCGCGGGTGCGGGCGGCCGCGACCGCGCTGCGCGCAGAAGTACAGTAAGGACGAGGGGTTCGAGACGTGACCAGCGCGACCGTGAAGGAACAAGTCAGGAACTCGTTGAGCGCCCGGACGACGACGCGAGCTGGGATGACCTCGTCTACCTGATTTACCTGAGAGAGGGACTCGAAAAGGGGCGCGCGGATGTGCGCGAGGGACGGGTGCTAACCACCGCGCAGGTCCGGAGCCGGCTGGGCCTGTTTGCGGACTGCTAGCTCGTCAGGCCGATCGCACGCACCGCCGGTATGGCGTGGTTCATCGCCAGTCCCAGCGTGATCCATTCTTGGAGGACTTCGGCCAGCTCGGACCGGCATGTCTCGATCGAGGCCCCGTGGCGCACACGCCGTCGAGGCCCGGAATCTCGGCGTAAATCAGCCCGTCCTCGTCCAACGGTTCACATTGCGCGCGCTGCATGGCTGCCTGAACGTGACTGGAAAGGGTCGGATCGGCACTCACAGCGGTGAACATAGCACGCCGTGCCGGGAATCCCGGATCCCCTATTCCGTTATCAGCGCCACCAGCTCCTTCGTCTTTGCGGCAGCATCGAGGACGCGGGCACGTTCGTCTTCGGTCAGGGGCAGTTCGAAGGTGCGCTGGATGCCGCCTTCCCCTAGCTGGCACACCGTGCCCGAGAACACGTCGCGGATGCCGTATTCACCTTCGTGGTACACCGAACAGGCCATCAGGCGGCGGTGGTCGAGAAGCACCGCCTCGGCCATGGCGACGGTGGCCGTCGACGGCGCGTAGTAGGCGCTCCCCGTCTTGTACAGCTCGCCGATTTCGGCGCCGCCGCGCATGGTGCGCGCCACCACTTCCTGCACACGCGCGGGCGGCAGCAGGTCCGTGAGCGGGACGCCGCCGACGCGCGTCTGCGAGACCACGGGCACCATCGTCGTGTCGGTGTGCCCACCAATGACGTAGCCATGCACGTCCAGCGGCGAAACGCCGAGTGCCTCCGCGATGAAGTAGCGGTAACGCGAGCTATCGAGCATGCCGCCCTGACCGATGACACGCTCGCGCGGGAAGCCGCTCGCCTTCATGGCCACGTGGCACATCGCATCCATGGGATTGGCGAAGATGATGATGACGGCCTTTGGCGAAGCCTTCGCCGCCGCCGCAACCTTCGCCCGCACGATGGCAGCGTTGCCGTTGAGCAGCTCTTCGCGGCTCATGCCCGGCTTGCGCGGCGCGCCCGCCGTGCAAATCACGACATCGGAGCCCTCGGTTTCCTCCCAGCCATCCGTGGCGCTTATGCGGCTGCTGAAGCCCTGCCATGGGGCCGCCTGCGATTCATCGAGCGCCTTACCGAAGTGCATGGTCCCTGCGAACTGAGGGTCATCCTGGAGCACGACATCGCAGATGTCCTTTTCGATGAGGCGCTGCGCCATCGCGCCGCCGGTCATGCCGGCCCCGATGATGGTGACCTTCTTGCGGGCCATACGGACTCCTTCGACAAACTGGGCCTTTTTGGGGGAATAGGGATAAGCCTGCGACGTTTTGGATACCGCGCTGAGGCCCAAGCGTAGCACGCACCCGGGCTCCATTCGCCGGCCACCTCGCGCTCCCAGGCTGGCGTCAGCCGCCTTGTCCCCCCGGCTAGCAGGCCGACCGGTAAATCGGCATCGGCAGCAGCGGCGCGAAGATCTCGATCGCCAGTTCCTCCAGGTGCGGCGCCCACGCTTGCCAGGTCCCGCGAGCGTAGGCCGCTTCGGCGCTTCCGAGCGCGCCCTGCACCGCCTCCGCGCCTTCGAAAACGTAGAAGCCGAGCGTCGTGCCGCCTGCCGTGCGGCCTGTGTGCGTCTCGGCGATCCCCGGGATGCGCCGCACATCCTCCAGGTGCGACCGCCGGAACCACTGCTCGAAGCGCGCCCGCTCCGGCTCCTTCGCCCTCGCACGCACGAGCATGAACGGCCTCCAATCGCTCAACACCGCTGCCCGCTCACCATTTCCGCCACCAGGGCCACCGCGGAAGCCGTGTCGAAGCGGGTATCGACCACCACCACGGGAATGAAGAACGGCTGTGCCCGGCCCGCCATCGATTCGAACACCGCAATCGTCGCTTGCGAATACCCCTGGCGCGCCCCTGCGAGCCGCTCGCGGATCGTGGCGTCCGGCGCCGTCAGCCGCACGGGCACCACCGCTGCCCCCTGCCGCGCCCCCAGCTGCAAGAACCGCCGCCTGTCTCGATGCGTGAGATTCGTCCCATCGAACACCACATCGCGCCCGGCCGCGAGTGCTTCCGCTACCAGCGCTTCCGCCAGCGCGAAGGTGCGGCTGTGCTCCTGGCGCGTGTATTGGGGTTGCCCCGTCACACGGCGGCGCACCTCGTCGCTTTCGATGTGCACGCACGCCAGGCGCGTTGCGAGCGTCCGTGCGAAGGTTGTCTTGCCCGCGCCCGGGTAGCCCGAGAGCAAGATGAGCACGCCCGCTCCAGCCGGGAAATTGCCGCCAGTCATGATCGTGTGTTAGCCTTGCATGGTTGACACGTTAGGCAAAGGAAACGCAAGAGCAGGTTGCTGACCCAAGAGCGCAAGACAGAACTGATCCAGAGCTTCGCCACGCATGAAGGCGACACGGGGTCTCCCGAAGTCCAGGTCGCGGTCCTGACAGAACGGATCAAGTACCTGACCACCCACCTCAAGGCGAACAAGCACGACTTCCACACCCGGCGCGGGTTGCTCATGCTTGTCGGCCAGCGGCGCCGCCAGCTCCGCTACCTCAATAACCGCGATGTGAACCGCTACCGCGAAATCATCGCCCGGCTCGGCCTCCGCAAGTAGCGGAAGCCGTTGTCTTAGCCATCCGCGCAGGGTCAACAACCGCACACCTCGCCCCTTTGCCAGCATCCCCGCTCATGTGGGATGCAGGACGGCTGCAACTGGTAGCCCGCGGGCGCCACTGCAAGCAGAGCAGCACGAAACAGGAATGAAAGAACCACAGATGCAAACCTACGAACTCGAAGTCGGGGGCAAGACCCTCACCATCCAGCACGGCATCCTCGCCCAGCAGGCCAACGGCGCCGTCACCGTCCGCCAGGGCGATACCGTCGTCCTCGTTACCGCCACCATGGCCGACCCGCGTGAGGGGATCGATTTCTTCCCCCTCACCGTGGACTATGAGGAGCGGCTCTACGCCGTCGGCAAGATCCCCGGTGGCTTCCCGCGCCGCGAAGGCCGGCCCAGCACCGATGGCATCCTTGCCATGCGCCTCACAGACCGCTCCCTGCGGCCACTCTTCCCGAAGGGCTTCCGCAACGAAGTCCAGATAGTCGCCATGACCCTGTCCGCCGACCGCGAGCACCAGCCCGATACCCTCATGACCATCGGCGCGAGTGCCGCCCTCAGTATCAGCGACATCCCCTTCAACGGCCCCGTCAGCAGCGTCCGCGTGGCGCGCGTGGATGGCGAGTACATCGTCAACCCCACCTTCCAACAGACCGAAGCGGGCGACCTCGACCTCATCGTCGCAGGCACGAAGGACGCGGTCGTGATGGTGGAGGCAGGCGCCAAAGAAGCTCCCGAAGAAGCGGTGCTCGAGGCGATCGAAGTCGCTATGGAGGCGAACCGCGCGATTATCGCGCTCCAGGAACAACTCGCCGCCGATGCCAGCCCAACCAAGAAGGCCTACACGCCGGCGCCTTCGAACGACGACGTCATCGCAGCCGTTTCCGAGCACCTCAGCGGCCGCATCGATGAACTGGTGCCCACCGCCGCCAGCGAACGCAGCGACGCTAACAAGGCCATCCGCCAGGAGCTCGCGGCCGCATTCGCGGACCGTCTCACCTCCACCCAGATCGGAGAGGCGCTTTTCAGCGTCATCAAGAAGGCCATGCGCAAGCGCATCCTTGAAGATGGCGTGCGCGCCGATGGCCGCGAAATCACCCAGATCCGCGACCTCGACATCCACGTCGGCGTGCTCCCCCGCACCCACGGCTCGGGGCTCTTCTCACGCGGGCAGACCCAGGCGCTCACCGTCGCCACCCTCGGCGGCCTGAGCATGGCCCAGAAGCTGGACACGCTTTCGCCGCACGAATCCAAGCGCTACATGCACCACTACAACTTCCCGCCCTTCTCCGTGGGCGAAGCGCGGCCCATGCGCGGCGCCGGCCGCCGCGAAATCGGCCACGGTGCCCTCGCCGAACGTGCGCTCGAGCCCGTCCTTCCCGATGAGGACACATTCCCCTACGCCTTGCGCGTGGTGAGCGAAGTCATGTCGTCCAACGGGTCCACATCCATGGCGAGCGTCTGCGGCAGCACCCTTGCCCTCATGGATGCTGGCGTGCCCATCACTGCTCCCGTCGGCGGCATCGCCATGGGGCTCATCATGGGCGAAGACAACGACTACCGCGTCCTCACCGATATCGCCGGCCAGGAAGACTTCATGGGCGACATGGACTTCAAGGTCGCCGGCACCCGCGAGGGCATCACCGCCCTGCAGATGGACATCAAGATCAGCGGCGTTTCGCGAGACTTGCTCGCCACGGCGCTTGAACAGGCCCGCGTAGCCCGCAACACCATCCTCGACCGCATGCTCGAAGTGATCGCCACGCCGCGCGAGCAGGTCTCCGACTACGCGCCCAAGATGTATCGCATCCAGATAAACCCCGAGCAAATCGGGACGCTCATCGGCCCCGGCGGCAAGATGGTGCGCAAGATCCAGGAAGAATCCGGCGGCGCCACCATCGATATCCAGGAAGATGGCACCGTCTTCGTCGGCGGCATCAACGAAACCGTCGCGCGCAAGGCCATCGGCATGATCGAGGGCCTCACGAAGGAAGTGCGCATCGGCGAGATTTACACCGGCAAGGTCACTCGCCTCCTCAACTTCGGCGCCTTCGTCGAAATCCTCCCCGGCAAGGAAGGCCTCGTCCATATCTCCCAGCTCGGCGAAGACCACGTCGAACGAGTCGAGGACGAAGTCGATGTCGGCGATGAAGTGACCGTCATGGTCAACGAAATCGACAACCTGGGGCGCATCAATCTCTCCCGGCGCGCCGTCCTGCTCGGCGAAGAAGCGCCCACGCCTCCTCCTGGCGGCGGTGGCGACCGCAGCCCCCGTGGCCCTCGCCCCGGTGGCGGTGGTGGCCGCGGCGGCCCTCGCTCCGGCGGCGGCGGTGGCTTCGGCG
>JBPCLM010000048.1:0-13150 GCA_051003295.1 Tepidiformaceae bacterium | reverse complement strand
GCCTGTGTTCGCTCGCTTCGCGGCGCACGACCCCGTCGGCGGCGGTGCTCTCATACGTGATGCGCAGAAGCCGCGACTGGCGGGCGAGGTCGTCTTCGTGGACGTGCCAGGCGTCGAGCCATTCGCCACCAGGAAGCGCGCCGCTGAAGGCGAGGAGGGGTTGGCCGTTGCTCGTGGGGTCGAGCCAGGCGGCGGGACCGGGCAGGTCGAGCGCGAGGACGCCGTTGAAGGCGAGAGCGCCGCCGACAGCGCGCAAGGTGGCGAGCTGGTCGTCCCCGTCCGTGCAGTAGAGGAAGACATCGGCGGGGAGGAGGACGAGGCCGTAATGGCCGGGTTCGAGCACGAGGGCTGTGGGCAGGCCTTCGATGAAGGTGACGTCGTCGACGGCGTCGGCGTCGGCGTGTTCGCGGGCGACGGCGAGCATGGCGGGCGAAGGGTCGATGGCGGTGACGGCGTGCCCGGCGCGGGCGAGGGCGAGGGCGATGCGGCCCGTGCCGGTTCCGATTTCGAGGACGGGGCGGTCGGTGCGCCCTGCGAAGGAGAGCCAGAGGCCGATATCGGCGCCTTCGCGGCCGTGGATGAGGTCGTAGTAGCGGGCATCGACGGCGTAGGGGGCGGGCACGGGAGGATGGTAGGGAGGGGCAGGGGCGGGGGGCAAGGGGGAGGCGGGCGGACCTGCTTCCCTCTACACTACGCATTCACGCCACGTTTGGTCGGAGGAGCAGAGAGATGCAGGTTGCAGCGATCCCGGGGATTGACCCGGAAATCAACGACATCCGGGGGCGCACGGCGGACATCGTCGCGAAGATGATCATCCCCAACGAGGGCATGCTCTCGCGGCCGAGCGACGCGGCGCGGGAGCTGCGCACGGACGTACGCGAGCGCGTCAAGACCGAGGGGCTGTGGGCGCCACACCTGCCGCGCGAGTACGGCGGCATGGGCATCGGGTTCATGAAGCACGCCTACATGAACGAGGTGCTCGCGTGGAGCCCGTTTTCCAACAACCTCTTCGGCGTGGTTGCGCCCAATTCGGGCAACCAGACGATCCTCATCAAGTACGGCACGGAGGAGCAGAAGAAGAAGTGGCTGGAGCCGCTCATCCGCGGCGAGATAGAGTCGTGCTTTTCGATGACGGAGCCCGAGCAGGCGGGTTCGAACCCCTACGCCATCCAGACGCGCGCCGTGCGCGATGGCGACGAGTGGGTGATCAACGGCCACAAGTGGTTCACATCGAACGCCAAAAGGGCGGCGTTCGCGATCGTGATGTGCCGGACGGAAGACGTGGATGGCGAGGGCGGGTCGCGCGACAAGATGACGCAGATCATCGTGCCGACGGACACGAAGGGCTTCAACATCATCCGCAGCGTGCCCGTATGGGGGCACGAAGGTGGGGACCACTGCGAGATTCGCTACGAAAACGTGCGCGTGCCGGTGACAAACCAGTTGGGGCGCACGGGCACGGGGCACCAGGCGGCGCAAGACCGGCTGGGCGCGGGGCGCGTGTTCCACTGCATGAACAGCTGCGGGCAGATGTGGCGCGCGTTCGACCTGATGGTGCGCCACATGACGGAGCGCGAGGTGCACGGCGGCCTGCTCGAAACGAAGCAATTCATGCAGGGCTTCATCGCGGATTCGTACATCGACATCCAGGCGGCGCGGCTGATGACGATCCATACGGCGGAAGTGATCGACAGCGGCGGTGACCCGCGGACGATCATCTCGGCGTTGAAGGTGTTCGTGCCGGCGGCCCACACCCGAGTGGTGGACCGCGCCATCCAGGCGTTCGGGGCGAAGGGCGTTTCGGGGGACACGCCGCTGGCGGGGATGTATACGGGGGCGCGCACGCTGCGCATCGCGGATGGGCCGGACGAAGTGCACAAGGTACTGATCGCGAAGAACGTGCTCAAGCGTTACCACGAGGGGCAGAGCTGGGACTTTGGGGTTTAGCCCTCACGCGGCGGGCGTGGGAGGCGGCTAACGCCGGAACAGTTTGCCGATCGTCTTTGACACGTTTGCTGGCGCATGTTCGCCAAGCAGTTCGGTGATCTTTTCCGGGTTTTCTTTTTCATGAAGCCCATGATGGCATCGACGGCCTGTTCGGCCCTGGCGCGGTCGACCCCGGTCTTATCAACGATGATGGAGATGAGTTGATGTACACCTTTCCGTGGAGCGGCGCCGGGGCTAGTACACCCAGACAATGTCGTAGCGAATGACAGAGACATCCGTCTTCGCTGGTTTGACGAGGCGAGTTTCGAACCGTGCGGGATCTACCTGGGCGAGCTCAGCCAGTTCGGCCTCGATAGCGGCCACTTCCTGCTGGAGTTGGGACGCCTTCATCTCGGCGGTTTTCTCCATGCGGTTCTTGCTGAGGACACCGCCGACGCCGGTGACGGTGCGCCTCTTCCCGGTGAGAAGGGTGAGGTTGGAGAGGATCGAGGTCCCTACAGCCATCCATTTTTCGAGCTTTCGGCCGCTCTTTTCTTCGTGTTTGGCGGCGAGGTCGGAGCGCTTCTTGGCCAGCCGCGTTTGCAACGTCGCGCGCTTCGATTGCAAAGCGGGGATGCTGCTCATGCGCGCAGCGAATTCGAAGGCCGGCTCTCCGGGCCGGGAGATCTGCTTTGTCTTGAGGTCGTAGAACAGCTGCGTCTCGAAGCGGTCGTCGAGGCGATCGCGCAGGACGCGTTCGATGGCCCTGGCACCTTCGGACTGGATATAGGCAGGCAAGCCGGCGTAAGAGAGATCGCCGTCCGGCGGAGCGAGTTGTGGCTCAAGGCCTTCGGCCTGGATAGGCTCGGCTTCGAGCAGTTCGCCGGGAGTGGTTTCGGCGGTGAACGGGAAGCCCAGTTCGTGGACTACTTCATCGGTGGAGGCGCCAGCTACTTTGAGCCGCACCGCTGCTTTTACGAAGAGGTACGGGTTCGCGATGTTGCCGCCGTGCCGGTTGAGGAACTTCGCCTTCAGCGGTGCCGGCAGCGGAGGCGGGCCGGAAGGCGCCTGGCGGATGGGCCGCTCATCCGTGTTTGCGGGGTTTGCGCGCGGATGCGCTCCCACTTCGGAGGGGTCCGCGTCCCGGCTATCGGGATTGACCTGGCGTTCTTCGGCCGGGATCAGCCTGCGGATCTCGTCGCGGGTAATGGGTCCCCGCAGATAGGACATGGCGAACCGGGAGTGCACCAGCGCCGGTGCCTTTCGGTGGATGTCGTGGACGAGGAAGACCCGCTTTTGCACGCCGGCGATGAGTTTTTCGAACGTGCCGGCCATGGGCGTATCGGCGAGAGCAGCTTCAATCCCTTCGCGAATGCGGTTCTGGTCCTGCTCCGTCTGCAGGCGACCGATGGCCCAGAGGCCCATGTTGGAAAGGCCCTTGTAGTCGAGATCGACGGGGTTCTGGGTGGCGAGCAGGACGCCGACGCCGTAGGCTCGCGCCTGCTTGAGGAGAGAGAGAAGCGGCTTCTTGGTGGGCGGGTTCGCCGTTGGAGGGAAGTACCCGAAGATCTCGTCCATGTAGAAGAGGACGCGGAGTTCGCCAGTGCCCGGCTGGCGCCGCATCCACGTCTTAAGCTTGTTGAGGATGAGTGCTGTGACGAGCGTCCGCTCGTCGTCGTCGAGGTGTGCCGTGTAGACAATCGTGAGCTGCGGCCGGCCATCCTGGGAACGGACCCAGCGCTCGATGTCGGCGGGTTCGCCGCCGCGCCAGGCTTCGAAGCGGGGCGAGGCGAGGAGGTTGTTGAGCGTCATCATGAGGGCGTTGCGGTCGTCCTGCGGGTAGAACGCATCCATAGGGAGCGCGCCGACCTTTTCGATGGGCGGATTCGGCACCTGCCCGATGAGTGTTTCCAGGGTGAGGTCGTGGCCGTTCCGCCAGGCGTTCTCGATCAGGCTGAAGAGCAGGATGTATTCGCGGCTTGCGACAGGATCTGCCTTGATGCTGACGAAGCCGAGCAGCGCCGTGACGAGCGAGTCGATTTCGTCGCGCAGTTCCTCTTCGTTTGCCTCGAAGTCGCCTTCGGGGGCGGCCATGGAATCGATCAGATTGAGGGCAGTGCCAGCGGAAGAGCCCGGGGTAAAGATGCGGAGGCGATGGTTCTGGGCGTAGGCGGCAACGTCGCTCGCGCTGAGGCCCCAGTCGGCGAGGCCCTTCGTCCAGGTTGCCGAAGCTGCCTCCGCCGCCTGTTGCGGGGTCTTGCCTTCGCGGCCCGCTTCGTCTGTATCGACCCAGGGCAGGAATTGGTCGGGCGCCAGGCGGTCGAAGGCGAGCGCGAGGTTACCCATGTCGCCTTTGGGGTCGATGACGATAACAGGAACGCGCGCTTTCAAGAGTTCCTCGATCACGCCGATCGAGAGCCCGGTCTTCCCGGAGCCTGTCATCCCGATGATGATGCCGTGGGTCGTGAGGTCGCCGGGGTCGAGCAGGAAGGGCTCGTGGAGCGATCTATCCTTAGGGTCAAAGACCTTGCCGATGTAGAGGCTATCACTCACGCCGAAGGCTCCGTTTCTTCGCACCAGGCCGCCGCCCGCGAAGGCACACGCTACCAGTTCCGGCCGGGGGTGGCGAAGATTGGACACCGGAATACGGCGACGGTCGAACCCCTTCGCCCCTGCGGCGTGTGCTGGGCCGGGCTAGTGCGTGACGGCCGCGCCACGCGAGCCCTCCCTCTCGGTCCTGCTACGGACGTTCGGCGACGATTGCTGCGATTGCACCGGCTAGCTGGAGGGGAGGGCGGTTACGGCGGCGGGGATGGCGGCGGGGCCGAAGCCGGCGATGACGGCGCAGCACGCGGCGTTGAGGGGTGAGTGCGAGACACCGTCCCAGCCTTCGGAGCGGACTTCCACCACCGGGGCCGTGCGCGTGGCGATCGACGTGGCCAGGCCGGCGGCGGCTTCGCCATCGAGGGGGTCGCTCCAGAGGACGGCGGGGAGGGGCGAGGAGGCGAGGAGCGTGAGCGCTTCTTCGGCGGAGGCGTAGGGGAAGACAGTCGCGCCCTGGGGCAGTGGAGGCAGTTCGCCTTCGCGCCCCGCGGGGACGAGCACCAGCACGGCGCTCACAGGCCGGGGCCGGTAGCGTAGATGGGGGCGTCGCTGGTTGCGCCACTGGCGTAGAGGCGCGCGACTTCGTCGTCGCGGAGGCCGAGCAGGGTGCGGAAGACCTCATCGTTGTGCTCGGCGAAGCAGGGCGCAGGGTGGCGCACCGCCGCCGGAGTCTTCGAGAAGCGCCAGGGGAACCCCGGGAAGGGGAACGTGCCCGTCTCGGCGTGGGCGATGGAGACGAAGAAGCCGCGGCTGTTGAGGTGGTTGTCGCTGACGGTCTCCCAGTTCGCCATGACGGGCGCCGCCGGTACGCCAGCGGCCTGCAGGGCGGCGGCGGCGGTGACGTGGTCGAGCGTGGCGGACCAGGCGGCGATGGCGCCATCGATTTCGGCTTCGTGCTTGCGGCGGACTTCGCTGCTATCGAACGAGGGCTCGGTGGCGAGCCCCGGATGGCCAATGACGTCGCAGAGGGCGGCGAAGTCACCGGCATCGCGCACGGAGAGGGCGAGCCAGCAGTCCTTGCCGGCGGAGTGGTAGGCGCCCTGCGGTGAGAACGAAGGGGAGCGGTTGCCGCAGGGCTGCGGCAGCTCGCCGGTGGCCGTGTATTGGAGGAACTGCTGGGCGAAGAAGGGGCTGACCGCTTCCAGCAGGGCCATGTCGATCCACTGGCCGCGGCCGCTCGCGCGGCGCGCGTGGAGGGCGGCGAGGACGGCTACGGCGCCATGGTTGCCGGTGACCGGGTCGGCGTAATAGCTGCCCGTGCCGAAGTATTCGCCGGGGCCGTAGCCAAGGATGCTTGCGAGGCCGGAGCTTGTTTCGATGTTGCTGCCGTAGGCGGAGTAGTTGCGTTCGGGGCCGGTGGCGCCGTAACCGGACATCGAGCACATGACGAGGCCGGGGTTGACCGCTTCGAGGGCGGCGAAGTCGAGGCCCAGCTGGCCCATGACGCGCGCGGCGTTGTTTTCGATGAGGGCGTCGGCCTTCGCGACCAGGCGGAGGAAGACATCCTTGCCTTCGGGCTTGGAGAGGTCGAGGCAGATGGCCTTCTTGTTGCGGTTGAGCTTGTTGAAGTAGGCGGAGCGGTTGTAGTGGTTGGGCCACATGTCGTCGCCGGCGTAGATGAGCGTGCGCGTCGCGGGTTTGGTGGCGAGCTCGACCTTGATGACCTCTGCGCCGAGGTCGGCGAGGTGGCGGCCGCCGATGGGCCCCGCCCAGTTGGCCGTGACTTCGATGACGCGCAGTCCGGCGAGGGGGAGGCGATCGGCTGAGGGGGCCGGGGGGGCAGGGGGCGAGGCGGCACGCGGCCGCCAGGCGAACGCGGGAGTGAAGACGGCCTCGTTGTGTTCGCCGGGGCGGGGGGCGGGGCCCGGGAGGGAACACGGTGTGCCGGTAAGGCGATAGGGGAAACCCGGCGCCTGCAAGGTGCGGCCTCCGGCCTGTACTTCGCCGAACCATTCGCGCGCGGCCAGCTGGGCGCTCGCGGCGACATCGGCCATGGTGTTCACGGGGCTCACGGCGATGCGCAGCTCCTGGGCGGCATGGTAGATCTCCTGCTTGGTGCGCGTGCCCGCCCACTCGCTGAAGGCGGCGAACACTCCCGGGAAACGCTGCATCCAGGTTAAGGGTTCGAAGAGCGCCTCGTCTTCCAGGAACTCCAGGCGCTCCATGAGGATGAAGAGGTTGGGGTAGGGCGCGAGGTTGAAGAGGAAGATGTAGCCATCGGCACACTTCGCGTAGAGGCTGCCCGTGCGGCGTTGGACCTGGCCCATGTGCGTCCACGTGGTGGTCAGCCAGGCGTGGGCGCTGAGTATGGCTTCCTGGTGGGAGATTTCGATTTCCTGGCCGTGTCCCGTTTCGCGCGCGTACCAGAGCGCGGCAAGGGCGGCGATGGCGGACTGCAGGCCGGCGTGGAATTCGACCTGGTAGCCGGGCAGGGCGAGCGGTTCGCGCGCGGGGTCTCCGCCGAAGTAGTGGTAGCCGCCGGTGGCGTATTCGGTGAAGGGCGTGCTCTGCCAGGCGGAGCGAGGCCCGCTGCGGCCGTAGGGGGTGAGGGAGATGACCACGGCGGCGGGATTCGCAGCGCGAAGGCGCGCTTCGAGGGCGGCCGCGGGCTCGCCTCGTTCGGCGTGGAGGACGATGTCCGCGCGGCTGGCCAGTGTGTCCAGGCGGGCATCGGTGAGGGGGAACTGGAGCCCGAGCTTGCCCGCGTTGAGCCACGCGAAGAACGCGCTCTCGCCCCCTACGAGCGGCGGTTCGGCGCGAACGGGGTCGCCGCCGGGGGGCTCGAGCTTGAGGACGCTTGCGCCGAGGTCCGCGAAGAGGCGCCCGCAGTAGGGCGCGGCGACGCCGGTCCCCAGTTCGAGCACGACTACGTCCGCAAGTGCGCCTGGCATCGTTGCTCTCCTCCGTGCAGGGGTCGAAGGCGAAGCTTACCGGAGGAGGGGGTGTGAGTGCGCCGGAGGGCCGGCCCGGGGAGAAGTGGCGGGCCGGCGGACGCCCTCCCTGGCGGTCGGGCCACGGACCGGGGCCACGGACGGGGCGGGGGCTGGGTGGCGGGTGCGTTGACCGGGGCGGGGGCGGCGTGGACGATCGCGCCATCGTTACGAAGATGCTCGGTGTTGGGCGGGCGCGCTTGTGAGAGGGGCGCGTGGTGGGCCGCGGCACGACCCGTTCGCGGCGTTGCGGCAACCGCAGTTCTTGTTGTTTTCGGTGGGGCGGCTGTGCGCGGCGATGGCATCGACGTTGCTGGCGGCGGCGGTGTTCTGGCAGGTGTACGCGCTCTCCGGTTCGGCATGGCAGCTGGGGTTGGTCGGGCTCGTGCGCTTCGCGCCTTCGCTGGGGCTGAGCCTCGTGGCGGGCGCGATCGCCGACAGCATGGACCGGCGCAAGATGGCCATGACCGGGCAGACGGTCGAGCTGGTGGCGGCCGTGACGCTCGCGGTGGTCACGCTTCGTGGTGGAGAGAGCCTGCTGCTGATCTACGCGATGGTGTTCGTGGTATCGCTGGCGGCCGCCTTCGAATGGCCCGCGCGGACGGCGCTGCTGCCTTCGCTGGTGCGCCCGGAGACGTTCGCGAACGCGATCGTGGTGGGGGGCACGTTTCAGCAACTGGCCTTCGTAACCGGCCCGGCGTTGGCCGGCGTGCTCATCGCGGCTTCGGGGGTGGGCCTGGCCTACGCGGTGCTCGCGGGGCTGCTGGCCGCCTCCGTGCTCACCCTATCGTTGCTGCGGCCGCGCGCCACGGGAGGCGCCAGGCGCGCGGTGAGCGTGGCCGCCATCCGCGAAGGCGTGGAGTTCGTGCGTCACCGCCAGGTGATCCTGGGGGCGATGACGCTGGACATGTTTGCCGTGGTGTTCGGTGGGGCCACGGCGTTGCTGCCGATCTTCGCGGAGGACATCCTGGATGTCGGCCCGGTGGGGTATGGGCTGCTCTACGGGGCCATCGATGGCGGCGCGCTGGTGATGTCGGTAGCGCTGGTGGCGCTACCGCCGGTGCAGCGTACGGGCCGGCTGCTGCTGTTCGCGGTGCTCGGCTTCGGGCTGGCGACCATCCTGTTCGGGGTTTCGCGGTGGTTCCCGCTTTCGCTCGCGGCCTGCGTGTGCATCGGGCTGTTCGACCAGGTGAGTGTGGTGATGCGCCAGACGACCATCCAGTTGGCGACTCCCGACGACCTGCGCGGGCGGGTTAGTTCGGTGAACATGCTGTTCATCGGCGCCTCCAACCAGCTGGGGGCGGTGGAATCGGGTTTCGTGGCGGCGCTCACGAGCGCGACGTTCGCGGTGGTGAGCGGCGGTGCGGGCTGCCTGGCGGTGCTCGGCGCGGTGGCGGCGAAGATGCCCGAGCTGCGCCGCTACCGCATCGAAGGGCGGTCGGAGGATGTGGCGCCCCTGGCGCAAGGCCACGAACCGGAGACGGTGGCGACAGCCCCCGGCGGGTAGCGGTGGCAGGCGGGGGCAGACCGTCAGTCGTCGCTGGCGGGGACGACGAGGAGCGGGCGTTCGATTTCGTGGAGTACGCGGCTGGTGGTGCTGCCGAGGGCGATGCGGGCGGCGAAGCCGCGGCCGTGGGAGGTCATGACGAGCATGCCGGCATCGACTTCGCGGGTGGCCTGGAGGATGGCGGAGGCGGCGGCGCCCTGGACGACGAAGGTCTGCTCACCGGGGAGGGCGGCGCCCGTGACGTAGCTCCGGACGCCTTCCTCCAGGCCTTCGAGGAGTTCGGGGGTGTAATAGGTGAACTCAGCGCCAACGGGAGGGAGGGCGGTGTAGGCGCGCACGAGCGCGACGCCCGCGCCGAGGCGTGGGGCGATGTCGCGGGCGAGGGTGAGGCCCGCCTCGGCGGTGTCGGAGCCATCGAGCGCGACCAGGATCGGGCGCCGATCGAGGGTCGCGGCGTCGCCGGTGGCGGGCACGAGCAGCACGGGAATGTCCGCGCCGCGCACTACCTTGTCGGCGACGCTGCCGATGATGGCTGCCTTGAACCCACCACGCCCGTGCGTGGCGATGACGATGAAGCGCGCGCCGGCGGCGGCATCGAGGATTTCGCGGGCGGGCGACCCGCGGCGCACCTCCAGGGATGGTTCCGGCGTGACGCCATGGCGGCGGGCGGCGGCGCGCGCGTAAGGCTCGAATTCGGCGCGGGCGCGGGCGAGGTCTTCATCGCTGCGGACGCCTTCGTCATCGCCGGCTATGTGCACGAAGACGAGGGGGGCGGAGTAGGCGGCGGCCAGGCGCACGGCGGCGGGCAGGGCGTTTTCGGCATCAGCGGAGCCATCGAGGGGGACAACGATGGGGGCCTGGGGTGCGGTCATAGCGCGGCTCCTTGGGGGGTGGCGTGCGCATACCATAGCAGCGGCGGGGGCGGCGTTTTGATGCGGCTAAGAGGGCATTCGGTATAATATCCTTAGCGGTTTCCGATTGGCCGGTGAGCGCCGGGCGGGCCGCGCCGGGTACGCATGACATCGATTGAACCCCCGCCCCATCAGAACGTGCGCTTGATTGGCATCGAAGACGAGATGCGGTCGAGCTACCTCGATTACGCAATGAGCGTGATCGTGTCGCGCGCGCTTCCCGATGTACGCGACGGGCTGAAGCCGGTGCAGCGTCGCATCCTCTGGGGGGCGTTCGAAGGCGGCGCGCGCGCGGGCAGCGGCTACCGCAAGTCGGCGGGCATCGTTGGCGAAGTGCTTGCGCGCTATCACCCCCACGGCGATGGGCCCGTGTACGAAGCGCTCGTGCGGCTGGCGCAGAGCTTTTCTTTGCGCTACCCGCTGATCGATGGCCAGGGCAACTTCGGCAGCGTCGATGGCGACCCGCCAGCGGCCATGCGCTATACCGAGGCGCGGCTGGCGCCCATCGCCGAAGAACTGCTCGCCGATATCGACCAGAACACGGTCGTTTTCGAACCGAACTACGACGGGCGGCACATGCAGCCCACGGTGCTTCCTGCGCGCATCCCCAACCTCTTGCTGAACGGCTCTTCGGGCATTGCCGTGGGGATGGCGACGAACATCCCGCCGCACCACCTGGGCGAAATCGCAGACGCGATCGCGATGCTCATCGATGCGCCCGAGTCGACCCTCGATGACCTGCTGACGGTGGTCAAGGGGCCGGACTTCCCGACGGCGGGCATCGCGCTCGTGGGCAAGGACAGCGAGCAGGTGCGGCTGGCCTACGGCGAAGGCCATGGGCGCATCGCCATGCACGCGCGCACCTCCATCGAAGAGGGCGGACGCGGCGGGCGCATGAGCATCATCGTCACGGAGCTGCCCTACCAGGTGAACAAATCCACGCTCATCGAGAAGATCGCGGACCTGGTGCGTGACAAGAAGATCGAGGGCATCGCGGACCTGCGCGACGAAAGTGACCGCACGGGCATGCGCATCGTCATCGAGCTGAAGCGGGAAGGTTCGGCGGCGCAGATAAAGAACCTGCTCTACAAGCACACGGCGATGCGTTCGACGTTCGCGGTGAACATGATGGCGATCGTCGATGGTGCGCCGCGCCGCATCGGGTTGAAACGCGCGCTAGAGCTGTACATCGCCCACCGCCGGGACGTTATCCGGCGGCGTTCGGAATACCAGCTGGAGAAGGCGCGCGAACGCGAGCACATCCTGCAGGGCCTGATCAAGGCGATCGAGATGCTGGACCTGGTGGTGGCGACGATACGGGGGGCGGAATCGGCGGCCGCGGCGCTGACGCTGCTGCAAGGCGAAGGGGCGCTGCCGGAGCGGGCCGTGGCGGCGCTCAGTACTGCTGCGCGGCGGGCGGGCGGCGCCAATCCGTTCACGTTCTCCGAAGCACAGGCACGAGCGATCCTCGATATGCAGCTGCGGCGGCTGGCCGCTCTCGAACGCCAGGCGCTCGAGAGCGAGTATCAGGAAGTGATGGAGAAGATCGCCTACCTGGAGGACTTGCTCGCCAACCCGCGCAAGATCGACTTCCTGATCAAGGACGACATCCAGGAAATGAAGCGCAAATACGGCGACCTGCGGCGCACGGAGATCGTGGAGGCGGACCCCGAAGATTTCCGCGAAGAGGACCTGGTGCCGCACCAGGACAGCGTGATCACGCTCAGCATTCGCAACTACATCAAGCGCATGCCGCTGGATGAATTTCGCAAGCAGAAGCGCGGCGGCCAGGGCGCGCGCGGCGCTCCCACGCGCGAAGAAGACGCCGTCATGAAGCTGGTGGTCTGCGATACGCACGACAACCTGCTCTTCTTCACGGATAGCGGGAAGGTGTACCACCTGCGCGCCTACGATGTGCCCGATACGAAGAAGCAGGCGAAGGGATTGCCGCTGGTCAACCTCATCGACCTCGAAAACGGCGAGCGCGTGACCACTATCCTGCTGGTGAAGAGCTACGAACGCGACTACATCCTGTTGGCGACGCGGCTGGGCGAGATCAAGAAGACGCCGCTGGGGCTGTTCGCGGAAGTGCGCCGCAACGGCAAGATAGCGATGGACCTGGCTCCTAATGACGGGCTGATCGCGGCGCGCATGGCTACGAACGAAAGCCACGTACTGCTCGTTTCGAGCGAAGGCCAGGCGACTCGCTTCAAGATCGATGACCTGCGCGCGGCCAGCCGCACGAGCGGCGGTGTGCGGGGCATCCGCCTGAGTGGCGGCGGCTACGTGGTGGGCGTGGAGACGGTGGATGACGGCGACGAATTGCTCATCATCTCCGAACGCGGCTTTGGCAAGCGCACCGGGCTCTCGGAGTACCCGGTGCATGGCCGCGGGGGGCAGGGCGTCAAGACCCTTAACATCACCGACAGGACGGGCAAGGTGGCTGCCTGCCGCATCGTCGACCCGAGCCAGGAATTGCTGCTGGTTTCGCGCGAAGGTGTGGTGATCCGCACCAGCGTTGAGTCGATCAGCCGCATCGGGCGCGTCGCGCAGGGGGTGACGGTGATGCGCGTGGGCGAAGGCGACCAGGTGGCGAGCATCGCGGCCTTCACGATGGCGGACGAACCCGCGCGCGCAGCCGAGGAGGCGGGGACGAACGGCGCATCGCCCAACGGCAGGGGGACGCTGCCCTTGCCACTGCCCCTGGATGCTGGCCCGGACGCTGATGACGGCGGCGAAGAAGACGAACCAGGCTAGCCTCGCTTTCTGCCGCAGCGGCACGAAAACACCAACGCAGCGCCCCGGGCCGTTGCGGAATCGATAGGCGGGCGCGCCTACCCTCGGGCAATCAGGGCCCGAGGAGGACGATGATGCCGAAGGGACAGGACCGGCCGACGATTATCAATGACCGCCAGTACGAGGCGCTGCGCGCAGATGGGATGAGCAAGGAAAAAGCGGCGCGCATCGCCAACAGCGACCCGAAGGAAATGGCGAGGAACCGGGGCGGCGCGGGCAGCTACGAAGAGTGGACGAAGGCTGAGCTGGTGAAGAAGGCCCGGGAAGTGGGCGTTGTGGGCCGTTCGCGCATGGACAAGGGCGAGCTGACGCGGGCGCTGCGCAAGGGATAACCGCTAGCCCGTCGACGTCAGTAGCGCGACCGGCAGGGAGGGCTCGCGTCCCGCAGCCACCGTCCGTGGGCGGCTACGCCCCATTCGCCGGGGACTTAGCCCGCCTGCCGCGTTAGCCCAGCCCGAACAGCTGGTCGAGGCCGA
>JBPCLM010000047.1:0-15774 GCA_051003295.1 Tepidiformaceae bacterium | reverse complement strand
GGGAACAGGTCTAGTTGTTTGCTGCCAGCGACCGTGCCGCCGCGGAAGCCGAGCTTCTGCGCCGTCGCCGGGTCATGGATGCTGCCGGCGCCGGCGCCTATGTTGGGGTCGATGACGTTGCGGTAGGGTCCGCTGAGCACACCATCAGTGAGCGTGATTTCGGTTGCGCTGGGTGAGGTCTGGGTCATTTCGAAACTCCTTTTATTTCGTGGGCGCCGGGTTCTCCCGGTAGCGATTGTCGCGCCATTCGAGGGCGCCTTTGAGTCCGGTGCCCTGGGCGAAGGACTCGCGCGTCTTGTCCTGCCACATGTACGACTCGGCGGTGAACTGGCCCGCCGCGTCCAGGTCCGTCGAGCTGCGCACGGAGGAGTAGATGCCCATGTTTTCGTAGAAACGGTTCATGTTGAGCTTGAGGATGGCGAGGTGGTCGGCGGTCATGTTGGCGAAGCGGTCGGCGTAGGCTATCGTGCGCGCCTCGAGTTCTTCCTTCGGCCAGGCATGATTGATCATGCCGATGCGCTCGGCTTCGAGCCCGCTGATGCTGTCGCCGGTGTAGTACAATTCCTTCGCTTTGCGCATACCGATGACGAGCGGCCAGATGACGCCCGTGCGGCTCGTGCCCAGCCCCCGCAGCCCCGGGTGCCCGATCTGCGCGTCTTCGGCAGCGACTACGAGATCCGCCATCATCGCCAGTTCGCAGCCGCCGGCGAGGGCGTAACCGTGGATCTGGGCGATCGTGACCTTCGCCATGTTCCAGAAATAGAGGTGGATATCGGTGATTTGCTGCATGGAAGTGCGCATGCCCATGAGCAGAGGACGCCCCGTATCATCGCGCCTGCGATGCTGGCGCACTTGGCCGTCGGCGCCGCCGCGCGCGGGCGTAAGGTCGTAACCCGCGCTGAACGTGCGCCCTGCCCCGCGCAGGATGATGACCCGGCAAGAGTCATCCGCTTCCAGGTCGTGCAGGAGGTCGTTCAGTTCGAACATCAACTCCTGCGAGAGCGAGTTCATCTTCTCGGGACGGTTGAGGGTGATGCGCGCGACGCGGCCATCCGTGCCCGCGCGGTCCAGTTCGAGGTTCTGCAAGGTGCGGTCCACATCGCGGCTCCACGGGGCTGGTTGCCCGTGGATTATAGGACGTGTACCCAGGGGCCGCGCCCCTGACTGCCGCTAGCCGCCGATGTGCGACATCTCCACCTTGGGCCGCAGGAGGACGGTCTCGGCGGTGCGCAGGTCGGAGTAGCGGTCATCGCGGATGTGCCACGCCCCGGCCAGGAGCGCCGCCAGCTCGTCGTCGCTTGCGCCGGCGCGCAGGGGGGTGCGAAAGTCGTGGCCCCGTGTGCCGAAGAGGCAAGTGTAGAGTTCGCCTTCGGGCGAAAGCCGCGCACGCGTGCAGTCCCCACAGAAGGGCTGGCTGATGGAGGCGATGACACCGATTTCGCCGCTGCCATCACGGTAACGCCAGCGCCGCGCCACTTCGCCGCGATAGTTCGCGGTGACGGGTTCCAGCGGCAACTCCGCATCGATGCGCGCCACAATTTCGGCGGCGGTCACCACATCGTCCATGCGCCAGCCGTTGGTCGTCCCCACATCCATGTATTCGATGAAGCGCAGGATGTGGCCACTGCTGCGGAAATGCCGCGCCAGGTCCACGATCGTGTGGTCGTTCACGCCACGCTGCACCACCGCGTTGATCTTGATGGGGTGCAGGCCTGCTTCTGCCGCCGCATCGATGCCATCAAGCACCGTTGCCACCGTGACGCCCGTGTCGTTCATCTTCTGGAAAACGGCGTCGTCGAGTGAGTCGAGACTGACGGTGATGCGCTGCAGGCCCGCGTCCTTCAGGGTGCGGGCGTGCGCACGCAGGAGCGAGCCGTTGGTGGTGAGCGTGAGGTCGCGCAGCCCTTCGCTCCCCGTGAGCATGGCGACGAGGCGGTCGAGGTCGCGGCGGACGAGCGGTTCGCCCCCTGTCAGGCGGATCTTCTCGACGCCGTGCGCGACGAAGATGCGCGCGAGCCGGGCGATCTCCTCGTAGGTGAGGATTTCATCGCGGGGCAGGAACTGGTAACCGGGGCCGAACACCTCACGCGGCATGCAGTACGTGCAGCGGAAGTTGCAACGGTCCGTGACGGAGATGCGCAGGTCTCGCAGGGGGCGATCGAGCGTGTCGTAAAGTGTCGTGGGTGTGGGCATCCCTTTCATTGTACGGTGACGCGGAGGGAAATGCTCGCGCGAGCATAACGGTCGGGAAACGCTCCTTACGGCCTCGGGTTCGTGGGCGAATTCACAGCGTTGGGCGGCCTTTCGCCAGCGAGCGCGACGATGATGTTACGGGCCGCCATCTCCGCCATGCGCGCACGAGTGGCGAAGCTCGCGCTGGCGATGTGGGGCGTGATGAGCACGTTCGGCAGCGCGAACAGGGGGTGTCCCAGCGGTAGCGGCTCGGGCTCGGTGACATCGAGCGCGGCCCCGGCGATGCCGCCTTCTCGCAGCGCCTCCACGAGCGCCTCCTGGTCCACTATGCCGCCGCGCGCGGTGTTCACGAAGATCGCGGACGGCTTCATGAGCGCGAACTGCGGCCCTCCCATAAGGTGGCGGGTCGCGGCCGTCAGCGGTGCGTGGATGGTAACGAAGTCGGCCGCTGCCAGCAGGTCTTCCAGTGAGGCGTATTCGACGCCGAGGGCCCGTTCGGCCGCGGCATCGGGCCGACGGTTGTGATAGAGCACGTGCATGGCGAACCCGCGCGCGCGGCGCGCCACGGCCGACCCGATTTCGCCCAGCCCGACGATGCCGAGCGTCGCGCCGTGCACGTCGTGGCCGAGGAAGGCCGTGGGCGACCAGGTGCGCCAGCCGCCCGCGCGCGTATCGCGGTCGCTGGCGCCCACGTGGCGGGCGGCGGCGAGCATGAGCGCGAAAGCATGGTCGGCGGTGGTTTCGGCCAGCACGCCCGGGGTGTTGGTGAGCCACACCCCGGCCTCGGCGGCGACGCCGGGGTCCACGTTGTCATGGCCGACCGCCATGTTGGCGACGATGCGCAGGCCGGGAGCGGCGGCGAAGGTGGCGGCATCCATTCGGTCGGTGACCATCGCCATCACAGCGGCGGCGTCCTGCAGTTCCTCGCGCAGGGCCTCGGGCGGCGGCGCAAGTTCGCCCGGCCACGTCCGCGCCTCATGGCCGGCGGCGGCGAGCAGGGCGGGGGAATCGCCCGGGACAGCGCGGGTGATGAAGACGCGGGCCATCGCGCAAGTCTGCACGGGGCGCGAGCGGAGCGAAAGTAGATCGTCCCAGGACAGATTTGATCTGGAACTTTCGATCCGGGCAGGCTCAGAATAAGCTGGGGCGACACATCGTCCCGGGAGCTGTGCATGGCGACGGCGACGGCGCTGACGGCCGAGATACGAGAAGAGAAGCATTCGCCCTCAGAATCCGTCCTCGAATCGGTGTTCGAATCAGCGGCCCGCTTGAGCATGGATGGCGAGGTGGTAGAGCTGCTGAAGACTTCGTGGCGGGAAGTGCGCGCGCAGCTGCCCGTGCGCATGGACGACAAGAAGCTGAAGATCTTCGAGGGTTACCGCGTGCAACACAACGGCGCGCGCGGCCCGTACAAGGGCGGCGTGCGCTTCCACCTCCAGGCCGATCTGGATGAGGTGCGCGCGCTCGCGATGCTCATGACCTACAAGTGCGCGCTCATGGACTTGCCCTTCGGGGGCGCCAAGGGCGGCGTCATGTGCGACCCCACGCGCATGAGCAACACCGAGCTCAACCGCCTGACGCGGACCTACACCCAGCACATCGGCATGGTCCTCGGCGTTTCGCGCGATATCCCCGCGCCCGATATGGGCACGAATGCCCAGACGATGGCCTGGATGATGGACGCCTACGGACAGCGCTACGGCCACACGCCGGGCATCGTCACGGGCAAGCCGGTGGAGCTGGGCGGGAGTTACGGACGCGACCAGGCGACTGGCCGCGGTGTGGCGGTGTGTATGCGCCAGTTCGCCGCGCAGGAAGGCGTGGCCCCGGCCGAAGTGCGCGTGGCAGTCCAGGGCTATGGCAACGTCGGTTCGTGGACATCGCGCATCGCGCGCGAAGCGGGCTTCCGCATCGTGGCCGTGAGCGATGTCAAAGGCGGCATCTATGAGGAGGAAGGACTCGACATCGCCGCGCTCGACCGCTGGGTCGCAGTCGCGGGCTCGGTGGCGGGGTTCGCGGGCGCTACACCCATTACCAACGAACAGCTCCTGGAAATGGACTGCGACTACCTGGTGCCGGCCGCCCTGGGAGAAGTGATCACCGCCGGGAACGCGCCGGGCATCAAGGCCCGCGCGGTCATCGAAGGGGCGAACCACCCGGTGACGCCCTCCGGGGACCGCGTCCTGGCCGACCGCAGGGTCACCGTATTGCCCGACACGCTGGTGAACGCCGGGGGCGTGACTGTTTCCTACTTCGAATGGACGCAGAACATCCAGCAGTTCCGCTGGTCCCTGGAGCAGGTGAACAAGGAACTCGAAGCGCGCATGGTGATGACGTTCGATCAGGTGATGGCGCGTGCAGGGCGCGATGGCACCCGTGCGCGCCAGGCCGCCTTCGATATCGCGCTCGAGCGAGTAGGCAAGGCGATCCAGCTGCGGGGGTTCGTCTAATCAGGTCCGGGAATCGCGGACCAAGAGACCCGCACGGGACCGGGTGGCCAAGCTCATCCTGACACGCTCGTTGGGCTGGGCGCCTTGCCCCATCGCTGCCCAAAACCCGTTAGGATCATGCTAACGATGAACAACTGGGCGCGCGCTACCTTCGACTCCCTGAAGTTCCGCGATTACCGCGTCCTGTGGCTCGGCACCACGCTCTCCTTCCTCGTTTTCATGATGTCGTTCGTGGTCCAGGCCGTGGTGGCGTACGACCTGACCGGGAAGAACGGTGCGGTCGGCGCCGTCTCCCTGGGGATGGGCATCTCCACCATCCTGATCGCGCCCTTCGGCGGAGTCATCGCCGACCGTGTGTCCAAGCGCCGGCTGCTGCTCATCGGCCAGGTTCTCATCGGGCTGGACTTCGTAGCGGTGGGTTTGCTCATCGTGACGGACCAGATAACGATCCTCCTGCTGGCCGCATCGACGTTCGCGCTCGGCGCCGTGTTCGCGTTCATCGCGCCCGCCCGCCAGGCCTGGATCGGCGAATTACTGCCGAGGGCCTCACTGGCGAACGGCATCGCCCTCCAGCAGGTAGCGATGACGTCGACGCGCATCGTGGGGCCGTTCCTGGCGGGCGCGCTGGTGGCGCTGCCCTTCATCGGCTCGGGCGGTACCTACCTCATCATGGGCGGGCTGTTCGCTATCGTGGTGGCCACGCTGGCGGCGTTGCCGGGTACAGCGCCCCGCCCTGCCGGCGACCGCAAAATCTCCGTAATGGGCGACATGATGCTCGGCATTCGCCACGTCACCGAGCGGCCGCGCCTGCAGATCCTGGCGATGTCGTTCATCGGTGTCGTCATCGCCGGCTATTCCTACCAGGTGGTGCTCCCCGGGTACCTGGAGAACGAACTCGGCCGCTCCACCACAGACATCGCGTGGATGCTCGGTGTTGGCGCCGTTGCCGGGCTCGTGGTCACGGTCGGCGTGGCCGGGCTCGCCGGTTCGCAGCACGCCTGGACGTTGATGCTGGCGGGCGGCTTCCTGCTCGGCATCGCCCTGGTACTCTCCGCGATCGCCGCCAACTTCACGCTCGCGCTCGGCGCCATGCTGCTCGTGGGCGCCGGCACGAGCGGCTTCCAGTTGCTGAACAACGCGCTCGTGATGGCGGAATCCGACGCCGCCTACTATGGCCGCGTGATGTCGGTGACCATGCTCGCCTGGGGCTTCAACGGCCTCGCGGGGCTGCCCTTCGGCCTGCTCGCTGACGGCATCGGCGAACGCGAGACGCTCTTCGTGATGGGCATGCTGGTGCTGGCCGTGGTCGGAGTCACGGCGCTTTTCCATGTTACGCTGACACGCAGGCAACCCCGGCCCGTGGCCGCTATCGCGAGCCTCGCGCAGGGCGACTGAGGCCGACTCCGCAACAGGAAGAGCGACAATGGGACGAGACGAGATCCAGGCGCTCATCGCCATCCTCAGCGACCAGCTAGCGCGCGGGACGGAAAACGCCGCCCTGGGCACGTGGAAGATAGACTTCGACCGAAAGCGCGGAACCTTCGTGTTCGATAAGTGCGAAAACGCGGGCTATTGCGAAGAACGCCCGAGCGTGGTCGCGCTCGATGGGGCGGTCATCGACGAGGGCGGGCCGCTCTTTTGACCAGGGCCACGCTACGATGGGCATGATGGCCCCCCGAGCGGTCTTTTTCGATATGGACGACACGCTGCTGGATGGCCACAGCGCAATGCAAGTGTCGTGGGAACTGGTGTGCCACGAGGCGGCTACGGGGCTCGGTTGCGAAGCGGAGCGGCTCCGCCTCGCCATCCGGCGCGAGGCGAACGCCTTCTGGAAGGATGAAGCTGCCGTCGGGCATTGGCGCCTCAACCTGGATGGCGCCCGCGAGCAAGTGGTGCGCCTCGCGCTGGAAGCGGAAGGCCTCGATAGCGGGCGTGCACGTCAGATAGCGGTCGACTATCGCCAGCGCCACCGGGACAACCTGCGCCTCTTCGATGACGCGCTGGAGACACTGCAGCTGGTGCGCGCAGCGGGACTGCGCGTTGGGCTGATCACGAACGGCGATTCGCCACTGCAACGGGACAAGATCGAGCGCTTCGACCTCGCGCGGCGTTTGGACGTAATCGTCATCGAAGGCGAATTCGGCAAGGGCAAGCCCGAGCGGGCGATCTTCGAACACGCTGTCGCCGCCGTTGGCGTGCGCGCCGAAGAGGCCTGGCACGTCGGCGACAACCTCTACGCGGACGTGGGCGGCGCGAAGGCGGCGGGGCTGCACGCCGTCTGGGTGCACCGCGAGCGCCTGGAACTGCGTGAGGATGTACCCGTGCTCCCGGACCGTACGATTGCGCACCTGCCGGAGCTCCGCGCGGCGCTGGGGCTGTAGGGCGCCTTAGGGCACGAGCGTGAAGGCTTCGCAATGCGCCGGCCGGATGGCGCCGAAGTGGCGGTGGTCGAGGGTGAGCAGCTTCGTCACCTTCAGCCGCTCGGCCATGGCAGCGATGAGCGCATCGACGGTGCCGAGAGGGAAGTCGGCATACTGCTCGACAAGGGCGGCCGCGCGCAGATAGTCCGCCTGCACGGGGTGCTCCACCGGCATCCTGCCCTCACCAATGAAGCGAAGAAAGGCGGCCTCGTCGCGTTGGCGGGCGCGGCTGCCGATGAAATGCGCAACCTCGGCAATCACCGGCGCCGCCATGACGATCAGCTCGCGACTCTCCGTGATGAACTGCCGAACGGTGGGGCGAGCGCGATCAGTTGACACGAAAAGGGCAACCATCGGCCCGGAATCAGCGAGGATCACGCAGTCTTCTCGCCGGTCGCGCGACTCGCATCGACGTGGCGCGCCATCTCCTCCTTGAATTCGTCGGAATCGATGCCGGGCCCGAGCTTCCACTGGACATCCTTGAAGAGCTCCGCGAGTTCCAGCAGCCAGGAACCGCCATCTGCCGACTGGCCAAGGTGCGCATCGAGAGCCTCGCGCACTTCGTCGCTCAGCGTCACTCCCCGCATCCGTGCGCGTTCGCGCAGACGCTCGTAGTGGCCGTCGTCAACCAGGATCGTCATGCGGTGGGTCATATGGCATATGCTCGCATATCGAGCAGCAGGCGGCAACCACGTGTGACAACCTGGGTCGCGCCTCTCGGCCTCAGCCACCCGGCGCACGCAGTCGTATCATGGGCGCACACAAAGGAGGAGCGATGGCGCTCGAATTCATCGGCATGATCGGCGTGCGGCCCGATGGCGCGCCCGGCGCTTCCGTGCACGTCATCGGCGGCGGCATCGACCCGCCCTACCTGGCGAACTTCGCCCGCGCACACGAAGAGGCGGGTTTCGACCGCGTCCTCGTCGGGTACAACGAATACCTGGAAGTAATGCACCGCACGTGGACAAGCGAGAAACCGTTCGACTTCGAGGGCGAATTCTACCGCTACAAGGGCGCCTATTCCGATGTGAAGCCGCTCCAACAGCCGTGCATCCCGGTGTACTTCGGGGGCCAATCGGAGGCGGCGCTCGGCGTTTCGGCAACGTGGTGGGACACGTTCGCGCTCTGGGGCGAACCGCTGGCCGCCGTACGCGAAAAGATGGCAGAAGTGCGCGCCGCCGCCGCCGAAGTGGGCCGCTCGCCCGCCTTCAGCGTCTCGCTACGCCCGATCCTCGCCGTAACGGAGGCCAAAGCGTGGGAACGGGCGCGCGCGATACTTGCATCGGTGCAGGGGGCCAAGCGGCCGGCGCCGATTCTCGGTTCGGGAGGCCCCCGGCCGGAAGCGGTGGGGTCGCAGCGCCTGCTACGTTTCGCCGCCGAGGCAGAAGTGCACGACAAGCGCCTCTGGACGCCCATCGCCGCCGCCACGGGCGCGACCGGAAACACGACGGCGCTCGTCGGAACCCCCGAACAGGTGGCGGAATCGATGCTCGACTACTACGACCTGGGCGTACGCACGCTCCTCATCCGCGGGTTCGACCCCCTCCCCGATGCCATCGATTACGGGCGGGAACTCATACCGCTCGTCCGCGCCGAAGTGGCCAAACGCGAGGCGGCGGTCGCAATCGCCACGTAGGCGCGCTCCAACAAGCGCGTCAACGGCCGCGGAAGCTCGGGTCGGCGGTATCTATCCAGCAATCGGCGAAGCGGTGCTGGTAGCCGTCAGAGGCGTCGAGAGGGAAATCTTTGACGTAGCTCCAGGCCAGGGCGACGACGCGTTCGCTCACGAAGTTGGCGGCGACATTGAGCGCCAGAAGCTTGCGCTGGATCTCATAGCCGATGCCCTGGCGTGCCGCCGCATTCAGCTCCGTGCGCTGCGATTCGATGAGACTGTCGAGCGACGCATCGCGGAGGGCGAAGCTGTTGCGCGTGCCCGCGCTGTGGAAGTAGGGGTAAACCCAGTCGTCCAGGTCGATCCAGCCGCTATCGGGGCCGGCCGCCCAGGCGGCGTTCCCCTCCAACAGGCGCCGGACCAGGTCCGCGATCGAAACCGGGACGACGGTGACGTTCAGGTCCAGAGACTGCTTCAACTGGGCCTTCATGAGCGTGCCCATTCCCAGGGTGGCCTCGGCTTCATCCATCACCATGAGCGGCAGGTCGGCGGGCACGGTCTTGTCGGCGGCGTAGGCGGCGAGCAGGGCGCGGGCGTCGGCGATGTCCTGGGCGCGCCCCCCGGCCCCGCGCCGATAGCCCGGGACGCCGGAAAGTTCGGCCTGCGGGAGCGACCAGCGGCTGTTTGGCCAGCTCACCCAGGGGTTCACCTCGCCCGCGCCAACGAAGAACTTCGTGAGCATCTCCTGGCGGTCCAGGGCGATGGCGATGGCGCTGCGGAAGCGCTCGTCGTTGAACGGCGCTACGGGCGTGAAAAAGCGCATCCCAAAGAAGCGCGATTGCCCGACGGAGGTTTCCTTCAACGCGGGCACCGCCTTCTTCAGGCGGTCGGCCTGGGGGCGCCCCACGAACGCGACATCGAGCTTCTTGGTGCGCAGGCCGGCCTCTACTTCGGTCGCATCTCGCGGCTGAAAGAGGGCGACGCCATCGAGGAACGGGCGCTCGTTGCCGCCGTGCCAGCGGGGGTTGCGGGCCACGCTCGCGAACTGCCCGTCGGCCCACTCGACCCAGCGGAAGGGCCCGCTCCCGGGTTGCACCTCGGCGCTGAAGGCCCGCCCGTCGGCCGTGGATTCTGGCGCTACGATGAAGCCGTTCACATCCGCGAACAGGTCGTGCATGCCCGCGAACGGCGCCTTCAGGCGGACCACGACCTGGTCGTCGGCCGGCGCTTCGATCGACTCGACGTTCTGCCACTGGGACTTGCGTACGAAGGAGGGATCGCCGTCGCGCTGCCGTTCGATGGAGTGCTTCACATCCGCTGCGGTGACACGCCGGCCATTGAGGGGCGCCTCGTCCGGCCAGCGCGCGGCAGTGTTGAGGTGGAAGACGAAACGCAGCGGGTCGGGTTGTTCGAACGAGCGCGCCAGGTCCACGGCGACGGAACCATCGGCCTGGCTGGTGTAGGCGAGGAGGCGGCTGAAGGTGAGGGCCTGCTGCCCATAGAAGGGCCCGGCCTGGCTCTTGTGCGGGTCAAACTGGCCATCGTTCGCCACGTAGCCGGTGTAGCGCAAGGCTTCACCGCGGCGGCTGCCAGGAGGCCGGGGGGTGGAGACGCTCGTGGTCGCGGGCCTTGTGGCATCGCCTGAAGCGGTGGTCGCGGGACGGGGCCTGGTGCTGCCGCCGCCATCGCAGCCGAGCGCGGCGAGGCTAGCGGCGCCCGCTGCGCCACCGGTGACGCCAAGGAACCAGCGGCGGGAGCCCCGTTTCCGTGATGAGCGTTCCCAATCCATGCTGTTCTGCATACTATCGTTGTGGAGGGTTATGCACCGGCAAACGGCATTTCCCGGATGGAGGCAGAGCAGTGCCAGCAGCCATGAGCAAGTCCAGGGTAACGCAGGCGCTCGCGCGCATCCCCGGCTGGACCGCCGACGGCAACGCGTCCCTGAACCGCCAGTTCAGCTTTCCCGACCACATCGCCGCTATGGGCTTCGTCAACCGCGTCGCACTCGCGGCCGAGGCGATGGAACACCACCCGGACTTGCGCATCGTCTACAACCGCGTGGAGATCAGCCTCAGTTCACACGATGCGGGCGGCGTCACGGAACGCGACCTCAAGCTGGCTGAACGGATCAACCACTACCAGTAGCGGCGGGGGCGCCACTCACCCGCCCGGGGACTCGCTCGAGCAGGCGTGAAGGGCCCTGCGCCGGCGGCGCTCCTGGAGATGGTCGCCATGCATCGGGATTCCGCCGCGACTACGTGGCCGCTCGCGCCATGTTCACGAGGCTGCGTTCCTGCTCGGTCAGTTCGTCCCACAACTTCAGAATTTCATCCTTGAGCGGGAAGATGTGGACCGCATCCCAGCCGCAAACGTCCTCGCACAGCCGACAGCCCGTGCACTTTTTCTCATCAACGACGCTCACGCCGAAGAAGTCGTCCACGCGGTCTGTATGCTGGAGGCTGAGGGCATCGAATGGACAAATGTTGATGCAGAGTTCGCAGCCCGACCCGATGCACTTGTCATCGATGACCACCGCCTTGGGCCACTCGTTCTTCTTGAGGGAACGGCAAACCTCGCCGTAGGTGTCGAGGATGGCTTCCGGCGGGCAGACGTAACCGCAGGCGCCGCAATCGATGCAGAGCGTCGGGTCAATAACATGCAACTGGTTGCGTTCGCCCGTGATGGCGTTGGTGGGGCAACGCTTCGTGCAGGCCGTGCACCCGATGCAGGTTTCGATGATCTTGTAGGGCAAGTCGTCCTCGCTGGCTGGCCGCCGCGCGGGGGGAGTGGGCGGTCGTCGTCATTCCATTCTAGATTCGCGGGGGCGGCGGCGGCAACGTTGGCACTTCCCGGCGCCCCACGCCGCGCGGCTCACCCCGAGGGCACGACGCGCGCTGCCGCGGAAGTCGAGTTCGCCGTGGCGGCATCGGGACGCTTAGCGGTCCAGTACACCGAACAGCCCGGCGAGGTCAACCTCGAGGCCGGGGACAGCCTTCGAGACCAGGACATCCTGCTCGGCGAGCGTTTCGCGCGCGCCATCCGCGGCGAAGACCTCGACCGTCCTCGTGCGGGGTTCCACGAGCCATGCCTCACGCACGCCCGCCTCTATCCAGCCCTCGCACTTGCGCCGCTGCGAGGCCACAGTTTCGTCGGGTGAGCGCACTTCGATGGCGAGCGTGGGAAGCGCATCGTCGCCGGCGGGAGCCCCCGCGGTCGTGTATTCGACATCGGCTAGCCGATAGTTCCCGCGATTGAGCAGGTGTGAGCGCTTTTCCACGCCGGGCCATCCACCGTGTTCGCGGGCGAAGAGCCCGATCAGCAATGCCAGTTCGGCGACAATCCTCGAATGGTTGGAATCGGGCATCGCTTTCTGCACCACCACGCCATCGACGTATTCGAGATAGGGCTTCTCTTCGGGCAGTGCGAGGTACGCGGCCTCGCTCATGCGCTGGCCGTCATATCGCGAATGCTCCCATGTCTCGGTGGCCCGGGGTCGCGCGGTCATGGTCGAAGTATAGCAGCGGCTTGAAGGCGGCCGGCGCTATGGGAGGAGGCGGTTGATCGCCTCCTTCAGTTCCTTGATCTCGGGGTAGCGGCCCCTGGCCTTCTTCGAAAAGACGATGTCGCCGTTGACAATTACCTCGAACTGGCCGCCCGCCCCCGGGTTCAGGCTCAGCGACTTCGTAAAGTCGGCGTAGGCGAGCAGGAGTTCTTGCGCCGTCCACGCGGCGCGCGCGGTGTAGTTTCAGGGCACGCAATAGGTGATCGAGATTTCGAGCGGACGTTCGGATGCTGCGGTCATGGTCGTTTCACTCCCCAGTGATCCCAGTATGTCACAGCGGCAACGGGCAGGCGGGGGCCGGCGCCGAAACGTCCCATCGGCCAGCCGACGGGGATGAGCGCCGCCGTGTGCGCATTCTCGGGGACGCCGAGGAGGGCGCGCACATCCTCTTCACGATGGCGGTGGAGCGTGGTGAGGACGGTGCCGAGGCCGAGGGCGCGGGCCGCCAGCATCAGGTTCTGGACGGCGGGATAGATGCTCGAACCGCTGGCGATGCCCGTGTTCACGGGCAGCAGGAACCCGCACGGGATGATGATCACGGGAACTTCGTGCAGGTGGTCGGCGAGGTACTGGCCCGCCGCGAAGTTGCGCTCCAGCGAGCGCAGTGCTTCGGGCGATTGCGCGCCTCGAGCCTGGGGGCTGTCCTGGACGGTGTACTTCGCCCACTCCGCCACATAGATCTGCTGCAACGCGCGCTTCTTCCCCTCGTCCTGGATAACGAGGAAGCGCCACGGCTGCACGTTTCCGCCGTTGGGCGCGCGCGTCGCCGCCCAGATGAGCTTCTGAATGTGTTCTTCGGGCACCGGGTCGGGCTTGAGGCGGCGCATGGCACGTTGCGTGCCGATCACTTCGAAGATGTCCGGCTCTATCGTCGCGGGTTCGGGCATGGCTGCGCTCCTGGGGGCATGCGCCGGATGATACGGGGCGGGGCGGATGCCGGCTGCTAGCGGCTGAGGAGCTCGCTGACGGTCGCGAAGCCGAGCCCCTTCGCGCGCAGCCCTTCCACGATGCCGGGCAGCGCCTGCAGCGTGTTGTAGCCACCCAGGTGCATGAGCACGATGGAGCCGCCGCGCGCGTTCGTCACCACCTTCGACACCATGAAGGCGGTGGTCGGGCCGCCGTCCGCCTCGGGCTTCCAGTCGATGGTGTCTACGTCCCACATGATGATGCGCGGGTAACCCGCCGCGGCCACGCCGGCCACGACGGCATCGTTCACGCCGCCGAAGGGCGGGCGGAAGAGCGGGCGCGGGTCCTGCGAGGCGTACTTCGCCATCGCGCGCTCCGTGCGCCCGAGTTCTTCGGCCATCGCGGCGGCGGAAAGCTCGCGGAAGTCCGAGTGGCTATAGCTGTGGCTCGCGAGCTCGAAGAGCGCGGGGTTCGCATCCACGATGCGCAACACTTCCCGGCCCGCCTCGGTGTTCTGGTTCTCCGCCATCGCGCCGGTCATGAAAATGGTGCTGCGGATGTTGTTGGCGATGAGCCAGTTCATGATGTCGACTGCGGGCTCCACCCGCCCTCCCATGTCCAGCGTGAGCGCAACGAGGCCCGAGGAGCGCGAGCCGTTCGTGATGACAACGCCAGCGGTCGGGATCGGGGCCGGCACTGGCGTCGGGGTGACGGTCGCGGTGGCCGGGCGGGCCGTGGCTGTTGACGTCACAGGCATGACCGTGGCAGCGAGGGGTGTGAACGTACGCGTGGTGGCAGTAGCGGTAGGGGTGCCCACGGGTGAGATGCCCGGGGACGCCGTAACCGCCGTCGGAGTCGAATCGTCGCCACAGGCGGCTAGCGCGAGGGCGGCCATCACCACCACGCTGGAGCCCACCGCCCGGCACATAATCACGATTCGAAGGATAGCGCGAGACGGCCAACGCGCCGTAAAGCCCGCGCGAGCCGCCCTGAGCATGGCTCCCACGCGGACGATAGTTGCAAACAAGGCCCCTCAGCGGTTATCCTCTGGAAGATTGTTGGATTGCCGCCGGTTCCCGGCTGCCGAAGTGCTCTTGCATTCCCCACGCAAACACCACACGAAGTAGAAAAGTATTGTCTCCTGTGCGCGTGCGTCCCTCCAATCGGGCGCCTCGAAACTCCCACGAACCCGAAGACGACCTTATAGCCAACGAGGGCTCTATGACCGCACCCCTGAACATCTCTGAACTGGAAACCCAACCCCGCGAAAGCCTGATCGCTATCGCCAACGAACTGGGCGTGGAGGGCGCGGGCACGCTGCGCAAGCCCGACCTCATCTTCAAGCTCCTGCAAACCCAGGCCGAAGCGCGCGGCAACATCTTCTCCGGCGGTTTCCTCGAAATCAGCGACGATGGCAACTACGGTTTCCTGCGCGGCGAGCGGATGCTGCCGGGGGCCCACGATATCTACGTCTCGCAGTCGCAGCTGCGCCGGTTCGCCCTCCGCGCCGGCGATTATGTCACGGGGCAGGTCCGCCACCCCAAGGACAACGAGAAGTACTACGGGCTGCTCAAGGTGGAAGCGGTCAACGGCATGGACCCGGAAACGGCCAAGCGCCGCCCCTACTTCGAAAACCTGACCGCCATTTTCCCCAACCAGCACATGAAGCTGGAAACCACGCCCGACAACCTCACGCACCGCATCATCGACCTGGTTGCGCCCATTGGCCGGGGGCAGCGCGGCCTCATCGTTTCCCCGCCCAAGGCCGGCAAGACAATCCTCCTCAAGAACATCGCCAACGGCATTTCGGCGAACTACCCCGATGTGCACCTCATCGTCCTTCTCATCGGCGAGCGGCCCGAAGAAGTGACCGATATGCAGCGCAACGTGCGCGGCGAAGTGGTGAGCAGCACCTTCGATGAACCCGTGGAAGACCACACACGTGTCGCCGAGATGGCCCTCGAACGCGCCAAGCGTCTCGTTGAAGGCGGCAAGGATGTCGTCATCCTCATGGATTCCATAACCCGCCTGGTACGCGCCTATAACCTCGCTCTGCCCCCCAGCGGGCGCACACTCTCGGGCGGCGTGGACCCTGTCGCGCTGTACCCGCCAAAGCGGCTCTTCGGCGCGGCGCGCAAGTGCGAAGAGGGCGGTTCGCTCACCGTGCTCGCCACCTGCCTCGTGGATACCGGCAGCCGCATGGACGAAGTGGTCTTCGAAGAATTCAAAGGCACGGGCAACCTCGAACTGCGCCTGGACCGGCGCCTGGCGGAGCGCCGCTTCTACCCCGCCATCGATTTGCAGGCCAGTTCCACGCGGCGTGAAGAACTCTTGCTCGATGAAAAGACGCTCAAAGGTGTCTGGCTTGTGCGGCGCATGACGGCTATGATTTCGCAGAACGCGCCGAACCAGCTGGAAGCGACCGAACGTTTGCTCGAACGGCTGGCGCGGACTACAACCAACGAGGAGTTCCTCGCAAGTCTGAAGACGGACCTGTAAGGTCCGCCTGGCCCGGCTACGAGAGGCAGCCGGCAGCCGCCAGCAAGGGGGAGACGAGCAAGGTTAGGCCGATGCTCGGCCCGGGCCACGAAGCTGATCCTTCGGACCCGCAACCTGACCGCAACTACCGCT
>JBPCLM010000046.1:0-16928 GCA_051003295.1 Tepidiformaceae bacterium | reverse complement strand
GCCCCGTAGAGCAACTCCAGCAGGGCGCGGTCGCGTAGCCCCTGTGGCGTCGAAGCATCCGGCGCATCCAGCAACTGAGCGACGGCCGTCGGGTCGAGCACTCGCGGAAGCCGCCTGGGCCGCTGGGGCAACGCCACCCCGTGGAGCAAGTCGCGCCTGGTCGCCCCTTCGCGCAGCAGGTAGCGGTAGAAGCCGTGCACGGTACTCGTGCGGCGCGTGATGGAAGCGGCCACGATGCCGGCCTCGCGCAGCCCTGCCAGGTACGCGCGAAACCCCGGGCGGTCGATCTCCAGGGGTTCTCGTGCCTGGTCTTGGCACCAGGCGAGGAAGTGGCCGATGTCGCTCCGGTAGTTGCGGATCGTGTAGCGCGAGCGGTTGCCCAGCGCCGCGAGTTCGCGCAAGTACGCATCGAGAAAGGCTGGGGCCGTCTTGTGCGCACCGATGGTCGCCATAAAGGCGAGCATAGAGTTAAGGGCGGATTAGGCCAATCCGCCCTATCCCGCCATCGTCAGCCCGCCGCTCACGCTCAGCACCTGCCCTGTGCAGAATTTCGCGTCGTCGCTCGCGAAGAACGCCACGGCGGCCGCGATTTCCTCCGGCTCACCCAGGCGCCGGAACGGCACCGCTTTCGTCATCGATTCGATGATGCGCGATCCCTGGGCGCCGCCCGTTATCTGATCCAGCAACGGCGTGCGCGTTGGGCCCGGGCAAACGACGTTCACGTTCACATGGTGGCGCGCCATCTCCCGCGCGATTGTCTTGCTGAACCCGATGATCCCCGCCTTACAGGCCGAATAGACCGCCTCGCCGCTGGAGCCCACGCGGCCCGCATCGGACGAGATGTTTATTACGCGGCCCTCGCCTTGCTCCGCCATCACCTGGAGCACCGCGTGCGTGCAATTGATGGTGCCGCGCAGGTTGATGGCGATCACCTTGTCCCATGTCTGGGGCTCGCTCTGCAGGAAGGGCTCCACGCGATCCCAGCCGGCGTTGTTCACGAGCACGTCGATGCGCCCGCCCCAGGAGCGCGCGTCCGTCACCATAGCGCGCACGCTCTCGATATCGGTCACGTCGCTGCGCACGAAATGGCCATCGCCGCCGGCAGCGCGCACGCGCCTGACCGTCTCTTCGCCACCCTTCGGATCGATATCGGCGACCACCACGCGCGCCCCCTCGGCGGCGAGCCGCTCGCAGATCGCGCGCCCGATGCCGCTGCCGCCGCCCGTCACTATCGCCACCCTGCCGTCCAGATGCATGCCGTACCTCCGCGCCTTGTTGCGGCGATTCTCGCGGGCGGCGGTCGATGTGGAGAGGGCTCAGGCCTCAGGACTCACTACTCAGGAAGCCCGCCGGGCCGTGGCCGCCCTGGCGCGCCGGGATGCGAACGCCGTCTTGCCGCGCGCGCTCCGCTCCAACAACTTCGCGTTCGCCTGCATACGCTCTTCGAGCGGCCGTGCCGGGGGCAGCTTTCCGGGCTCGATGCTGTTCGCCGTGAAGCTGCAGCGCGGATAGTTCCAGCACGCGTAAAACACACCCCGCTTGCCCGAGCGCGCCTGCTTTTCCACCAGCTGGCCGGTTTCCGGTTCTTCAGGGCACGCCACCCCCACCGGCACTCCCGCCCGGAAATCGCACTTCTTCGTCTGCCTTCGAATGCAGTCGATGTAGGCCCCATAGGGGCCGGTCTTCTGCAATGTCGCCGACCCGCACTTCGGACAGAGATAGGCCGTTTCGCGCGGCTGCGCGACGAAAACGGGCTTGCCCTCGCTGTCCATTGGCAGCGAGTTCGAACATTCCGGATAGCGTGGGCAGGCGAAGAACTTCCCGTTGCGGCCCCACTTCACCACCATGTTCGCCAGCTCACAGAGCGTGCAGAGAATGTCCGTCTGCTCGTCCACCTTTCCGACCGTGCGCTTGGCCGTTTCGACCGCTTCTTCGAAGGGTCCCCAGAAGTCCCTCAGCGTGGTTTCGTAGCTGCGCTTGCCCTCCGCAACTTCATCGAGTTCCTCTTCCATTTCGCTGGTGAAGGCCGTGTTCACGTAGCGGTCAAGGTTTTCCACGAGGATGTCGTTCACCAGGAAGCCCAGCTCCTGGGGCAGCAGCGCCCGCCCCTCACGCTTCACGTATTCGCGCTTCTGTACGGTCTGCACGATCGTGGCGTAGGTGCTCGGGCGGCCGATGCCCTTCTCCTCTAGCGCCTTCACCAGCGTCGCCTCCGTGTAGCGCGGTGGAGGCTCCGTGAAGTGCTGCTTGCCTTCCACATCGCGCCGTTCGAGCGCGTCGCCTTCGTTCAATTCTGGCAGCGCCGCCTCCGCGTCCTCGTCTTCGCCCTCGCGGTCGTTCACATCCGCCCCGTAGACGGCCAGGTGCCCCGCGAACACCAGGTGCTGGGCGCTGGCCCGGAACGTCCCACGGGGGGCTGTGCCCTCCTTCGCCTCTATCTCCGCCGTCACAGTCGTAAAGCGCGCGTCCGCCATCTGGCTTGCAACGAACCGCTGCCAGATGAGCGTGTAGACGCGCAGCTGTTCGCGGTCCAGCACGCGCGCGAGGCTCTCCGGTGTCCGGCCGGGCGCCGTCGGGCGGATGGCTTCGTGCGCTTCCTGCGCCCCCTTGCTGCGCGTGCGGTAGACCCGCTCCTTGGCAGGCACGTATTCCTTCCCCCAGCGCCCTGCGATGAAGCCGCGCGCCGCGCCCCGTGCCAGCGGCGAAACGTTGAGCGAATCCGTGCGCATGTACGTAATCAACCCCACCGGGCCTTCGCCGGGGACCGTCACGCCTTCGTACAGCTGCTGCGCGACTGACATAGCACGCGAGGCCCCCAGCCCGAGGCGGTTATTCGCCGCCTGCTGGAATGTGCTCGTCGTGAATGGCGGCACGGGCGATTTCGAACGCTCCGCTTTCTTGACACTGCTCACGGCGAAGGCACAACGCCGGAACGTTGCCACCAGTCCGTTGGCGGTCGCCTCGTCCGGGATGGCGGGCTTGCCACGTCCCCCAGGCAGACGCGCGAGTTCGGCCGTGAAGCGTCCCGCGCCCTTGGCCAGCAGCGCGTGGATGGTCCAGTATTCCTGCCGCGTAAAGCCGAGGATCTCGCGCTCGCGTTCCACGATGAGCCGCAGGGCAACGCTCTGCACGCGGCCCGCGCTCGCCGCCTTGCTCACCTTGCTCTGCACGAACCAGGTCAAGGGGAACCCGATCAGGCGGTCCAGCACGCGCCGGGTCTGCTGCGCGTCAACAAGATCCATATCGAGCTTGCCCGGATGGCGGAAGGCCTCTTCGATAGCCGGCTTCGTTATTTCGTGGAATACCACTCGCGACGATTTCTCTTCCGGTATGCCCGCCGCCTCGCGGATGTGCCAGGAGATGGCCTCTCCCTCGCGGTCGGGGTCCGTGGACAGATACACCCGCTCGGCATGCTTCGCAGCCTCCGCGATTTCGCTTATGACCGCGCTCTTATCGACGCCGCGCTTCTTGTCTTTGACCACCACATATATGGGCGTGAAGTCGCCGTTCTTGATGTCCTCGACGCCGTAGCCGTAAGGGGGGAGGTCGCGCACGTGCCCAACCGAGGCGATGACGCGGTAGTCGCTGCCGAGGATGTTCTCTACCGTCCGCGCCTTTGCGGGCGATTCGACGATGACGAGGTTGGGTGCCTTGTGGCCGCGCGCGCCGCTGCCGTTCCTGTTCGCAGGTAGGCGGGCAGCCAGCCGCTTGCCGATTGCGCCTGCCCCCGCAGTTCCACGCCGAGCCGTTGTCGTTGCCAATACTGTTTCCTTCGCCGGGATGAGCCCGGCCTCGCACTTTCGAGAGTAGAGAGTGGCCCGCGCCTTTGTCGAGCGTTTGTTCTAAGTCTTCCGTGAAGGGGCTTTCGTTTCAGGACCGCACGAAGACCATCGGCCGCTGCTGACGTACCAGCCCCTTCAGCTCCAGCAACTGCAGCGTGCCGCTCAGTTGCGAAATAGCCATCCCCGAGGTGCGCGCGATCTCGTCGATGTGACGGGGCTCTTCGCCCAGCCAGTGCAACACCTTACCTTCATCCTGCGTGGGAGCCGGCCGGGGCGTTGCGGCGGGAGCGCCGGATCCCCCCTCCATGAGCCGGCCCTGGCCGCTGGCGCTCAGCAGGTTCAGCTCCTCGCAGAGTTGCTCCGGTGTCGCCACCAGCTTCGCGGTGTTTTCGCGGATGAGCTGGTTCGTCCCCTGACTCTGTTTCGAAAAGACGCTTCCCGGGATCGCAAAGACCTCGCGACCCTGTTCGAATGCCCAGTTCGCGGTGTGCAGCGCCCCGCTGCCTTCGCCCGCTTCGATCACCAGGGTCGCTTTCGACAGCCCCGAAAGAATGCGGTTGCGCCTCGGGAAATAGTCCGGCCGCGCGGGGATGCCCGCCGGGTATTCGCTGACGAGGCAGCCCGCTTCCAGGATGCGGCGCGCAAGGCCCTCGTTCTCCCGCGGGTAGACCTGGTCGATGCCGCCCGCAAGCACGGCGACCGTAGGCACGCCCTGTTCCAGCGCCACCCGGTGCGCGATCGCGTCCACGCCGCGGGCCAGGCCACTAACGATGGCAACGCCCGCCCGTGCCAGCGCCTCGCAAAAGAACTCGCAGGCCTGGCGTCCGTACGGTGTCACCCGGCGCGTCCCCACCACCGCCACCGCCTGGTCGAACGCCGGCCCCGTCTTGCCGCGCACGAATAGCACAGGCGGGCTCTGCGGGATATCGCGCAGTGAAGCGGGGAAGTCTTCATCCAGCCAGGTTGTCGCGCGCGCCTCCAGCCTGGCCAGTGCGTCGAGTTCGCGGCCCGCATCGAAACCAGCCCGAGCCTTCTCCACTGCCCGCACGTACTGGGCTTCCATGCCGGCGCGCGTGAGCTCTCCCGCGTTCGTCTCCCAGGCCTTCGCGATGGAACCGAAGCGCGAGATGAGCAGCGCGAAGTTCGTGCTTCCGAGCCCCGCCCGGCGCAGCGCCAACCAGTACGGCAGCTCCGGCTGGTCGTTCATGCTCGCGGACTATAGCAGCCCTTCGCCTACGAGACGGCCGTCCGTTCCGGCTCTTGCTCGCGCTGGCGCGTGACGCGCAGCCGCTTCACGCGTCGCCCCGTCATCGTCAGCACCTTCAGGCTCAGGCCGTCCACGCGCACTTCGTCGCCAACCGATGGCAGCCGCCCCAGCTCATGGATAAGGAACCCGCCGACCGTATCGAAGTCCTCCGAGTCGACTTCGTAGTGAAAGAGCTCCCGCAGCACGTCGGTGGTAACACCGGCGTCGAGCAGCACTTCGTCTTCTGAGATGATCTCGGTCACGGGCTTTGCTACATCGTATTCATCCTCTATCTCGCCCACGATCTCCTCGAGCAGGTCCTCGATGGTTACCAGCCCCGCTGTGCCGCCGTATTCATCTACCACGATTGCCATGTGCGTGCGCTTGGCCCGCATCTCCGTCAGCAACTCATCCAGCCGCTTGGATTCGGGGATGAACTCGGGCGCCCGCAGCAGTTCCTCCAATTTGCGCTCCCGCCCGCCGTTGCACACCGCTCGCAGCAGGTCCTTCGCATACACGACGCCCACGATGTCATCGATGCTTTCCCGAAACACGGGGACGCGGCTGAATCCGCGCTCGTTCACAATTGTCGCCACGTGTTCGATGCTATCGGCCACCTCGGCGGCGGCGATATCGATGCGCGGCACCATGATTTCCCGCGCTGTCTTGTCTTCGAGGGCGATGATGCCGCGAATCATGCGCCGTTCCTGCTCTTCCACTCCTCCGGCCGCTTCCTCCCGTTCCACCAGCGAAAGGATGTCCATGGACGTATCCGGGACAGCCGCCTGCAAGGAGCGCGCGATGGCACGCGATGGCAGCGCCAGCAGCCAGGCGGGCAGGCCGAACACGCGCGCGCTGAGGCGCACAACGCGGCTCAGCCGCAGCGCGGCGTATTCGGGACGCCTCGCCGCCAGCAAACCGACGGTCATCTGCACGGTAGCGACATACAAACCCCCGGCCAGCCCCACCAGGAGAGTCCCCTGGAGCGGCCCATAGGCGCGCACCCCGATGTAGGCGAACAGCGCCACGATGGCAGCGGCCGAGAACACGCGCGCTGCCGTGAGCGGCCCCAGGAATTCCCGCGGCTGCTCCACCGTCCCCGCGATGCTCCTCGCGCGCGGGTCGCCACGCACCGCGAGCGCCTGGATGCGCACGTCGCTCGCGCGTTCGAGCGCGGTTTCGGCCGCTGCCACTGCCGCCAGCACCAGTGTCGCCAGGAAGATCCCGGCGATGGCTAAGCCTGCTTCCACCGTTACTCCTCGTGACCCGCCCGGCCGATGATGCGGGCCGGCACGCCCGCGACCTTGGCCCCCGGAGGGACATCCTCGCGCACCACCGAACCAGCCCCCGTGACCGCCCCATCGCCGATCGTGACCGGCGCGACGAGCATCGTGTCGCAGCCGATGAACGCGCCCGCGCCGATCACCGTCCGGTGCTTGGTCACCCCATCGAAGTTGCAGGTCACCATGCCGGCGGCGATGTTCGCCCGTTCGCCCACGGTCGCATCACCCAGGTAGCTGAAATGGTGCATCTTCACGCCGTTCCCGAGTTTCGAATTCTTCACCTCGGCGTAATTGCCGATGACACAGTCATCGCCGATCTCGGCGCCACCACGCACGTGCGCGAACGGCCCGACGCTCGTTCCATCCCCGATGGAAGAATCCTCCACCACCGACGCCTGCACCCGGCTGGCGCCGATGCGGACATTGCGCAGCGTCGTCCCCGGCCCGATGACGGCTTGCGACGCCACCGATGTTTCGCCGTAGAGGTAGCAATTCGGTAGCACCGTCACGTCCCCGGCGAGCCGCACGCGCCGGTCGATGTACGTGGTTGCGGGGTCGGCGATCGTCACGCCCGCTTCCATGTGCTCGCGCAAGATGCGCGCGCGCATCAGCCGCTCGGCCTCTGCGAGCTGCACGCGGTCGTCCACACCGAGCGCTTCTTCCGGCGAGCCTTCCACCGTGCTCATCTGATGGCCTTCCGCCGCTGCCATGGCCACAAGGTGCGTGAGGTAACGCTCGCCACTGGCGCTCGCGGGCACCTCCCCGATGCGCTTCCAGCGCCACGCTGCATTGGGACGATGTTGGCCGGCGTTAATTTCGGCGGGCCCGTCGAGGCCATCGCTATCCGCCGCTTCGATGATGCCGGTCACGCCGCCGAGCGCCGCGCGTGCTACACGCCCGAGACGCCCTGCTTCCTCCACCCGGCAACTGACGAATGAAATCGGCGAGCCAGCCGCGGCCAGCCGCTCCAGCAGTACCGTCGTCACCAACGGCACGTCGCCGTTCAACACCACCACGGTGTCGCACCCGGCGAGGACGTCCTCGCAGCGGCGCACGGCGTCGGCCGTCCCCAGCAGTTCCGGCTGTTCGACGAAGACCACGCCGTCACCGGCCGCTTCCCGGCGAACTGCTTCGGCGCCGTAGCCCACCACCACCGCGATACGCCTGGGCTGGAGGCCGCGGGCCGCTTCGATGACGTGCGCGACCATGGGCGTGCCACAGACCGGCTGTAGCACCTTCGGAAGCGCCGAGCGCATGCGCGTCCCTCGCCCGGCCGCCAACACCACCACGCCGGTTCTGCTCCCGCTCACGCGCGCGCGCTCCTCTCAGCCGCAAGGACGGCGAGAAAGCAACGTTCTGAGGCGTGGCGACGACTGGGAGGTTCGAGGTCGGTACACATAGGGGACGCAGCGATGCGTCCGGCTCCCATGCTAGATACCACGCGAAAAGCCTGTCAACACAATCACACCTGCGTCCCACTTCTCGACACGCCTCCCCGCCACTCCTAGGATGAACCCTCACGACGATGACGACGCCCCCACGGACATCAGACGAGATCCGCGAAGCCTTCCTGCAGTTTTTTCAGCAGCGCGGCCATATCCTGCTGCCTCCGTGGCCGCTCGTGCCCATAGGCGACCCAACATCGCTCTTCACGAGCGCGGGTATGCAGCAGTTCAAGCCCCACTTCCTGGGCGAACAGGCCCCACCAGCACCCCGTGCTACCACGGTACAGCGCGTCTTTCGCACGACCGATATCGAGGAGGTTGGCAACCTCAGCCACTGCACGGCCTTCGAAATGCTGGGCAATTTCAGCTTCGGGGACTACTTCAAGCAAGGCGCCATCGAAATGGCGTGGGAGCTGCTCACACGCGTTTACGCCATCGATCCCGCCCGCCTGCACGCCACGATCTACCTCGATGACGACGACTCCCATGGCTACTGGCGCGAAGTCGGACTGCCCGACGACCACATCCACCGCCGCGACGAGGAGTTGAACTACTGGTTTAGCTTCCCAGCCGGCGGCAGTGGCCCTTGCGGCCCCGACAGCGAGATCTACTTCGACCACTTCCCGGAGCGCGGCATCGCCGGCGCTCAGTTGGCCGCTGGGGCCGCGGGCAGCCGCACGGGCGTCGGCTACGACGGTGAGCGGTTCCTCGAAATCTGGAACCTCGTGTTCATGCAGTACTACCAGCACCCTGATGGCCACCGCGAAGACCTGCCCGCCCGCAACATCGATACCGGCAGCGGGCTCGAACGAGTCGCCGCCGCGCTCCAGGGCAAGCGTTCCGTGTACGAAACGGACATCTTCCTGCCGATCCTGGAAGCCGCCGCTGCTGTGGTTGGTGTTGATTACCTGGGCGGCGGCGCAACCGGGGAACAGGCCCACACCATTCGCGCGATGTCCGAACACTGCCGCGCCGCCACGCTGCTCATCGGCGATGGTGTGGTGCCCAGCAACGAAGGCAGGGGCTACGTGCTCCGCCGGGTGGTACGCCGCGCCGTCTACCTCGCCCGTAAGGCGGGCGTGCGTAAGCCCTTCACCGAGCGCCTCGCGGATGCGGCTATCGACAAACTGAAGAGCGCCTACCCGCACCTGGAAGAGAACCGCGCCTTCATCAAGAAGGCCCTTGACGGCGAAGAAGTGCGCTTTCTGCGCACGCTGGGCGCGGGTTCCGCCCGGCTCGAGACCGTGCTCGAACGGCTCGCGGGGGCCGGTGAGCCCGTTGTCCCCGGCGAGGAGGCTTTCCAGCTCTACGATACGTTCGGGCTTCCTCACGAGCTGACCAGGGAACTCGCCGCCGCCGCCGGCTTCACGCTCGATGACGACGGCTTCGAAACGGCCATGCAGGCCCAGCGCGCGCGCGCTCGGCAACAGGGCCGGTTCTTCCGCGGCGAGCCTGCTCCCGCCCTCCAGGCCATCGGCGAAGAACACAGCCACTTCGTCGGCTACTCACACACGGAAGCCGAAGCGCACGTGGTCGCCATCCTCAAGGCCGGCGCCCTCTCCCCTGGTGCCCTCCAGGGCGAGACCTGCGAAATCGTCCTCAGCGTGACGCCCTTTTACCCCGAGGGCGGCGGCCAAATCGGCGACCGCGGGAACATTCGAACCACTTCCGGCGTCTTCAGAGTGGAAGACACGCTGGCCAGTGGTGGCGCTGTGATCCACCGCGGCCGCGTCAGCGAAGGGGAGATTCGCGTGGCCGATTCCGCCGATGCCCGCGTGGATCTGCAGTGGCGCGCCGGCGCCACCCGCAACCACACCGGCACGCACCTCCTGCATTCCTCTTTGCGCGCCATCCTCGGTAGCCACGTCCGCCAGCAGGGCTCACTCGTCACACCAGACCGCCTCCGCTTCGACTTCACCCACCTGGAACAAACACCGCGCGAAGCACTGCTCGAAGTACAGCAGTTGGCCAACGAAAAAGTACGCGGCAACCTTGAAGTCGCCTGGCGCACGAGCAGCTACCGCGCCGCTGTTGCCTCCGGCGCGCTCGCTTTCTTCGGCGACAAGTACGGCAACGATGTCCGTGTGGTCGAGATAAAGGATGACGGCGGCGCCTTCAGTGCCGAACTCTGTGGCGGCACCCACGTGCACGCCACGGGCGAAATCGGCTACGTGCACATCCTGCGCGAATCCGCCGTGGCGGCGGGCACGCGCCGCATCGAGGCGCTCACAGGCCGCGCCGCCGAGGCGCACCTGCTGGAGCAGCAGGAGCGACTTGCGCGCATCGCCGGGAGGCTGAACGTCAGCACGGCCGAGATCGAGGCCCGCCTTGAGGCGATGACGACCGAATTGGAGCGCCTGCGCCGCCAATCAGAACAGCTTCAGCGCTTCCAGGGGGACGCCCTCGCCGAAGCCCTCATCGAGGGCGCCAGGCGCGTGGGCGATGCCTACATCGTCGTTGCCCGCATCGAAGCCCTCTCCAATGAAGCGCTCAAGGAGGTCGTGGACCGGGTCCGTGCGCGCCTCAGCCCCTCGATCATCGTCCTCGGCGCGTTGATCGACGGACGCCCGGCCTTTGTGGCCGCAGCGACGCCGGAAGCGGTGGCGAACGGCGCGCACGCCGGTAATCTCGTGCGCGAAGTAGCCGCTGTCGCCGGTGGCGGCGGCGGTGGGCGCCCGGATATCGCGCAGGCCGGTGCCAGGGACCCCGCCCGCCTCGACGCCGCCCTCGAAGCGGCGGCCCGGCTCGCCGCGAAAGCGCTGGGGGAATCGTGAACGCGGCAGCGCGTCGACGGGGGCGAGCGCCATGACCGAAGACCGGCCCGAGCAGCCGGTCCTCGAAGCCGGCGCCCTCGACGACGATGTCTCCAGCCTGGCGAGCGTCGTCGAAATCGATCGTTACGAGGACATCGGCACCATCTGCGGCCGCGTCGATACCGCGCCCACGTTCGCCGTCGTTATCCATGCTCCACGTGGGAACCGGCAGCTGACCACCGAGCTCGGCATGCGCCGCCTGCAGCGCCACGCCGACGAATCCGGCCGCGCCATCGCCATCGCCACCACGGCCGTCGCTCTCGCCTCACGCGCTCGCCAGGTGGGCATGCCCGTTGCCCGCCGGCCGGAGTACGTTCGCTGGGAATCCGGGGGCCGGCGCGTTGTCCAGGTAGGCAAGTACAGTCTGCTTGCCCCCGCGCTCGGCCGCTACGTGCAGCTCGGCGCCATCATCGCCGTCGCGGCGGTCTTTTTCGTGCTCGCCATCGCTGCCGCGCCCTCCGCCAAGATTGTCGCCTATCCTCCAGTGGAGACGCTCACCCGTACCGTCGAGGTCACCGCCTCGACCGACCGGGACGAGATCGACTTCGAGCGCCTCGCTGTGCCCGCGAGCCAGGTGAGCGCCCAGCGAACGCTCACCTTCGCGGTCAAGACGACGGGCAAGGCTCGCGTCTTCACAGGCCCCGCTGTCGTCACCGTGAGCATCAACAACCCGGGCGCCAGCGCCGTCACGATTCCCAAGGGGGCAGTCCTGCTGACGGCCAATGGCACTCGCTTCCTCCTCGATGCCCAGACGCCGGTGGCGCCCCGCGGTGCGTCTACGCAATCGGTCACTTCCGAGTCGTCCAGCCCCCAGGGGGCCTTCGGGCCGGGCAGCGTCACCACCTGGGAGGACGTGGCGCTCAAGCCCCTGATTGTCACCAATCCTGCGGCGGCCACCGGCCCTTCCCAAGAACGCGCAGTCGTCGCACCCGAGGACATCGCGAGCATCCGTGCGCTTGCCCGCGCGCTCGAAACCTCCGGAGCGCTGAAACGCATCATCCTCGAGGAACGCCCGCACGATGCCGTCTTCCTCGCCACCGCCACAGTGACCGCCGAGGTCGATGAACCGGACGACCCCGCGGGCACACCTGTCGACCTTCTGCTGATGGATGTGACCGTCACCGTCAGCGCCCTCGCCATCCCCTCGGAGACGCTTGATGAGCTCGCGCGCCGGGTGTTGCGCGCAGACAGCCTCGGCGAATTCATCCCGGGGTCCGTGACCGCTGTCGAGACCGGTAGCCAGCAAGTCGCCGAAGACGGCAGCATCAAGGCGGCCTTCCTGCTCCGCGGCGAACTGGCCCGTAGCGTCACCCGCGACGAAATAAAGGCCGCCGTCAAGGGCAAATCGGCGGAGGACGCGAAATCGACCCTCGCGTCGCGGTATGGTATCCAGAGGGCGGACGTGAAGGTCACCCCCGGATGGGCGCCCTGGCTCCCGCGCTTCGATTTCCGCGTGAGCGTGGAGTTGCGCAGCGAATCGGCGGATGCCCGGGAAGGCGCGGAAGGCGATGGCCCAACCCCAACCCCAGCCCCAACCAACCGCGCCTCGCCCGCGGCCACGCCGTCTCCTCGCCCTTGACCCGGGCTCGCGCCGTACAGGGGTGGCCGTCAGCGACGAACTCGGGCTCTACGCCCATCCTCGCCCCGCCATCCAGGTGGACGGCCGCACCAGCCTCGTCGAAGCCATCGCCCGCGAAGTCGAATCGGCCCACGTCGATGAAGTCGTCGTCGGGCTTCCCCTGACCCTCGCTGGCGACGACTCGCCCCAAACAGCCGAAGTGCGCGCGCTCATCGTTCGCCTGCGTCAGCGTCTCGGAATCCCGGTGACCGAATGGGACGAGCGCCTGTCCTCGGTGCAGGCTTCCCGCGGCGCACCGCGGGCCACGCGCCGCACGGGCGCAGTCGATTCGGCCTCAGCTGCGCTTGTCCTGCAGGCCGTGCTCGATTTCCGGCGTGCAGGTCCCCCCACTCGATGAGGCTGCGCGCCATCCCCTGGACGGTTGCGGTGGCCCTCGGCCTGGTGCCCGTCGCCTTGCTAGTGGCCAGCTACTGTATCGCCGGCACACCCGCTGCCGTGCTCGATGGCAGAATCGTCGCCCTCCAGCCCCCGCCCGCCACGGGCGCCCCCGTCGCCTACACGCTCGCCGAAGGACGCTCTGCCGGCGAAATCGGCGCGGACCTGGAGCGCAAAGGAGTTATTCGCTCCGGGCGACAATTCCAGGTGCTCGTGAGCCTCATGGGGCTGCAACAGCGCCTCAGCGCGGGCGACTACGTGCTCAACAGCGGCTCGTCAGCGCTCTCGGTGATCGATGCCATCACCGTGCGCGCCAGTGGCCCCGTCCTGCGCGTCACCTTCCCCGAAGGTATCCGCCTGGAGGAGATGGCCACGATCGCCGAGAAGTCAGGCTTCGGCACCGCCAACGACTTCCTGGAGGCCGTCGCCGGCGCCTCCCTGCCCGCGGATTTCGCGGCCTCACTGCCCCTGGGCGCCAGCCTTCAGGGCTACCTCTTTCCCGATACGTACTTCCTCCCCGTCGGCTCCGATGCCGTGGACCTCGTCGCCGAAATGATTAAGACGCTCGACAGCCGCTTCGCCCCGCCCTTGAAGGCCGCCGTCCGCGCGCGCGGACTGACCCTCCACCAGGCCCTTACCCTGGCCTCCATCGTCGAACGAGAGGCGGCCATTGCCGCCGAGCGCCCCATCATGGCCGGCGTCTTCTACAACCGCCTCGACGAAGGAGACCTCCTGGGGGCCGACCCGACCGTGCAGTTCGCCGTCGCGCTCGACCCCGCAAGCGTGGCTCGCTTCGGCTATTGGAAGAAAGAACTGACCATCGACGACCTGCAGCACGCCTCCCCCTACAACACGCGGCGATTCGCCGGGCTTCCCCCAGGCCCCATCACGAACCCGGGGCTCGCCTCCATAGAAGCCGCTGCGCGCCCAACCGAAACGAAGTTCTATTACTTCGTCGCCAACGCGAAGGCCGCCGACGGGTCGCATGTGTTCGCCGAAACCGAAGCCGGACACCTGCGCAACCAGGCCGAGTTCGGCGCGCCGTGACCCGCCTGGCGGGCATCATCGGCCGCCCGGTGGGCCACTCGCTATCGCCGGCCCTCCAGGGCGCCGCCTTCGCCCACTGCGGGCTCGACGCCGCCTACGAACGCTGGGACACCGCTCCTGAGGCCCTGGCGGGCCGCATCGTAAGCCTGCGTAGCGATCGCTACCTCGGCGCGAACGTCACCATTCCTCACAAAGAAGCCGTCTTCGCCTTGCTCGATGAACTCGGCGGCCAGAGCGCCCGCGTCGGCGCGGTCAACACCATCGTCAACCGTGGCGGGCGCCTCTTCGGTTTCAACACCGATGGTCCCGGATTCGTCGCCGCACTCAAGAACGAAGCGAACTTCGACCCCGCCGGCCAGGCGGTGCTCATCTTGGGCGCGGGAGGAGCGGCGCGCGGTGTCGCCTTCGCCCTCGCTGAGGCGCGCGCCGCTGCCATCGATGTCTGGAATCGCACGCCCACTCGCGCCGCCCGCCTCGCAGCCGATGTGGCCCTCACGGGCGCTGCCGCTCGCGCGGCCGGGAGCGCGGACCCCGCGGGCTACGGCCTGGTCATCAATTGCACATCGGTCGGCATGGAGGGCACGGGCACTGAAGTCGATTCCCCGTGCGACTTCTCTTCCGCGCGCCCTGGTGCGCTCGCCGTGGACATCGTCTACCGGCCTCAAGACACCCCCTTCCTCCGCTCTGCGCGGGAAGCCGGACTGCGCACGCTCCCCGGCCTGCCGATGCTCATCTACCAGGGTGGCCTCTCCTTTGAGCTCTGGACGGGGGCGCCCGCCCCTATCGATGTCATGTTCGATGCAGCCCGCAAGGCACTGGCCGCCGCGGCCGCGGCCGCTGCCGCTGCCGGGGAACGCTGAATGCTCGTCTTCGGCTCAATTGTCACGCTGGCCATCTTCCTCTTCGTCGGCTGGGCGGTTTCGGCGGAAATGTTCCAGCACCGTGCCTGGCGCAAGCGCGTCGCAAGCGGCGACATTGCCGTGGTCGCCGCGCTCATCGAAGAGGCCCTCGCCACCTGGCGGCGCACGCGGCCGCCGCGAGGGACTGGCGCCGGGCTGTGGGCCGGCGTGCAGGCTGCTCAGCTCGTTGCCGTCACCAACGAAAGCGCCACGCTCTCGACCTCCGCCGAAGGAGAATTTCGTACGGAAGACGGTCGCCGCGTGCAGGTCACGTCCGCGCTCGATGAAGCCATCAGTCTCGCCGCAAGGCTCCTCGACATGATGCTGTACGATGTGCCCAACCTCCGCCTCCACCTGGTCCGCGTCGATCTCTACGCGACGTTCATGGAGGCCGAAGGTACGCCCGTGCAAAAGCCCATCCTCACCAGCTCCGCCGACCGCGGCACCGCCGATTCGCTCGCATGGGACGCGCTCACGGCTGCGGAAGTCCTCGCCCGCTTCGATACCCGCTACGAGCGCGGCCCGGGCGGCCAGGGCTCTCCCATCGACTTGCCTGCCATCGAGGGATCGTTGCCCGTCCAGCCCTACGAGGCCGGTGCCGAGAAGGCGACGTTCTGATGGGGCATTTCCGCTTCCTGACGGCCGGGGAGAGCCACGGCAAGGGCCTCACAATGGTCATCGAAGGCCTGCCTGCTGGCCTGCCGCTTTCCGAAGGCGATATCGCGCCCCAACTGGCGCGCCGCCAGGGCGGCTACGGGCGCGGCGGACGCATGAAGATCGAACAGGACCACGCCGAAATCCGCGCCGGCGTGCGCCACGGCCTGACCCTCGGCGCGCCCGTCGCCCTCTGGATCGAGAATCGCGATTGGGTCAACTGGACGGAGAAGATGGCCGTAGAGCCCGTCGAAGCCGAGATCGAGCGCGTCACGCGTCTGCGCCCCGGGCACGCCGATCTCCCCGGTGCGATCAAGTACGGCTTCAATGACGTGCGCAACGTGCTCGAGCGGGCGAGCGCGCGCGAAACCGCCGCGCGCGTCGCGGTAGGGGCAGTCGCCCGCCGCTTCCTCGGCGAATTCGGTGTCGATTTCCACAGTTACACCCTCGCCATCGGCGGTGTCCGTGGTGATGCGCCCGGCGCAATCGATTGGGATGCCGTCGAAGAAGACGCCGTGCGCGCCGCGACGGCGTCAGCCAGCGCCGCGATGGTCGCCGCCATTGACACCGCCAAAAACGAAGGCGACACGCTCGGCGGCGAGGTGGAAGTGCGCGTCTCCGGCATCCCGATCGGCCTCGGCAGCTACGTCCACTGGGACCGCAAGCTCGATGGGCGGATCGCCCAGGCGATTTGCAGCATCAATGCTTTCAAGGGTGTTGGCTTCGGGGCGGGCTTCGAAGGCAGTGCCATGCGCGGTTCGCAGGTGCACGACGTGATCCTCCCCGCGGCGCAATGGCAGGGCTCCCCGTGGCGTCACGCCACGAACCGCCACGGTGGCATCGAAGGCGGCATCAGCACAGGCGAGGAGGTCGTCGTGCGAGCTGCCGTCAAGCCGATACCGACGCTCGCCCACCCCCTGCCTTCGGTTGACCTGGATACGGGGGACGAGGTGCTCGCGCACTACGAGCGCAGCGATGTCTGCATTGTGCCCGCTGCAGGGGTGGTGGCAGAAGCGATGGTGGCGATCATCCTCGCCGACGCCTGGCTGGAAAAATTCGCGGGCGACACGCTCGCGGAATCCCGGCGCAATTATGAGGCGTATCTGGGCACGCTGGGGCCGCGCCTGGCACGCTGATGGCCTCCGATGAACCGGAGCTGACGCCGGCCACGGGAATCACGGTGCTCTCGCTGAAGCTCGACGAAGGGAACCTTCCCCACCTTGCGCGACACGGGATCGACGAGGCGTTGGCCGAGGAGGTGCGGTTTATCCGCCCTGCGTTCGCAACGAACCGGCCAGGCAGGGCCGGCACGCACATATTGCAAGGGCATCTCGGTCACCGGCGGCTACGTGTATCGGGGCGCTCTTCGCTTGGTTCCATACGACATCAGGCCCCGTTCAGATCGCGGTGACGTATATCGTTCCGTTCCTGGTCGCCACCTCCGCGCACGTGATCGCGATGCACCAGCGCGATCGCGAGGGGCGTGACGCTCGCTGGCAGCCGGCCGCCCGCGAGGAGCGAGAGGGCGTCGCCGTCTGCGCTCGACGTCGACCAAGCAGCTCCCGGCCGCGCTTGACAAGGGATTCTTGCGCGCCTTAGCCTTGCCGCCCTCGAACGCGCTGCCGTACGGGGAGCTGTTCACCAAAGAAATCGAGCGCGGACTCGAACGGAGACGAACGATGGATTACAAGGATCCGATCAAAGTATCACCGAGCAACTACAAACTGCTTCTCGAGGACGGGGAC
>JBPCLM010000045.1:0-4746 GCA_051003295.1 Tepidiformaceae bacterium | reverse complement strand
AGGCCCGAGGCCCGAGGCCCGAGGCCTGAGGCCCGAGGCCCGAGTACCGTGGCCAATTAATACGGACACCGAGCACCGAGCGCGCCCGTGGGCACCGTCCGTGGCCCGACCGGTAGGAGGATTCGCGCGCAGGGGGACGGAGATCAGCCGCGGACAAGCTGCCGCCTATTGCTTGATATCGATGACGAGGCGGACGGGGTTCTGGAGTGTGGTCACCTTGAAGTTCTGCTTGGCCTTGAGCCCGAGCGCCCAGATCACCACGGCTTCGAAATCGCACGTCTGACGCGCGCGCAGGATGGTGTTACCGGGGCCGCTGAGGTTAAGCGTGTTGACCGTCACCTGGCCGGCGTCGTTGTGCGCCACCGCCTGTCCGAAGCGCACCTGCAGGATGGCCGTACCGGGAAGCGTTACCGCCGCGCCTGACCCGCATTCGCTGGCGGCGGTGACATATTCGACCGTTGCCGGGGGCAGGAAGGTGCCCGCGAATTCGAAGACGAAGCGCTCCCAGCCGCCCTCTTCGGGGTGGATGCCGATGCGCACCTTCGTCAGCGTGGCCTGGCCCGCGAAGTTCTCGGGGTTGGCCTTTATGGGGACGGGCCTCGTATCGCCCGCGTTCTGGGGGGCCACGGTGCCATCGGCGCGGGGCGCGGCGGTGCCGCTGGAGGCGGTGGTAGGCGCGGGCACGGTCGCGCTCCCGCCACCCGTGGCCGGGGAAGCCGTGGTGGTGCCCCCGCCGCTGGGTGTGGTGTCGTCGTTATCGTCGTCATCGCCACAGGCGGCGAACAGCAGCAGCGAAAGTCCCACCACGGGCAGCAGGAAAAGGCGCGCTCTCAAAGGGATCCTCCATCGCGACCGGCATCGCCCCCGCGCGCCCGAACCAGTGTCCACGATAGCGTTTCGAAGGGGAACGCCCGGAAAAGGCCTGGCGGCAAGTTCGAGCAAAGCACGTCGCGCGCCTCGACGATCGTGAATCGTCGGTCGTCAATCGCGAAGGTGGCGGCGGTGCTCCACCATCGTGCAGCGGTCCTGCGTGGCGGTGATGCCGGCTGCGCGCGCGCGGGCCAGGCCCTCATCGTTGCGGATGCCTTGCTGCAGCCAGATCGCCCCCACCCCGGCGGCGATGGCGTCATCGATCACGGGGCCCGTCTGTTCGGAGCGCACGAACACGTCCACCAGGTCGATGTGCTCGGGGATATCGCGCAGGCTGGCGTAAGCGCGTTCGCCCAGCACTTCGCTCGCTGGTTCCTGCAGGGGCACGGGGATGATGCGGTAGCCCGCGCGCTGGAGGTAGTTCGCGATGCGGTGGGCCGTGCGGTATTCGCGCGCATCCAGCCCCACGACGGCGATCGTCTTCGCGGCGAGCAGCGCCTGCACGGCTTCGTCCATGGTCCCTCCAGCAGCCGCCCCCGGGACGCGGCCTGCTTCCACCTTAGCAACCCCGGGCGGCCGCGGCGTCATGTCAGTGGCGGCTCCTGGCCGTCCGCGCTTGCCCCTTCGCCGGCTCGCCCGCTCCCTCGCGCGGCCGGCGGCTCGCCCGTCGCCACGTGGATCTCGACCAGTTCCCAGCCTTCAGGGAGCGTGACGCTCGCACCGCAGAGGGCGCCGATGGCGCTGCCCACGGCGAGCGTGCGGTCCATGCCATCGGCCTGGCCGTAGGCCGGTACGGGCACCTGCGTCATGGTCAGGCGCCGTCCGCTCTGCTTCACGAGCACCAGCGCGAACTGGCGCAGCGCATCGCTTTCGCCACGCCAGCGGTCGGGCTGGTCGCCTTCGATGGTGACTTCGAGGCGGTCGATCTTGGCGAAGGGAACGAGCTCTTTTGTGCCCAGCCCCATGCCCAGGTAGCCCTGCTGCCAGGTGATGGAGCCCTTGCGCGCATCGACCACCACTTCGGCTCCCGCGACCGAGGAGACGAGGCTCATCACCGCCAGCGGTGCCACGGCAAGGCAGAACAGGAGCAACCCCACGAGCAACCAGAACGGGAGCGCGCCGCCCGCCCAGGCCATCCACGTCCCCGCCGCCACGACGAGCGCCAGCCCCAGCAGCGGCACCACGACCGTGCTGCGGGCGCTGCGGATTTCGATCTTCTCGGGGCCGATGATCGCGACGGAGCGGTGGAGCAGCACTTCCTTGCGCCCATCGCGGCGCTGCGATACCACGTGCGCGGGCAGCTCAGCGGCCATGGCGCAAGGGTACAGGAGCGGCGGCGGCGCTTCGACGCCCCAGCGGCGGGTTCGGTTCTCGCGCCTCGGAACCCGTGTTTCGGGCGCTATACTGGCCCTGGGGCGAAGAGCCTTCCCGCCCCGCGATAATGAGGGACCGATGAACGAGACGCTGCGTTCGCGCACGCGCGTGGTGGTGACAGGCATGGGCGCCATCACACCGGCGGGCAAGGATCCCCAGAGTTTCTGGGAGAGCCTCGTCTGCGGCCGCTCGGGCATTCGCCCAATGACCCTCGCTGATACGAGCGCCTTCCCCTGCAAGGTTGCGGGCGAAGTGCAGGACTGGGACCCGCAGGAGCACATGGAGCGCAAGTCCGCGCGGCGCATGGCGCGCTTCGCGCAGTTCATGGTCGCCGCATCGGGGCAGGCCCTCGCAGACGCCGCCCTCGAGCTCGATAACGAAGACCGCGACCGCGTGGCCGTGCTCGTTGGCAACGGTGGCGGCGGCTACCCCGATATCCAGGAGGCGGTGGGCACGCTGCTCGAAAAGGGCGGCATGAAACTGGACCCGCTCTACCTGGCGAAGAGCCTGAGCAACATGGCCGGCGCCCAGGTCGCTCTGCAGCACAACCTGCGCGGCTACAATGGCACCATCGTGACGGCCTGTGCGGCGGGCACGCAGGCGATTGGCGAAGCGGCGGCGCTCATCCGCGCCGGGCGCGCCGAGATAGCGGTCACCGGCGGCTGCGAAGCGGGCATCACGGAACTGGGCCTCGCCGGCTTCAGCGTTATGCGCGCCCTCACCAGTTACGAAGGCGACCCGGCGAAGGCGAGCCGGCCGTTCGACGCCCTGCGCGATGGCTTCGTGCCCTGCGAAGGCGCCGGCGCGCTCGTCCTCGAAAGCGAAGCGCACGCCCTCGCCCGCGGCGCTCGCATCTACGCGGAGGTCGCGGGCTTCGGCTGCACGAGCGATGCCTTCCACGTGGTCGCCCCGCCTGAAGACGGCGAAGGCGCGGCGCGGGCGATGGTCGAAGCGCTGCGCGATGCGGGCATCGGGCGCGAGGAGGTGGACTACGTGAACGCGCACGCCACCAGCACGCCGCTCGGCGATACAGCCGAGACCAACGCCATCAAGAGCGTGTTTGGCGAAGGCGCCTACCGCATCCCCATCAGCGCCACGAAGAGCCTCATCGGCCACGGGCTGGGCGCGAGCGGCGGCATGGAGACGATCGCGACAATCAAGACGATCGAGACGGGCACGATCCACCCCACCATCAACCAGGAAGTGCCCGACCCAACCTGCGACCTGGACTACGTGCCGAACGTCGCGCGCAAGGCGGCAGTGCGCGTGGCGCTGAAGAACAGCTTCGGCTTCGGCGGCCAGAACAGTTGCCTGGTGGTGGCGCGCTACGAGGCGTAAGGGCTACTTAGGGGGGCGCACGTGGTCCCTACAATCGTCTCCAGCCAGGACCACTTCCGCAGGATGAGCTTGAGGACGCTCACGCTGTGCTCTTGGCCGGTTGTGAGGAACACAATCCCCAACCCGGTCGAGCGCACGAGGTTTCGCTGGGCTTCCGCTTCGAGGATGCCCTTTCGCCTATTTGCTGCCGCCCCTTGGAGGGAAGCCGCGGCGCGACCCACGAGTATGAATCACGCGCGCTGATCGGCTTACTCCAGGCGCGCGCCCCCCAGCGGCTCGCGGGGGATGTCTTCGCCGGCGTTGACCATATGGTGGGCGAGCGGCGCCAGGCGTTCGAAGATCGCCTCCTGGTCGGCGGGAGAGACGCCGCTGGAGGCGAGCGCGGCGCGCATGTGCCGCAGCCAGCGCCCTGCCGCCAGTTCATCGATGACGAACGGGAAGTGGCGGCGGCGCAGGCGGGGATGGCCGAAGCGTTCGGAGTAGCGCGCCTCGCCGCCGAGCCACTGTTCGAAGAAGAGCGTCAGCTTTTCGCGCCCGGGCCCCAGGTCCTCGGGGTAGATAGCGCGCAGGTGGGCGTCCGCCTCCACAAGCGTGTAGAACGCTGCGATGATGCGTTGGACGCCTTCGCGCCCGCCCACGCGCTCGAAGAGGGAGGGGCTGTTCACGGGATCAAGTATCGAAGTGCAAGGCCGGCTCCGCCAGCAGCGGGTGACGGCCGTCGGAGCGCATCAGAGGCGCGACCGGTAGGGAGCTCGTGACGGTGCGGGATCCCAGCTCCAAGCTCCGCGACAGCCGCACGGACGCCCTCCCTATCGGTCGGGCTACGGCCTGTGCGGCACCGACGACCGCCAGAGGCGCGACCGGTAAGAGCGCGTGACGGTGCGATCCTCGCTCCAGGCATCGTGGCGGTGCACGCGAGCCCTCCCTATCGGTCGGGCTACGGACTGTGCGGCACCGACGCCCGCCATCAGAGGCGCGACCGGTAGGGAGTGGGACAAGGCCCGGTGACTCGCCCTACCACCCGAGCGCGCGTTCGATGCCTTCGGCGGTCGCGGGCGTGCGCGTGACGTCGGCGGTGTAGCGCGCGGCGGCGGTTTCCGGGTCCTTCAAGCCGTTGCCCGTGAGCACGGCAACGGTGCGGCCGCCGGTGGCGCGGCCTTCCCG
>JBPCLM010000044.1:0-20697 GCA_051003295.1 Tepidiformaceae bacterium | reverse complement strand
TATCGGCAGCACAATCCACGATCGGGGCCGTGATGCTGGGCCTGTCCCGCATGTTGAGGCAGTCCCCGGGGCCACGATCATCTCTCAGCTCCCCCCAACCGCCCTGTACGCCCAAGGGACTACCCCTTCGTCTCGCACAGCGCCTTCAGCGCCTTCAGTTCGCTCTTCACTTCGCGCCGCACGGCCTTCGCGATGAGCCCCTCGACTCCGCCCAGGCTGCCGCCCGCCACCACTTCCACCCCTATCGTCACGAGCGTGCCATCGCCCTCGGGCGCGAAGTCCCGCCAACCACGCACGGGCTTTGGCGTCGAAGTGCTCGTGTAGGCGACGCGGCGCCCCGGCTGCACTTCGTCTACGCGCGCCTTCATTTCCACCTTCATACCCAGGAACTTCGCCACCTCGTGCAACTTCGTCCCCGCAGCGACCGCCCCCGCGGGATCCTGCCGCATCGTGGTCACGCTTCCGCGCCAGCGCGGGTCGTTCTCATAGCTGCCCGCTATCGCGAACACCCTCTCCGGCGGCGCCCCTATCGCTATCGATTCGCTTACCGTTTCCATCGCGGGCCCCGCTAGTTCGCGCTCTTGGCGGGCGATGCCGTCCGCAGCAAGGCTACGATCGTGAAGCCCAGGTCGCCCGGTTCGCACAGGGACCCGCAGTACGTCATCTTCAAGGAACCGCTCGGCGAACCCCGCCAGTCGTACTGGATAGAGCAGCGCTGACAGACGTGCAAATGCGATGGCGGCGGCACTTTCGCCGCGCGCTCAAGGCTTGCTTCCATGAGTGCAAGTTCCTTCCAGCGGCTGCCCGCCCGGCGGAACTTCCTCCACCGGGCCGGGGGCCGTTGTTCTCCCTGGCTGGCGAAAGCGCCGCGCCAGAGGCTAGTGCCGGCTCGCTAAAGCAGGATGACGAGCAGGACGATGATGAGGACCAGGACCAGCAAGCCACCACCAATGTACATGACACGCCTCCTTTCGCCCCCAAAGTACAGCGCCCGCCCCCCGAGAAAGCTCGCCGTGCGGGCGCTGTAAGTTGCAACAACGTTCCGCGGGAGCCCGATCCCCGTCACCCGTTATGCCGGCGTGACTCCGCGCGCACGATTCGTCACATCCCCTGCCACCGGAACGAGTCCTGAGTGCTCTGTGATGAGTCCTGGAATCTCAGCAGCCGCATGCCTCGAGCAACCGGCTGCCGCCTAACGGCCAACGGCCAATGGCTAACGGCTAACGGCCAGCAGCCCCCGGGGCCCGCCTAAAGCCCCCGCAGCTCCACCCGCCGCCCCCGCGCCTGCACCACTTCCCCGATGCGCAGCGCCTCAGGGATCGCCGCCTCCACCGCCTCCACCTCAGCCGTCCCCACCACCAGCAGCAGCCCGATGCCCATGTTGAAGACCTCGTACATCTCCTCCGCCGAGACCTCGCCCCGCTGCTGGATCAGCCGGAACACCCCCGGCACCTCCCACGCACTCGTATCGAACACCGCCGTCAGGCCCTCCGGCAGGATGCGGGGCACGTTCTCCGTGTAGCCCCCGCCCGTGAGGTGCGCGATCCCGTGCAGGAACTCGAGCACAGGCGCGACCTCGCGGTGGTAAGGCCGATGCGTCGCCAGCAGGGCCTCCCCCAGCGTCGCCCCGCCTAAGAGTGGGGGCCGCTCATCGAGCCTGCGCCGCGTCTCCTCTTCGGCTTCGCCATCGGCCACGCCCAGCACCTTGCGCGCCAGCGAAAAGCCGTTCGTGTGCAGCCCCGAGCTGGCGATGCCCAGCAGCTGATCGCCCACCGCCACCTTCGATCCATCGATGATGCGCGCGCGCTCCACCACGCCCACGATGAAGCCCGCAAGGTCGAAGTCGCCCGGGGCGTACACGTCCGGCATGTCCGCCGTCTCGCCCCCGAGGAGAGCGCAGTTCGATTCCGCGCAGGCGCGCGCCACCCCTTCGACAAGCGTCTGCTTCTGTTCGTCCGTCAGGCCGTTCCCCGCGATGTAGTCGAGGAAGAAGAGCGGCTCGGCGCCGCAGGCGAGCACGTCGTTAATGCTGTGCCCCAGGATGTCCGGCCCGCAGAGGTCGAGCCGCCCGGCGGCGCGATGCAGCTTCACCTTCGTGCCGATGCCGTCCGCGCTCGCTGCCAGCACCGGGTCCTGGTAGCGGTCGCCTAGCCTGAAGAGTCCGCTGAAGGGCCCCGCGTCGGAGAGCACCTCTGGCCGCCGCGCCTGCGCCAATATGCCCGGCAACCGCGCCGCGAAGCGGCTGCGCGCCGCAATATCCACCCCCGCCGCCGCGTACTGCCGCTCCTCGGTCATGCCCACAGGTTACGGGATCCCCCGCCTACGGGTGGCCCACGCACTCGGGACTCAGGACCAGGGACTGCGCGCCCGCACCCCGCCGCCTACGGCCCCCCGGCGCGGTGCAGGCTCGTCGCCCCCAGCAGCTCCGGCTGCCGCCGCGCCACCGTTTCCAGGCGGTCCATCTGCATCTGCACGTCCGTCGGGTACACACCCGTCCAGCACGCGTTGCAGAGATTCTCCCCCGGCTGTCCCGTCGATTCCACGAGCCCTTCGAGCGAGAGGTACCCCAGCGAATCCGCCCCGATGTGCTGGCGTATCTCCTCGACGCTCTTGTTCGCCGCGAGCAGTTCCCACTTCGTCGCCATATCCACCCCGAAAAAGCAGGGCGAAACGATCGGCGGCGTCGTGATGCGCATGTGCACTTCGCGCGCCCCCGCCTGCCGGATAAGGCTCACGATGCGCGGCGTCGTCGTTCCCCGCACGATGCTGTCGTCCACCACCACCACGCGCTGGCCTTCGAGCACATCTTTGAGAGCGTTGAACTTCAACCGCACGCCCGCTTCGCGGATGCGCTGGTCCGGCTGGATGAACGTGCGCCCCACATACCGGTTCTTCACCAGCCCCTCGCGGTAACGCAGGCCCGCTTCGCGCGCGTAGCCGATGGCGGCCGGGATGGCCGAGTCCGGCACGCCGATGACGATGTCCGCGTCCACGGGACATTCGCGCGCCAGCCGCGCCCCTAGCGCTTCCCGCACCGGGTAGATCAGTTGCCCCGCCAGGCGGCTGTCCGGCCGCGCGAAGTAGGTGTATTCGAACGTGCACGCCGCCAGCTTCCGCGCGGGCGCCACCGGGAAGAAGCTGCGGATGCCAGACCCGTCGATCTGCACTACTTCGCCAGGCGCCACTTCCCGCTCCAGCGCCACGTTCAGGTGCTCCAGCGCGCACGATTCCGAAGCCGCTATCCAGCCCGCGTCCATCTTGCCGATGCAGAGCGGCCGCACGCCCATCGGGTCGCGCACGGCGAACAGCGTCTCTGGCGTCATGATCACAAGGCTGTACGCGCCTTCGATGCGCCGCATCACGTAGTGGAAGCGCTCTTCCCACGTGCCCGCCGGCGCCAGCGCCAGCAGGTGCGCGATAAGCTCGCTGTCCGCCGTCGATTCGAAGCGCACTCCTTGCGCCTCCAGGTCCGCCCGCAGGACGTCCGCGTTCGTCAGGTTGCCGTTGTGCGCCAGCGCGATGGGCATGCCCGTTTCCCGGTCGCGCACCACGATCGGCTGCGCGTTGCATGCCAGCGAACCGCCCGCCGTGCTGTAGCGCGTGTGTCCGATGGCGATGTGCCCGCGCAACACGGCCAGATCCTCTTCATCGAACACCTGCGAGACCAGCCCCATGCCGGTGCGCAGGGTGAAGTCCGCGCTGCCGTTGCTCGTCGCGATGCCCGCGCTTTCCTGGCCGCGGTGCTGCAGCGCGTACAGGCCATAGAACGTGAGACGCGAGACATCCTCGCCGGGGGCGTAGACACCGAACACGCCGCAGGCTTCACGCGGACTGTCGCTCTCTAAATTCACCAGGCGGGGCGCCTCCACCGAGAATCGTTAGGGGCCTCCTTAGTATACCCGGCGCCCGGTGCGGCGGGCAAAGCGCAATGGCTCACCCCTCATAAGGAGACGGATGGATCCAACGCACCGCCGCCTCCTGGCGCAATTGCGCCGCGCTAACCTGCGCTGCGCTCCGGTTGCCCTGCGGGCCGCGCTGGTCAGCCGCCCCGCCGCCCAACAAACAGAACCCCGCGTAAACAAGCGGATGCGTGCGGCCGCACGCTCTCTCCGCGTCAGCCTGACATCACAGTGGCTCCCCCTCTCCCGCGACGCAGGAGTCGGGAGAGGGGGCGGGGGTGATGGCCGGGGTTACGTCAAGCGCTCCTCGCCGCGGCGGGTTCCGACGCCGACGAGCCCGAGCAAGATCACCCAGAGGGGGAAGACGACGCCTGGCGCCCAGATGAACGAGCCGAGCATGACAATCGCAACGACGAAGCCAACGATCCAGACCCACTGCGGCACGAGGTTGCCCGCACGGAGCGCAAGGCTCGTGAGCAGTGTGGCGAGAAGGAAGGCGGTCATGCCTCCGAGCAGCATCACCGCCAGCCCGGCCTGGGCGAAGGTGTGCGCGATGGGGATGCCGACGAAGTCGCTGTCGGAGTTCATCTGTACACCGAGCGGGGCAGCCATGATGCCGCCGCCAGCGATCACGAGGGCGGCCCCGATCATGGCGGAGGCATAGCCCACGGACGTAAGGGCGCCCGCAGGCAGGAATGTCCGCAGTTCGGTGAAGAACCACACCATCGCGAGCGACCCGAGTACGAGCGCAATGAGGAGAAGGAAAGCGAGGTTGCGCTTGCCATCAGAATCGTAGAAGTCCGTGAAATCCTCGGCATCCACGTCGCCGCCGCCCGGGATGAGGAGGACGATGCAGTACCCGGCCAGGAAGATGATGCCGGCGACCAGTGCGCTGACCCGGAATCTCGTGATGGCGTCCATCTGAACCTCACTTGCGATAAGTTGCGCGGAGCGGCCCAAATAATGGCGAGCGCGGCATCAGCCGTCAAGCCCAGAACGCGGCAATGCATCGACAGCAGACCACCCCGATCGACTTCGATTCCCAAGCGTTAAGCAGCGCTCACAAGGGGGTGACGGGGAAGAGGCGGTGGGCTGATGCGGGCGGGGCGGGCGTCCGGGCGATCCACTTGCTTGCGCGCGCGGTTCTGTTTGCGGCAGGGCGATGTCAACGTGCGCGGGATCCCCAACCCGAAAGGAACTCGATAGCGTTCGCCATCTCTGCGGCTGAGCGCGCCGCGGAAACCAGGCGGCTCTCGCTGCCTGCTCGCCAACCGGCATGCGCTGGTCGTGGATCAGGATGAGTCCTGCGTGTGCGTGCCCCGCGCGCAACCACTCGGCATGCAGGCGGGCGTAGTCGACTACGTTGAAGGTATACAGCACTCGCCCCAGAGAAGTGGCGAATTCGAGCTGCTCGGCGTCCGTGCACCCAAGCCGGCCCGCCTCATGGGCAGTGAGCACATCTATCCCGAACGAGCGAAGCGCCTGGATCAAGTGCCTGTCCAGCGCATCCTCATCGAGATAGAGAGCTATCACCCGCGCGGCTCAGCGCGGCGCTCCCTCTCCCATTCATCGACCATGTGCCCTGACTCACTGGCGTCGGCCGCAAGGTCCGCGTCTATCTCTTCGCGGTTCGCGAGATAGTAGGCGATGGCAGCGTAGATGTGGTCGAGGGCAAGATGCGGGAAGGCTTCGTGGATCTGCTCGGCGGTCTGGCCGTCGTTATAGAAGACGGCGATGCGGCGCACGGGCAACGCGCGTGCCCGCCAGGCAGGGACGCCCGCCGTAAACACCTGGTGTACGCGTGATGAAGGTGCCGATATCGACTGGAGAGACCGCTACCATGCAGCCAGTATAGATCTGCGCCCGCCTAGGAGACGGCGCCGCTGCCCATCGCCAGCGCGATTTCGTCTTCGGACATGCCCAGCGTTTCGGCCATGATTTCGAAGCTGTGTTCGCCCAGGCAAGGAGCGACGAAGCGTGGCCCGCTATCGTGGCCGCGTATGCGGAACTGGTGCCCTTCGTAAGGCACTTCGCCCATCTCCGGGTGCACCATGGGGTGAAAGAAGCGGCGGTGAGCGAGCTGCGGGTCGCGCAGCAGGTTGCTGGAACGCTGCACGACGCCCGCGGGCACGCCCTGAGCCTGCAGCAGGGCCATCAGCTCGTAGGCGTCCGTCGCGGCCGTGAGCGCGGCCAGGCGTTCATCGATGTGGGCGCGCGCGGCGAGGCGGCCATCGAGCGTGCCGAGAACGGGGTCGGCCATCCACGCGGGCTCCCCGAGGGCGCTGCGAAGGGCGTGCCACTGCTCGTCGCTTTCGACCGCGATCGCCACCCACTGGTCGTCGCCGGCGGCGGGGTAGGCGTTGTGGGGCGCGGCCGTGGGCGAATCGTTGCCAACGCGCGTGGCGATGGCGCCGCTCACCTGGTACTCGAGCAGTTCGGGCGCAAGGAAGTAGAGCGCAGACTCCATCTGCGCCTGCTCGATGTACTGGCCGGCGCCCGTGCGGCGGCGATGGTCGAGCGCGGCCGCGACGGTGGCGGCGAGGAAGTGGGGGGCGATCACGTCCGTATAGGCGTTGAAGGGGCCGCCCGGGGAGCGGTCGGGCCAGCCGGTGACTTCGAAGAAGCCGGAGATGGCGGCGGCGTGGTAGCCATAGCCCGCGAGCGCGGCCGCCGGTCCCGTCTGCCCCATGAGGCAGGAGCTCACCATGATGATGCCGGGGTTCGACTGCCGCGCAGCCTCGTAGCCGAGGCCCAGGTCCGCCATCGTCCCGGGCGTGAACGATTCGAATGCGACATCGCACCATTCGAGCAGGCGGCGCGCCACGGCCTGGCCTTCGGGCTGCTTGAGGTTGATGTTGATGGAGCGCTTGGAAGTGTTGAAAGAAGCGAAGAACTGCGAGCGGTTGACCCCCGGGATGCCGTCCTTGTGCGGGCCGGCGCTGCGCAGGCGGTCGATGGGGGCGCCGCTTTCGATGCGCACGGTGGTGGCGCCGTGGTCCGCGAAGTACTTGGCGGTAATGGGCCCCACGCCGATCCACGAGAAGTCGGCGACTCTGAGCCCTTCGAAGGGGAGCAGGCCGGGACCGGGCACGGGAGTGAGAGGCGCGGGCGAGCGCGCCTGGTTGAGGATGGCGGCGCTGTGCTCGCCGGGGGCGGGGGCCAGGCGCGGCGGGGCGGTAGGCGTTTCCGAGAGCCGCACGAAGGGGCCCGGGAGGCGCAGTTTACGGCCGCCCGGCATCGTGTACGCCTGCCAGTACTGGCGTTCATCCAGGTGGCGGAAGTTGAGGACATCTTCCACGGTGGAGACGGGGGCGAGGGTGACGCCGCCGCGCAGACCGCGCTCGAGCAGCTCGGCCTTGGCGTAGCGTTTCGTGAACTCGCCCAGCGCGTGGGCCACGTCAGCGAGACTGATGGTGAGCGGCTCGCCCCTGAGGAAGCGAAGGTCGTAGGTCGCCCAGTCTTCGCTTTCGCGCCATGCGGGCGGGACGATGCCGTCTTCCACCAGCCATTCGACCATGCGGATCATCGTGCCGCCGGTGGGCACCATCACGACTTCGCCATCGGTCGCGGGGAAGACGAGGCGCACATCGAGCGTGCCCAGCTGGAGCATGGTGCCGGCGCGTTCGATGTCCTTGCCCGTGATGGCGGCGGCAATCATGGCATTGAGCCCCGTCCAGAAGACGGACGCCTGCACGGACACATCGACGAACTGGCCCTCGCCGGTGCGCAGGCGGCGGTTGTGCGCGACCAGCGCGGCCAGGGCGCTTTCAGCGGCGGCGTGGTGCCAGGCCTGGGGGACGCTGAGGCGGACGGGCGGGCGGTCGCGGTCGCCGTTGAGGGCCATCATGCCGCCCATCGCGGCGAGCGTGAGGTCCGTAGCGGCGTGGCCGGCGTAAGGTCCGTCCTGGCCGAACGGTGTTATCGCGACGTGCACAAGCGTGGGGTTGATGGCGGAGAGGGCTTCGGAGCCGATGCCGCGCGTGGCCATGGCGCCGGGGTCGGCGCTTTCGAAGAGAAAGTCCGCGCCCCGCACGAGTTCGCGGAAGGCGGTGGCGCCATCAGGGCCGTCCATATCGATGGTGATGCTGCGCTTGCTGCGGTTGAAGGCGTGGAAGCGGAGGCTGGCCATACCGTCGGGCGCCGATGGGTCGAGTGGGGCGGCCCAGCGCGATGCGCTGCCGCCCCGCGGTTCGACCTTCACCACATCCGCGCCCAGGTCCGCGAGGATCATCGGGCCGAGTTCGGCACGGGTATCGGTGAGGTCGATGACGCGGTAAGGGGAAAGCATGGCGTGCTCCTGCGGGGGCCTGGGCCGCCATTGTAGGGCAGCGCGGCGTGAAGGCGGATCGCGAGCGCGCTGCAACCTTCCCGTGGCTGGGCTATGTCGTGCGTGAGTCCGTGGCGATCACGATGGAGGGGACGGGCTTCACGGCTCGAGATGTCCGCCCGGATGGTGGTTTTATGGCTGTCGTGACCCGGCGATGGTGGCTGCTGACTGCGATGGCGCTGTTGCCACTCATGGCGCTCGCTTGCGACGACGACGGCGACACCGACGCGGGCGACCTCAACCTGCCGGACAGCTTCGACTCCGCGTTGGACGAGATCGACCGTGAGCTCGATGAACTGAACGACGACGACGACCGCGGTGACGCGCGCCTCCACGACCTTCGCGAAAAGATTCGCGACAAGCGCGACGAGCTTGGGCGAAAGTTCGATGAAGCGAAGGACACGACCGCGGACCGTGCGCCCCAGATCCTGGACGAAATAGAAGATGTCCTCAAGGAACTGCGCGACCTGCTCGAAGAGTTGCGCCGGGAACTGACCTGACGAGGGACGCGGCCGGGACCACGGCAGGGGTGAGCTAACACCTTCGCACCCGCGCATCGTAGGGTATGGGGGCCGCCGGGGTGCGGGCACCCGTACGCCCGGCCAATCCCAATCGGAGACCGCCCATGTGCTTCCCAGCCGATGCCCTGCCGCCCATCGCGCCCATCGAAGGCGCCGCCATCGATTCCGAACTGATTACGCTCACATCGAAGGACGGGACGGAGCTCGCGGCTTTCACGGCCCGCGCCGAGCGCCCCTCCGGCGCTGGCATCGTCGTCCTCCCGGACGTGCGCGGGCTCTTCCCCTTCTACGAAGAACTCGCCCTGCGCTTCGCCGAGGAGGGCATCAACGCCATCACCATCGACTACTTCGGGCGCACCGCGGGGAACGCGCGCCGCGACGCCGACTTCCCCTTCATGGACCACGTCAAGCAGACGAAGCCGGCGAGCATCTCCGATGACACGGCCGCGGCGGCCGCGTGGCTGCGCTCCGATGCGGGTGGCGCCTGCACGTCCGTGTTCACCGTGGGCTTCTGCTTCGGGGGGTCGAATTCGTGGAACCAGGTGGCCAACGGCCACGGCCTTGCGGGCGCGATCGGTTTCTACGGCCGTCCCGGCCCCAGCTTCGTCGATAATTCTCCCGGCCCCAAGGACCACGTGAAGGAGATGACCGCGCCCATCCTCGCCCTCATGGGCGGCGCCGACCAGGGCATAACGCGGGAACAGGTCGACGAATTCGATGCGGCGCTCACGGCGGCCGCGGTGCCGCACGAGGTGGTGGTCTATCCCGGCGCGCCTCACAGCTTCTTCGACCGCACGTACGAAGAGCACGCCGCCGCCAGCGCCGATGCCTGGCAGCGCTGCCTGGCGTTCGTGCGCGCCAACGCGAAGTAGGGCTCTCTGAGCCAACGGCGGGGTGGCGCGGTACACGGGCGGCATGAGCGTTGCATCAACTAAGAGACAACGGGCCGCGCCCGGGCGGTCGCGGGCCGCGATCAACGGGAAAAACGCCGCCCTGCCGAAAATACGAGTGCTGTCCGCCGCTGAAGCTGGGACATCTACGACGGCCAAGCGCGCAAGCACCTGGGTATGTCCGCCGAGGAGTTCGAGCGTGCATGGGAGAGCGGCGAACTCGACGACCGCCTGGAGGAGCCGCGGGTTGTCGACGTGATGATGATTCGAGTGGAAAAACCGATCGAATGAGGACCGGACTTGCCCGCCAGGACGCCCGCTGAGGCGCTAACGGAGTACCTGAGCTCTCTCCAGGGGGCCGCCTCGTGCATCACGCGGGCGGTACTGAAGCACGACTGTCATGACCCGCGCGATGGCAAAGAACGCCGCGGATCCTGAGTCCCCGTCACGCCATCGGTGGGAAGCGAGCGCGACGGAGTACCGTTACGGTCTCAGGGAGGATGACCACCGCGAGATACTCGCGTACCACTGGCACCCGGGCCAACGACGCTTCGGGGCCCCGCATCTCCATGTCTCCGCGGCGGCGGGGCGCTTGCGTCCGGAGCTGCAGCGAGCCCATCTGCCCACGGCGCGTGTTGCTCTCGAACAGTTTCTGCTCATGCTCATTCGGGATTTCCACGTCGCGCCGCAGCGGACAGACTACGAGGGCATCCTTTCGCCGCTTCTCACGACCAGCCGCTAAGTGGACCCCCCCACCCGCCACCGCCGCCAGGCCGCCCGCGCACATCGCTGCCACCTCAGGCCCGCGGGTGGGCGTCCCAGTTGACGTACTCCACCACCTGGCGAAAGCCCATGCGGGCGTAGAGCGGGCGTCCCATCGGCGTTGCCTGGAGGGACGCCGCAAGGCAGCGTTCGGGGGTGCCGCCGGCCGCCGCGTGGGCCGTCATCGCCTCGCCGAAGCCGCGGCGCCGGTAACGTGGCAGCACGCCGATATTGAGCAACCCCGCAATGCCGTGGCTCACGTATCGCGCCGCGGTCGCAACCGGCCTGTCTTCGCAATACCCCACGTACAGCGCGAGACCGGGCGTCTCAAGCACGCGCGGATGGCAGAAGGCAGCGAACACCTCCTGCGGCGAATCGAAGCTCCGCGCCGCGGCCTGCGCGAAATCGTCCGCCTGGCGCGCGTCCCGTACCGGCGCTATCTCAAGGCCGGGCGCCCCATTTCCGGCCGCTGGCAAGGGCGTGAGCAGCATCCCCGGCACGCGGCCCGCGCGCGCTAGCCCGACCACGTGCGCGGCCTTCGCGATGGCGCCCTCCGCCTCCGGCGTCGCCACAACCGACCAGGGCAGGTTCCACTCCCGGAAGCGCTCGGCCGCCCAACTGAGCGCCGCCGCTGCGTCGTGCGGTGGTGCCAGCACAAAGGCGCGGTTGAAGGACCCATAGGGCAGGCCCGAGGCCATGCACTGGACGCCGCCGCGCTCGGCCACGCCGCCGCCGGGCGCCACGCTCGCCACCGCCCAAAACGTCTCCGCGAAGTTCGCGTGTGCCCGCGCCACGAGGTCGCCGGGGAGGCCCTGTGCCATCGGGGGAGTGTAACGCGTCCTGACGATTCTCCTGCGCGGGATGACCCGCTAAACGGTCAAGGGCGAACGGCTAACGGCCAACAGCCAAAAGCTACTTCCCCGCCCGCAGCCATTCGGCCGCGCGTTCTCCGATCATGATGCTCGCGAGGTTGGTGTTGGCGCTGGGGATGTTGGGCATCACGGAAGCATCCGCCACGTAGAGCCCCGGGACGCCGTGCACGCCCAGGTATTGGTCGACCACGGCGCCCGCATCACCCGCGGGCCCCATGCGGGCCGTGCCCACGGGGTGGTACGCCGTGGTGGCGTTCGCCACGAGGAAGTTGCGCAGGGCGTCGTCCGAATCGAACACGCTTTCATCGAAGAGCGGGCGCTCCCAGAGCGCGCGCAGGGGCGCTTCGTGCATCACCTTCCACGCCAGCCGCACCCCCTCCGCCAGCCGCCGCACGTCCTCCTCCTCGCCAGCGAAAGCGAGCTCGATGCGCGGCATCGCGTTCGCGTCGGCGCTCGTCACGGTCAGCCGCCCGCGCGATTTCGGCCGCATGAGCACACTCGAAATGGCGAAGGCGATGTCACCTTCGCCGAAGCCCTGGCGGTGGCCCAGCGGGATGTGGTTCACCGGCCAGAGTTGCATGTCGTTCGCCTGGCCCGAACCGGCCGCGGTGTAGCGCAGGATCGACTGGAAGGTGGGCTGCGCTAGCGCGCACAGTCCGCTATCGCGCGGCAGCGCCAGCATCACCACCGATGGATGGTCTATCAAGTTCGCGCCCACGCCCGGCAGTTCCGCCACGGGCTCTATCCCCAGCTCACGCAGCGTTTCCGCGGGCCCGATGCCCGAGCGCACGAGGATGGGCGGCGTGTGGATGGAGCCCGCCGCGAGCACGACGCGCTCCGCCGCCAGGCGTTGCACTTCGCCCCCGCACTCCACCTCCACGCCCGCCGCCCGTCCGCCTTCGAAGAGCACGCGGTGGACGGTCGCGCCGCCACGCACGGTCAGGTTCAGGCGGTGCCTGGCCGGTCCCAGGTAGCCCAGTGCGGTCGATACGCGCAGCGTGCCCTCCAGGTTCATGGGGATGGGCCCGAAGCCGCTCGCCCCGGGGTCGTTGTGGTCCGCGACCTCGGGGAAGCCGAGCGCGGCGAGCGCGGCCCCAACGGCGGTTTGCACGGGGTGCATCTCGTGGGGAGGGAAGCGCCGTATCGGTATCGGCCCCCCCTGCCCGTGGAAGTCGCCGCGTTCGTCGCGGTCGTCCTCGAGGCGCCGGAAGAAGGGCAACACCTTCGGCCATGACCACTCGCCGTTGCCCAGTGCGGCCCACTCGTCGTAGTCCGAAGGCATACCGCGCAGGGCCACCGCCCCGTTGATAGCCGAAGACCCGCCCGTCACCCGACCGCGCGCGTAGTGCTGATCGCGCCGGCCCGTGCCCTGTACGGCGCGCCAGCGCCAGTCGTGCTCCCAGCTGGAGACGTTGTAACCATCGGCGATGTCCGGCGGCAGCTCCTCCGTGTAATCGGGCCCCGCCTCCAGCAACAACACCGAACGCGCCGCATCCTCGCTCAGGCGCGCCGCGATCACGGCCCCCGCGGAGCCCGCCCCCACCACGATGTCGTCGTACCGCACGCCCCGGATTATACGTGTACGGCCCCGCCCGGCTTCTGCGGCGGGCCAACAGCCAATGGCCAACGGCCAACCGGTCCTAGCCCAACACGCCTTTGGCCGCGAGCTCCGAGACCTCAGCTGCCGCGACCCCGAATTCAGAGAGGACCTCGGACGTGTGCTGCCCGACCGAAGGCGCAGGTCCGCGCGCCCCAGTATCGGACCCGTAGAGTTTGAACGGGGTGTCGAGCGTTTCGAACGGTCCAAATTCCGCGTGGTCGAGCGTACGTATCCATTCCATTTCGCGTACTTGCGGGTCCGCAATGACATCGGTGAGCTTTGCGACGGGCGCCCAAATCAGGCCGGATTCGTCCAACTTCGCCTTCCAATAGGCCCGGCCATGCGCGCCGAACATGGCCTCGAACTCGGCCGTGAGCGCCGCGCTGGCTGCCCGCAGCGAACGCAGGTCCGGGTAGTCCCGTACCCAGTCCTCGCGGCCCGCCATGGCGGCGAACCTGGGCCAGTAGCCAGGGAACGGGACTGCCATCACGAGAAGCACCCACGTGCCGTCGCCGCACTGGTACGAATTCCACATCGGGTTTCCCGGGTTCTTCCGGCTGAACCGCGGAGGATGAAGCTTCGATGCAAGAGCAGCCGAATAGTCCCCGGCATGGTCCACATGCCCGCAGCCTGCAGGGTCGTCTCGACGCGTTGGCCGTCGCCCGAAATGTCGCGCATGCGAAGGGCGGCGAGCGCGGCGGAGAGGATGGTGGTCGATGACGAGTGGTCACCTTGGCCACTGCGACACAACGGCGGCGGCGCGTCTGGTTCGCCGATTATTCCCATGATCCCCGTGGCCGCCCAGAACGCCGCGAAATCGAAGCCTGCACGGTCCGCATCCGGTCCGCGCGTGCCGTAGCCGCTGAAGGAAACATAGATGAGGCGCGGATTGACGGCCCTCAGTTCCGGCTCAGTGAGGCCATAGCGCACTCGTCGATGCTGGACGAGATTCGTGGCGAAGATATCGACGTCGCGAGCGAGCCTCGTCACAAGTTCGGGCCCACCGGGCTGGTCGAGGTCAATCGTGATGGCGCGCTTGCCACGGTTGTCGAGTTGAAAGGCGTAGTTCGTCGGGAAGTCGAAGTCGTATCCGAACGACCGCAGCACGACGCCGCGGTAAACATCGCCTGTCGGCGGCTCCACCTTGATGACATCGGCGCCGAGGTCGGCCATCAGAGCGGTCGCGGCGGGCACGGCCACCCAGTTCGCGACTTCGAGAACGCGGATACCATCGAGCGGTGCGGGCATGGCGGACTCCAAAGATGGTGATAGCGGTTATCGGCGGAGGCCGGGGCAGGCCTCCGCGTTACCCGCGCGCGTTAATCATTGAGGCCCGGCCCTCCCGGTGTCAGCGGGCGGGCGAGAGCGGATACGCGTCAGGCTGATCCACTCACGCCTGCCGCAGACGATTCCCGGTAGCGGTTGCTGTACGGGCTGGTGTCCAGTTCTTCGAGCTCGGTCTCTCCGGCCAGCACCCTCCGCTTCCACTCCTGGTGTTGCGGCTCACGCTCCTGGAATTCGGGCATCACTTCGCGCGCAAACAGCTCGAGGCTGGCGCAGATGTCCGCGTGCGAGTTCTTCCCCGCCTGGTTGAGGAAGATCACCTGGTCGATGTTCGATGCTTCGAACTTCCTCAGCTTGCGCCGCAGAGTCTCCGGCGAGCCGATCAGCGCAGTCGTGCGTGCCGTTTGTCCGGACTCAGATTCCTTCCAGGCCTGGTATTCCTGCCAGAGGTCCACCGTCCCCGGGGCCACGGGCCCGGACTGGCTGTAGAAGCGCAGGGAAAACTGGAAGAACGTCCAGCCGTCCGCCTGCCGCAACGCTTCCTCATCCGTTTCCGCGCACATGAAGCCGCAGACGAGCGCGATGTTCGCGTTCGCCTGGTAGTCGGCGAGCTTTTCCTGGCGTTTGGTGAAGGCGTTGTAGTAGGCGCTCACCCAGACCTGCGCGGCCTCCGCGGAGAGGAATTGGAAGCCCAGCGCGCCGATGCCGCGGCGGCCGGCCATCTCCAGCGTGTCCAGCTGCGAACAGGCCACCCAGAGCGGCGGATGAGGTTTCTGCAGGGGCTTGGGCAGCACGTTGCGCAGCGGGAAGTTGAAGAACTCCCCGTGATACTCCGTTGGTTCATCGCGAAACATCGGGATGATGCAACGGACCGCGTCCTCCCACGCCGCTCGTTTGTCGCGGTAACGGCGGTCGAAAGGGTGCAACTCTGTGATGTTGCTGCCTTCGCCCATGCCGAATTCCACGCGCCCGTTGCTGACCAGGTCCAGCGTGCTCACGCGCTCTGCGACGCGTGCCGGGTGGTTCGTTGTCAGCTGGACGATGCCGTGTCCCAGCCGGATCCTGCTCGTACGCTGGCTCGCGGCGGCCAGAAACACTTCCGGCGCCGAGGAATGCGAATACTCTTCCAGAAAGTGGTGCTCGACCTCCCAGGCGTAGTCGTATCCAAGCCGGTCGGCGAGCTCGATTTGTGTGAGCGAGTTCTGCAGCAGGTCGTACTCGCCCCGTTCGCTCCAGGGGCGCGGCAGCTGGTGCTCATAGAAGATACCGAACTTCATGGGGTGCTCCTTACTTGCCCCGTTCTTGCGGGGTCGAATGTGGTTGGAGGCAGCCGACTGCCCAGAGATCGATCGCCCTCCCCACCGAGGATTGGCGAGTCATGCCGTGCCGGTCACAGAACGCCGGGTCGGCCGCCGTGCGCACCATCGTGAGGAACATCGCCTGGGCGAATTCGGGTGAGGTTCCCGGACGAATATCCCTCGAGAAACCCGCTCGGGCGCGGTGACGGAGGTCGCGGACGGCTGCTACATAGGCTGCAAAGGCGCGCGGGTAATCGCGCTCAAGCTCTGCCCAGAACGCGGGCGAGAACTTCTGAATGCCTCGCACCCATGCCTCTCCCCATTGGCGCAGCGCCGTGAGGGCGTCTCCGCGCGTCCCGCCGTAGTTGGCGGCCAGGTCCTCGAAGAGGTGGCCTACCCAGCGTTCGATGAGCGATTGCACCAGTTGGTCCTTGCTCTCAAAGCAGCGGTACAGCGTCTTGCTGCTGATGCCCGCGTCTCCCGCGAGGTCGGCGATGGAGACGGAACGCAGCCCTGCGACCTGAGCTCGCGCCGCGAACGCTCGCAGCAGCCGGGCACGCAGTTCTTCGATGTCCACATCGGTCAGGGCGGTGGGCAAACGAGACCTCCTGGAAACCGCCACAATGTCTAGCTGTTCCAGAGGCACGAAGACTACGGCCGCGCCGAGCCGCTCGTCAAGCGGGCAACCGGGAGACGCCCGGGAGGAGCCGTAAGGCCGTGCGACGATGGTCGCGCGCACTCCCCGGCCCTCATGGTTAGTCGGCTGTCTGGGACCTCGAAGACGCCCCGCTGCGGAACCTGACCCACCACCGAGCGGTTCGCTTGCCCCAAGCCTACGCGAGCAACGCCCACACCAGCGGCGTCGCCGCCAGCGCCATCAACACAACCTGCCACCGGTCCACCATCACCACACCTCGTGCGCTCAGGCTAGCGCCGCACACCCGCGTTTCGCGTAACAACGCCACCGCACCACTCTCAGCGCGCTCACAACACGACGTTTCCGGAGCCCCGCGCTGTTCGTGTAGACTTGCCTCCCCTGCCCCCAGGCCGCATACCACAGAGGAGGAACCCATGACCAGCATCGCCGACCGCGGTTACGCAAAGCCCGATGTGCTCGTCAGCACCGATTGGGTCGCTGAACACCTCAAGGACGCGAACGTCCGCATCATCGAATCGAACGAAGACCCGCTCCTCTACCCCTCCGGCCACATCCCCGGCGCCGTGCAGGTCGACTGGGCGCTCGACCTCAACGACCAGGTGCGCCGCGACTACCTGCAGAAGCAAGGCTTCGATGCCCTCATGTCGCGCATCGGCGTGACGAAGGATACGACCGTGGTGTTCTACGGCGACAAGAACAACTGGTGGGCAACGTACGCCTTCTGGGTGTTCCAGCTGTTCGGCCACACGAATGCGAAGGTGATGGACGGCGGCCGCTTGAAGTGGGAGAAAGAAGGCCGCGACATGACGCGCGAGGTGCCTTCCTACGCGGCCACCAAATACGACGCCCCGAAGCGCGACGACGGCAAGATCCGCGCCTTCAAGCCCGAGGTACTCAAGCACCAGGAAGCCGGGCGGCCGCTCGTGGATGTGCGCAGCCCCGCCGAATACTCCGGTGAGAAGACGCATATGCCCGAATACCCCCAGGAAGGCGTCCTCCGCGGCGGGCACATCCCCGGAGCCAAGAGCGTGCCCTGGGCGCGCGCCGCCAACCCCGAAGACGGCACCTTCAAGACAGCCGATGAACTGCGCGCTATCTACGAAACAGAGCAGGGCCTCAAGCCCGGGGACGATGTCGTCGCCTACTGCCGCATCGGCGAGCGCAGCAGCCACACGTGGTTCGCACTCACCTACCTGCTGGGCTACGGCAAGGTGCGCAACTACGATGGCAGCTGGACGGAGTGGGGCAACTCCGTGAACGTGCCCATCGAAAAGTGACCCGCGCCTGCATCGGGACCCGTACCCCCTCTCCCGCCGCGTCGGGAGAGGGGCGGGGGGTGAGGGCCTTTGCCGGCGTGGATGCGAAGACCGGGGCGGGGGCTGGCTCGCGACCGCGAAAAGCGCGGCGACGATGGGGGCGATCTCTTCGAGCTCGCTCAGCTCGCCTCTGGCGACGCGGATAACGAGGTCGTAGAGCTCATCCTGCGGCGGCACCGTATCGACGCCGTTGAGCTCCAGGAATAGCAGCATCGCTGCGAGCCCGGCGCGCTTGTTTCCCGTTGAGGAACGGGTGCCCGATGACGAGGGACTGGAGCAGCGCCGCCGCCTTCTCGGGCAGCGTCGCGAACAGCTCCTCCCCAAACACCTCGGTCTGCGGACGGGCGACGGCCGCTTCCAGCTTGCCCGCATCGATGACCGGCGCCTGCGGCCGCCCCTGTTGCTCCAGGAGCCGCCTGTGGTATTCGATGACATCGGCGACCGAGAGGTACCTGGTGCTCACTCCGCAAGCCGGTCGAAGACCGGCCGGTACGTCTCAAGCTGCTGGTCCATGATCGCGCGGATCTCGTCCGACACGGGCTCGGGCGCCGCCAGGGCGTAAGTCCTCACGACTTCGGCGAGGAGGTCGGGGCCAGCGGCACGGGTCCGCTCCGCCTCGCGTCTTACGGCCGCGAACGTTGCGTCGTCGAGTTCAATCGTCACCGTGGTCATGTTCAAGTATAGCAGGGAGCAGGCAGCCCCCGGCCTCATCGCCCGCAGCCTGTGCGTTGTAAGCTGGGAGCGTGCCCGCCGAACTGCCCCAACCGCTCGCTGACCTCGTCGCGGACTTCGCGTTCGTAGAGCGCGGCGACCGCATGCTGATGCTCATCGAATTCGCCGACCGCTTCCAGGACGTGCCCTCCGCGATTGCCACGCGCCCCTTCGCTGAGGAGAACCGCGTCACGCGCTGCGAATCTGAGGCCTACGTGTGGGCCGAGGACCGCCCCGATGGCACGCTGAAGTTCCACTTCGCCGTGGAAAACCCGCAGGGCCTCTCCGCGAAGGCGTTTTCCGTGATTGTCGATGAGACACTCTCCGGGCAGCCCCTCGAAGAGGTGGTCAACGTGCCCGGGGATGTGATCTTCACCCTGTTCGGCAAAGACCTCTCCATGGGCAAGGGCGAGGGCCTGCTGGGCATCCTCGGGATGGTGCAGGCGAACGCCCGCCGCCGCCTCGCCGCCCGCCGTGCGGCCGCCGAAGCCGGCCAGGCCTCTTAGGGCCGGAACCCGCGCGTCTTCGGGCCGAGTCGCGTCGATTCGAGCTCGTAGGCCAGGCGCACCCATTCGCAGAGGATGGGGCGCGTTTCGCGCGGGTCGATAATGTGCTCGATGCCGAAGTTCTCGGCCGTGCGAAAAGGCGAACGCACGCGCCCGAGCTTCTCCTCCAGGCCGCGGCGCATCGCCTCGGGGTCGTCGGAGGCGGCCAGGTCGCGCTTGTAGGCCGCTTCGATGCCGCCCTCGATCGGGAGGCTGCCCCAATCGCCGCTGGGCCAGGCGTAGCGCAGGTTGAGGCGGTCGGTGTTGGCGTGCGCGGCCCCCGCCACCCCGAAAGCCCGCCGCAGGATGATGGTCACCCACGGCACGGTCGCCTGGAAAACTGCCGCCATGGCGCTCGCACCCCGGCGGATGGTGGCCGCCTTTTCGCCTGCCGTGCCGATCACGAAGCCGGGCTGGTCGAGCAGGTTCACGGCGGGGACGTGGAAGGTATCGCAGATGTCGACGAAGCGCGCCATCTTGTCGCTGCCATCGGCGTTCAGTCCGCCGCCCCATTCGTAGGGGTCGTTGGAAATGACGCCCACGGGGAAGCCATCCAGCCGCGCGAAGCCGGTGACGACGGTGCGCCCCCAGCCGGCGCCGGTTTCAAAGAACGAGCCCTTGTCGAAGATCGCTTCGATCACCTGGCGCACCTTGTGCGGGCGGCGGCGCTCGCGCGGGATGGCGGAGAGCAGCCACTGCTCGCGGCGGTTAGGGTCGTCGGCCGCTTCGGCGCGCTGCGGCTGCTGCCAGACGTTCTGGGGCAGGTAGGAAAGAAAGCGCCGGATCTGGCGAAAGGCGTCCTCCTCGTCTTCGGCGAGGTTATCGCAGACGCCGTTGTGGTAGTGAATTTCGTAGCCGCCGAGCTGCTCCTTGGTCACCTCTTCGCCCATGCCGCGGGCGACGACGGGGGGGCCGGCGACGAACACCTGGGCCGTGTCCTTGACGATGATGCTCCAGTGGCTAGTGACCACGCGCGCGGCGCCCAGTCCCGCTACGCTCCCCAGCGCGGCCGCGACCACGGGCACCTCGTTCAGCATCAGCACGACCTCTTCCCACGCGGGATTCGCGGGCACGTAGGTGGCGCGCATGGTTTCCAGCGACCGCACGCTGCCGCCCCCGCCGGTGCCATCGACCAGGCGGACGATGGGGATGCGCAGCTCCCTGGCCATCTTCTCGCCGTAGCTCTGCTTGCCGCCGATGGAGGCATCGGCCGCGCCGCCCCGGACGGTGAAGTCATCGCCCCCGACGACGACGCGCCGGCCATCGATGCGGCCGAAGCCCATGACGAAGTTGGCGGGGCGGATGGCGATGAGCTCGCCCGCCTCATCGTATTCGGGCCTGCCCGCGAGGGCGCCGGTTTCGGCGAAGCTGCCCTGGTCGAGCAGGCGGTCGATGCGTTCGCGTACCGTCAACTTGCCGCCGTCGTGCTGGCGGCGGACGTTGTCTTCGCCACCCATGAGCGCCGCGAGTTCGGTGCGCCGCCGCAGTTCCTGGATCTCGGGTTCCCACGTCATGCGCGTATCGTAAGGCATGGGGCACGAGGCACGAGGCAACAGGCAACAGCTAATGGCCAACGGCCAACGCCTATCCCACCACCAGGTTGTCGCGGTGGATCACCTCTTCGCCATAGGCGTAGCCCAGGGTCTCGGCGATGCGGTCGCTGCGTAGTCCCCGGATGCGGCCCAGCTCGGCGCTGCCGTAGTTGGTCACGCCCGCCGCCACGCGCTCGCCCGCCGCGCCGCGCACCTCCACCGTTTCGCCGCGTTCGAAGCTGCCGGTCACGCCCGCCACCCCCGCCGGGAGCAGGCTGCGCCCCCGTTCGCGCAGCGCCGCCACGGCCCCCGCATCGACCACGATGTGTCCGCCGCCGCTGACGTTCCCCAGGATCCAGCGCTTGCGGCTCTCGAGGCGGTCGCTGCTTGCGGGGAAGCGCGTGCCCCGCTCCTCGCCCGCGGCCACGGCGAGCAGGGCATCGGTTTCGCGCCCGTTGGCGATAACGACCTCGACGCCACCC
>JBPCLM010000043.1:0-5466 GCA_051003295.1 Tepidiformaceae bacterium | reverse complement strand
GCACTTGCGCGTGCAATTCCACCAGGTGCGCGATTGCGTGGCCCCGCGCGGCGGCGGCGCGGGCGGGGGCGTCGCCCGGTGAGCGCGCCAACATGATGGCGGATTCGCGCACGAGCGTACGCATGATCGGCCCCACCGACTGCGCCGGGCGCTCGCTGCGGATTTCGCGGGCGGCGCGCTCGCGATACGTGCTCACGCCAGCGCCCGCGAAAGCACTTCCGCCACGGTCCACGTTTCGAAGCCGAGCCCGATGCCGCGTGCCCCCGATTCGAGATGCGCCAGGCACGAGAGGTCCGTGGAGACCACCACGCGTGCGCCGCTGGCCGCTATCTCATCGAGCTTGCCCGTCATCATCGCCACCGATACCTCCGGCTGTTTGACGCTGAAGGCGCCCCCGAAGCCGCAGCACTCGGCTTCGTTCGGGAGGCGGCGCACTTCGAGGCCCTCGACGCGCGCCAGCAGGCCGAGGACTGTGGCCGTCAGCCCGAGTTCGCGCCGTGCGTGGCAGGAATCGTGGTACACCACCGTCCCCGCCAGGCGCAGGCCGAGCCCCTCGAGTCCCGGGTGCGACGCCACGTACGCCGCGAATTCGCTGAAGCGCGCGCCGATCGCCCCGGCCGTGCGCGCGCGGGCGCCCTCGAACAGCGAGGGCAGGTAGTGCGTCGCCATTGCCGTGCACGAAGCGGAGGGCACGATGACGGCGCCGTGTTCGCGGGCCGCGCGCAGCAGTTCGCGGCCCGCCGCCCGTGCCTCCGCCCGGAAGCCGCTGTTGAAGGCCGGTTGCCCGCAGCAACGCCCATCGATGAGCGTGACCGAGTCGCCCAGCGCCTCAAGGACGTGCCGCGCGTGACCGGCGTCACCGGGGCGGATGGCGGCCATGTAACACGGGTCGAAGAGCGCCACGGCGACCATCGCGCAACCCTATCGGCCGCGCCTCTGCCCCGCAACCACGCCAGTTCGTCAGCGTTAGTCAGTAGCCCGACCGGAAGGGAGGGCTCCGATCCCTTAGCGAAAGATGCGGGAGACCGCAAAGCTGCGGTAGTATCCCCGCTACACCTCCGGGCCAGCCATGGCCTGCCCCAGGACAAGGAGTCTCAGCACATGACCGTCGAAGCGACCACGATCTCCGTCCGCGGCGGCGCCTTCAACCCGCCCGTGTACCGCGCCGGCAAGGGCGATCCCCTCATCTGGCTGCACGGCGCAGGCGGCATGGGCCGCGGCTGGACGCCCGAGCTCGCGGCTTTGGCCGAATCCTACGACGTCATCGTGCCCGTCCACCCCGGTTGGGATGACACCGCCGGCCTCGACCAGATCGACGACATCCACGACCTGGTTGTCTACCTCCAGGACCTCGCGGATGCGCTCGGGCTGAAGTCGTTCAACCTCGGCGGCCACTCCGTGGGGGGCATGTTCGCTGCCGAATTCGCCGCCGCCCGGCCCGACATGGTGAAGAAGCTCGTGCTCGTCTGCCCCGTGGGCTTCTGGATCCCCGAGACCCCCGTGACGGACTTCTTCATCCTCATGCCGCAAGACCTGCCCAATGTCCTCTTCGGTGACATGAGCAACCCGGTCATCGGCGAACTCTTCCAGCCGCCCAAGGACGAGGACGAGATGGCGCAGATGATGTACATGCAGCTCGCCAACTTCTCGGCCACCGGCAAGTTCATCTGGCCCATCCCTGATAAGGGCCTGAAAAAGCGCATCCACCGCATCAGCGCGCCCACGCTCATCATCTGGGGCGACCAGGACAAGCTCACGTCGCCCGCCTACGGCGACATCTTCCATTCGAAGATAGCGAACTCGCAACTGGTCACGATCAAAGGCGCGGGCCACATGGTGCCCCTCGAAAACACGCCCGCCTTCGCCGCCGAAGTAAAGTCCTTCCTGGGTTAGGCTTCGGGTATCGACCGGCTACCGAAGGGCAGCTTCACCGGCAGGCGGTAGAGGTCTCCGCTCCGCGTCGGCCGCGAAGGCGAGGCAGGCGAGGATGTCATCGCGTGTCAGCTCGGGGAAGTCTTCGAGCACCTCCGCCTCGCTCATGCCCGAGGCGAGGTAGCCGAGCACGTCATACACAGGGATGCGCATGCCGCGGACGCACGGTTTCCCGCTCCGCTTGCCCGGTTCGAGGGTGATGCGCTCCCGCGGCGCTGGCAATCGGTGGCGCGAACGTGGACAGTGGCGCCATGAGCGCGCGCATCGTCTCCCTCGTGCCCAGCCTCACAGAGCTTATCTGGTGGTTCGGGCTGCAGGACGCGCTCGTGGGGCGCACCCGCTTCTGCGTCGAACCGCGCGGCGAAGTCGAACGCGTGCTCATCGTGGGCGGCACCAAGAACCCGCGCGTCGCGAAGGTGCTGGCGCTGCGGCCGGACCTGGTCATCGCCAACAAGGAGGAGAACCGCCGCGAAGACGTCGAGGCCCTGCGCGCCGCCGGCCTGCGCGTGCTCGTGACCGACCCCAACACGGTGCCCGAAGCCGTGGCCATGGTGCGCGAGCTGGGCGCGGAGCTTGGCTGCCGCGCGAAGGCGGAGACGCTCGCGGCCGCAACGGAGGCCGCCCTCGCAGAGCCGCCGCCCGCCCGCAAAGCGCGCGTCTTCGTGGCCGTCTGGAAGGACCCCCTGATGGGGCTCGGCTGCGCCAGTTACGGGCACGACCTGCTGGAAGCGGCGGGCGCTGTCAACGTCCTCGGCGGCCAGCCGCGCTACCCCGCGACGACGCTCGCGGACGTGGCCCAACTGCGCCCGAACCTGGTGCTGCTGCCCGATGAGCCCTTCCCCTTCCGCGAACGCGACCTCGCCGCCTTCGCGGCGGTCGCGCCCGCGCGGCTGCTCGATGGCAAGCTGCTCTGGTGGTACGGGCCGCGCATGCCGGGCGCCATCCGCGAACTGCGGGCGATCTTCGCGGATGCGGCATCCCGCGAATGATGTCGCTTCTCGCGCGAGCGCTCGACTGATGGCGCTGGAAGTGCGCGTCTGCGAGCCCGGCGGGTTCGGCGATGCGGCCGCCGATGCGCTCCTCGAGGCGGCGTCGGGCGTACGGGCGCCTGTCGTCGGGCTCGCGACCGGCAACACGCCCCTCGCGCTGTACGACGCACTCGCGCGGCGCGTGCAGCAGGGTGAGGCTGCCGTCAGCGCCTGGCGGCCCTTCGCCATCGACGAATACGGCGGCGCGCGCGGCCATCCCTGCTCCAACCGCAGCTATTTCGCCCGGCATTGGGACAGCATCCCGGGGGCTCGCCCCGTGCTGCAGTTTGAGCCCCAAGCCGCGGATCCGGCGGCCGAGGCCGCACGCTTCCGGGCGGCGCTTGCTGCCGCGGGCGGGCTCGATGTCGTGCTGCTCGGCATCGGCCGCAATGGGCACTTCGCCTTCAACGAACCCGGCTCCGCGCGCGATTCCGTCACGCGCCTCGCCGACCTGGCGCCGGAGACGCGCGCCGCCGCATCCGCTTGCTGGGGCGAGCTGACGCCCCGCAGCGGCTACACCCTCGGGCTCGGCGAGATCCTCGCGGCGAGGCGGGTGGTGCTGCTCGCCGACGGCCACGCCAAGGCCGCGATCGTCGCGCGCGCCCTGGCAGGGCCGATCGGCCCGGAGTGCCCCGCGAGCTTCCTGCGCGAGCACCCCGCCGCCGTCGTCGTACTCGATGTGGCGGCCGCCGCCGGGCTTCGCTCAGGCAGTGCCCAGGCGGGCGGGATCGCTGTTCCAGGCGACTTCCCCCCGGCAGATGGTGGCGGCCACCCGTAGCTCAGCATCGAGCATCACCACATCCGCGTCGAAGCCCCTCTCCAGCGCGCCCTTCGATTCCGCCACCCCCGCAACCTTCGCGGGGTTCGTGGCGCAGATGCGGAACGCCGTCGGCAGGTCGATGCCGAGCAAGCTGACGGCGTTGCGGAAGTGCTCATCGATGGTGGCGACGCTGCCCACGATTGTGCCATCGGCGCGCACGGCCTTGGCCCCGCTAACTTCCACGGCCTGGCCGCCGAAGTGGCCACCGCCCGCGCCCGTGCCCGCCAGGTGCAGATTGTCCGTGACCACGACCGTGCGGCTCGGCCCCAGGACGCGGTAGGCCATGCGCAGCGGGTCGGGGGCAACGTGCGCGCCATCGCAGATCAGTTCGCAGGTGACGCTTCCTTCAAGCAGCGCCGCGACTATGGGGCCGCCTTCACGCTGGTGGATCGGGCGCATCGCGTTGAACAGGTGGGTCACGTGGCGCACGCCCGCATCGAAGCCCGCGCGCGCCTCATCGACGGTGGCATCAGTGTGGCCCATGGCGGGGATGGCGCCGCTGGCGGCGATGGCGGCGGCCAGTTCCAGCGCACCGGGCAGTTCGGGTGCGAACGTCACCTGGCGGATGAACCCGCGGGCGGCCGCCTGGTAGCGGTCGAATTCCCACGGCCGCGGGGCGCGCAGCATCGCCGGGTCGAAGGCGCCCTTGCGCGCGGGGTTGATGAACGGTCCTTCGAGATGAAAGCCGACGGGCTCGGCGCCAGGGAGGGAGCTCACCGTGCTCGCAAGGTCAGTGAAGATCGCTGCTGTTTCTTCTTCGTCGCGGCCGATGGTGCTGATGAGATACGCCGTGAGGCCGTTGGCGGGCGCCCATTCGCTGTACGCGCGGATGCGGTCCGGGTCCCGCCGGAAGAACGAATGGCCGCCCCCGCCGTGCACGTGCACATCGATGAAGCCAGGCCCGAGGGTGAGCCCGGAAGCATCGAACGTATCCGCCCCCAAGGCCTCCAGCGAGCGGCCGATAGCGACGATGCGGCGCCCTTCGCAGAGCACATCCGAGCGGCTCAGCCCCGCGGGCAGGGCGAGGATGCCGCCACGGATGAGGAGCCGGCGCCTGGGCATGCAGCGGATTATAGGGGAGCCCGCCGATGGCCTCGGCCTCGTCCGGCTCCTAGTTGACCGTTACCGTCGCCTTCATCTGCGGATGGAAGTCGCAGGTGATGCGGTACGTGCCCGGCGCAGGCGCGGGCCACGCGAACACATCGCCCTTGCGCATGTTCCCGGAGGCCTTCTTGCCGTCGATGGTGACCGTGTGCAGCGCCGTCTCGCTGTTCGTGAAATACACCTGTTCGCCCGACCCCACGGTCAGCCTGTTGGGCTCGAACGCGAGGTCGTCCTGGTCGATGTGGGGCGCACCCACCGGGATGTTCGCGGGCGGGCCGGAGTCGCCACCGCCCCCGCACGCCGCCGCGCCCAGAATCACGCCCAGGGCGACCGCAGCGCAGGAGTGCCGGACGAAGGGGAATCGGGGCATTGGGGCCTCCACGCCGGGGGTCCCTCCATTGTGGGGCCTCAGCGCGGCCACCCGGGACAATCATTGCGCTTGCGACGGGAACTTCGATAGCGCCATTGATCCCGCGAATGCAGGCCCCTGGCCCCATGAAGCCCGGCGCTCATGCGGTCCAGAGCACCAGCCCGGGGACCCTTCCGAACTCCTGCACGTTGCCGGTCATCACCGAGTGGCCG
>JBPCLM010000042.1:0-7577 GCA_051003295.1 Tepidiformaceae bacterium | reverse complement strand
ATTCGTAGGGCTGTCGCGCGCTCTTCGTGGCTGTCGGACGCGAGCCCTTCCTAGCGGTCGGGCTACCGACGGCCGCTGCCACCGTCCGAGACGAGCGTCAGTCGCCGGTCCTGTCGCCGGGCAAGAGGGCATCCTGGGCGCCGAGTTCCGCGCCCATGAAGCGCAGTTCGCGTCCCAGGCGCGTGGTCTTCTCGGCGATGCCGGCGATGTACGTCTTTTCGGGCGTCACCTTCAACCAGAGGCGGCGACGGGGCACATAGAAGGTGATCGCCAGGCCCACGATCGCCATCGCAACGGCCACCCAGATGAAGGTGTCGCCGGGGTCGCGGCGCACGCTCACGCCTGAGGCTTCGAGGCGGCCGCCGAAGCTGTAGGTGAACCCCTGCTCCGAGGCATAGGGCGCGTCGCCCGCGCGCAGGACGACGTTTTCGGCGGCGATGCCGGTTACGAAGAGGTAGGGTTCGCCCGCGCCGTCGAGCGGCATTTGGATGACGGCGCGGCCGTCGCCGGCGCCCGGCATGTCGTCGACCGTGGTCGCCGGGATGGCTTCGGGGCGCACGTACTCGATGCGCACCGCACCTTCGTCCAGCGGCTGCCCGGGCGGCAGGTCGCGCGGCCCGGCGCCGGCCTGCACGAAGACACGCAGGGCGCCTTCGGCAATCCTCCAGCCGATTGCGAAAGCGGCGGGCTCGCCCGCGGCCGCCGTACGGCAGCTGACGGCGGCGAGGGCGATATCGTCCTCGGGGCCCGCCTTCTGCCCGGGGAAGGTGCCCATCTGTGGGACGACCTGATCGAAGAGGACGCGGCCGCCGGCGTCCGTCACTTTCATATGGGGCACCACGGTCTGCTGGCTATCGAAATCGAGCACGTCGTCGTAGAGCACGCGTCCTTCGCTGTTGACGATGCGCAGGCGGCCGATGTCATCGAAAAAGGCGGCCTGGTGCACCTTGTAGCCGAAGGCGTGGCAGGGGTCGTTCACGGTGGTCTTGCAGAGCTTCGTTTCCTGGCCGCGGCGGACTTCGATGATACTGTGGTAGTCGATGATGTTGCCGCGCTCGTCTTTGCCGCGGTAGGCATCGACCATGGTGACGAACAGCTGGCCAGGCCCGGGGTCGCTGAAGACACGCACGGCGGGGGTGGTCTCTGCGATAACGAGGGTGCGGTCGAAGCCGGCGAGCGAGGTGAGCAGGCCGCCGACGAGGAGCATGAGGAGCGCCAGGTGGCTGAGGAAGGTGCCGTAGTGGCTCCAGGCGAAGCGCTCGGCGAAGAGGTAGGTGGCGCCTCCTGCTTCATGGGTGCGCTCGACGCGGTAGCGCCGCCGCCGGAGGGCACGCTCGAGCGCTTCGGCGCCGCCGGCGTGGCTGAAGCTGGCGCGGTGGTGGGCGGTTTCGAAGTAGCGCTCCGGGACGGCGCGCGGGGGGCGGTGCACGCTGCGCGCGGTGGGCAAAAAGCGACTGACGGCGCAAACGGTGACAGCGACGATGATGAGCACCCAGAGCCCGTTGAACCAGGCGCTGCGGAAGACATCGAAGAGCCCGAGGCGCTCCATAGGGCCGGTGAACGCGCCGTAGTCTTCGCGCCGCAGTTCGAGCCAGGCGGAGCGGGCGGCGGCGTTCTGGCGCATGGGGCCCGGCAGCTGGGGGATGACGACGCCCACCATCGAAAGCGCCAGGGCCGTGCCGACCAGCAGGAGTGCGAACTTGACGTTGGTGAGCAGGTTCCAGGCCAGCCGCAAGGGGTCGAAGCCGCCCTGGGCGGGCGCGCTGCTGGTGGCGGCGGTGCGGGCGCTCATGGCCGGCTCACGGCAAGTACTCGGCGCGCAATTGTTGCAGTTGCTGGCCGGTCACGCGGCCCGGATACACCTTCAGGACGACGCCATCGGGGCTGAGGAGGAAGCTGACGGGAAGGCCGGTGCCGACGCGGTACGCCTCTGAGACGCTGCCCGAACGGTCCAGGACGATGGGGTAGGTGACGCCGAACTGGTCGGCGAACGCGCGCGCGGCGCCGGCGGTCTCTTGCTGGTTGACGCCTGCGACGACGAGCTTCGCGCCGGCAGACGTGGCGGCTGCTTCCGCGAGGGCCTGCAACTCGGGCGTTTCGCCGCGGCAGGGGTTGCACCAGGACGCCCAGAAGTTGAGGAGCACGTAGGAGCCGCGGAAAGCATCGAGGCGCAAGGGTTCGCCTTCGGGAGTGCGCAGCAGGAAGTTGGGGGCGGCGCGCCCGGGCTGGGCAGCGGGCGCCCTGCCCGTGGGGTTGAGCGTGTCATCGAGGGCGATCACGCCGGTCCCATCATCGATGCCCGCGGGCGTATCGCCGCCGCGCACTTCGAACCACCAGATGGCGACGCCGACAGCGATGACGATGAGCGCGGCGACACCGAGCGTTGAGCCGGCGCCGGAATATTCGCGCCTGCGCTGGGGGCGTTCATCGGGGAGGGGTTCGCTCATCGTTGCTGCGCGGGGCCGAGTCTTGGCGTGCCGGGAGTGCCCATTCGCCCGCGATACCGTACCACCGGCGCCGCTTGAGGGCGGTAAGAGGCGTCTTTCTTCAGGGAGTCTCTGCGGCTTCGCCCACGGCCCCGCCGGGGTCCTCGTCCAGCCAGGCGGCGGCGCCGGGGGCCAGCGGGGCCGCTTCGGGGCACTGGGGGCGCCATTCGCAGTAGCTGCAGAGTCCGCTGGGGGTGGCAGGGAACTCGGTGGTCTCACGTATCTTCACGGCCAGCCGCTCCAGGTAGCCGACGGTGTTCGCCGCATCGTCGCGCAGCAGTTCGCGCACGCGCTGCCGCCCGGTGCGCAGATTCCAGGCGATGGCGCGCACAGTGGCCGCGGCTGGCAGCGCGCGCACGGTGCGCAGGGCGACGTGGCCGATATCGAGCTGGGCGTCGGTCTCCACGTCGTTGTCCATGAGGCCGGTCTTCCAGTCGATGACCTGCCAGCGGTCGGGCGCCAGGCGGTCGGCGCGGTCGATGCTCGCTTCTATCTGCACGCCGCAGTGCCAGCGGGGCAGTACCGCGCGCACTTCGGCCGTGCTCTCGTCGGCGGCGATCGAGGCGTGGGCAGCGGAGCCCCGTTCGAAGAGTTCGAAAGCGAGCTTATTGCGATCGGTGCCGGGGCCGACGGATTCATGGGCTGGCATGCGCAGGTAGGCATCGAGTTCCTGGCTGCCGTCGGCGGCGTGGCCGGTATCGCAGAGCCGCTTCATGGCACGATGCACGCCCGTGCCGATGATGCCGCCATCGCTGGGGATTTGCTCGGGCCACGGCAAGCCGCTGACGTAGCGAAACCAGTAGCGCTTACGGCAACGGTCGAAGGTGGTGACCTTGGTGTGGAAGATGCGAAAGAGGCCGCCGTTCATGGCCGGCTGATTCTATACCCTCGCGCGCACAGCTCCGCCCGGCGGGCGTCACCGGCGGAGGCGAGGGCCGCGCAGGTTGGGGACGGACGCCAGGAGGCGTAGCATGGACGGCGAGGAGGCCGCATGACATCGCTCGAAACCCTCGATTCTCCCCTCCGGACCTTCTTCCAGGAACTGGCGCCGCTGGCGGGCTCGGCGGAGGATAGCCCGCACCTGCCCGAGATCGCGGGGCTGCTCGCGGAGCTCGCGCGGGACGAGGATTACTTCGCGCACCACATGGCGGGGCTGCCCACGGACCGCTTCGCGGGCATCCCGCTGCACGCGCCGGAACGCGGCCCCCGCCTCCTCCTCGTGCACCGGCCGGAAGGGCTTATCGGCGCCATCCACTCGCACTCGGTGTGGGTGGTGATCACGCCCGTCACGGGCACGGAGACGCACCGGCGGTACGAGGTTGCGAGCCGCGCCGGGAACGAAGCATCGCGCGCCCGCATCGAGATGACCGAAGAGCGCCACATCGCGCCCGGTGAGCACGTCACGCTGGTGCCGCCGCGCGATATCCACGCGCACGGCCACGGACGCGGCATCGGGGAGCCGGCCTACATCCTCATCCTCACCGGGGACGACCAGTTCCGGTACGCTCGGGAGGAGTTCGACGCCGAGGCGGGCACGGCGCGCAGCCTCGCGCCGGGCGACCGCGGCAACTGACCGGCCGCCCCGGCGGCCCGGGTACAGCGCCGCGCGCTACACTCTGCGTAAGGCTATGGAGCGCACCCCCGCGGCTGCCCTCACGCCGACCGAGGAGATGGTGCTCGGGTTCATCCGCGCGGGCGCCATGGATGCGGAAATCGCGGTGCGCATCGGCTGCTCGATTGCCGATGTGAAGGCGCGCGTGGCGAGCCTGCTCGCGAAAGCGGGAGCGGACGAGCGCGTTGCGCTGCGCACGTGGGAGCCCGCCACCGCGGCCGCCGGCAGCGGCCAGGCGCTGCCCGTTCCGCCTGGTGCTGCACCCAGAGGGGCAGCGCGGGCGCGCTCTCTGTCTCCTCTGGTTGGCCTCGCGGTGGTGGCAGTGCTGGCGGTGAGCGCCGCGTGGGCGCTCGTCGAATTCAGGGGTCGGGGCGGCGAACGCACCGCTTCGAAGGCCCCCGCTGCTACCGCCGACATCCCAAACCCGCCGCTCGTGGCAGCGGTGACGGCGGGCGTGCAGTTCCGCCTGCTCCAATTCGACGCGGTGGGCATCGGCTTTCCGGGCGATATCGCGTTGCTCCTGAAGGAGGGCTGCGACGGCTGTGTTGGCGAAGGCCGCGTCACCCGAATCTATCGTGGCCCGGGCGGCGAGATCGAGCGCGACGTGCTCTTCGAGGTCGAGGTGGGATCGCGCCTGCTCTCGGTGCGCGTGGACCCGAGGGGGGCGCGCATCGCACTCACGGAGTACCGGCCGGGGACACGCGAGAGCATCGTGTGGCGCTCGCTGGATGGCGGCGTCCGCTGGGACCGGCTAGCGCTGCTGGAGGGCGAACAGCACGCGGTCGCCATCATCGGAGACGACGTGCTCGCGTGGGAGGGCAACGGGGTGGGCTGGGGCGTCTACCGGCGGCTGCCCTCGGACGAGCCCTACGCCTCGCCGGTGCCGAGCGGCCAGCCGTTGCCCTATCCACTCGGCGGCCAGGTAACCTACCGCGGCCCCGCGAGCACCCTGGTCAGGAGCGATGGCACGACGGTGCTCGATGCGCCGATCGCCCGCGGCGCCTTGATCACAAACCTCCACCCCTACCCCCACGGCGACCGCCTTTTGCTCGAACTGACCGCGCTCCTGCCCCAGGCGACTATCCCGTACTCCTGGCTCGCGACCGTCGACCGCGATGGCGCCCTCGTCGCTGGCTTTACGAACGCGGCGGGGCCGATCGTTGCCGTGTACGCGCCCGGCCTCGCCATCGGACGCGCGCCTCTCCCATCGACAGCCGGCCGTGCCCCGGACGCCCGTAACCTGGTGCCCGCTGTCATCGACCTCGCGAAGGGGATCGTGTACCCCATCATGCAGCCGTTCGGCGACGCCGGTTTCGGACGCTACGTAGTGGTGGGCGTGGCGCGCGGGCCGTTCGCGCGCGTGAGCACCGCCGGAAGCGAATGCGTGCCCATCTACGACGTCCCGGGGGGAGGTCCAAACCGCCAGCGCGATTGCCTCCACGATCGCGTGCTCGTCCGTCACGGTGCGGGCGAGCACCAGGTGAACGACACGTCGTGGCTGGGCGTAATCACGCCCTCGGGGGTCTTCGGCTACATCGATGCGGGATTCCTGGAGCGCGCCGAACAGTAACTGCGTGGGTCAAGCGCGCGGCCTCACCCCCCGGCCCCCTCTCCCGACCGGCAGGAGAGGGGAAGATCAGTCGGCGGGGGTGGGTGTCAGGCCCCGGCGCTGCGATGAACAGCGGGCACGTAACCCGCCGCGAAGGCGCGCCCGGTCGATGGTGGCGTGAGCACGCGCACGGTCGCGGGCAGTACGGCCCGGGTGGGGGTGCCGTAGCCGTCATGGGACCACGGTAGAAGCCGGCCACGCCACCAGAGCAACGTCTCGGCGGGGGCTTGGGGGAGTGTCACCATGACGCCGGGCGGGAGCGCGGCCAGGGCGGACTGCCACCGTCCAGGGGACGACACGCCCACGCGTTCGGCGTGCAGCACGGCGTCGAGCCGGTCGATGCTTTCGCCGGAGCGCACACCGGCGGATGGGTTGCCGACCAGCCAGGCCTCGCGAAAGCGGTCGAAGTCGCCGCGGCGGCATTCGGCGCAAGGGCGGTGTCCGGCGGCGAAGGAGGTCGCCTCATCGAGGAAGAAGAGTTCCGTGTAGCGGCGGGGCTGCATGACTTCGCGGTGGCGGCCGCGGAATTCGAGCACGCAGGTTATCCAGCGGGCGTTGACCCACTGGCGGCGGCGGAGGCGTTGCCTGTCGTCGTGCATGCAGCCGCCGCGGTTGCCCATCATCGTGCCGCGCGCGGCGGCGGCCACGATTTCGCCGAAGGGGGTGACGCGGTTTTGCAGGGGGCGCGGGGCGAGGGCGGCTAGCAACAGTCGTCCTTGTAGCCGCAGCGGGCGCAGACGGCGAGACGCGATCCCTTGATGTTGGGGATGGATTCGCCGCAGCGCGGGCACTTCTGCATGGGGAGCGGGGACATGGGGAAAGTGAGACACCTGTCGTGCGGGGCGTCAAGGGGCGAGGCCCGAGGCCAGCAGATCCCGGCAGTAGTTCGATAGGGAGGGCTGGCACGGGCGGCTTCGGTGACCCCACGCAGGGGAGTTCCACGGCCGGGGCCTGGAGCTGGCGGCTGCTCGGAAATGGCTAATGCGCTTGACATTCTTATCATTTCGCTTCTAGATTTCGCTGGACGGCGGAACGAGGGGAGCAGACATGACCAACTTCACACGTAACGACCAGCGGGCGATCGCTGCGGAGTTCCTGGGCACGATGTTCTTCGTGCTGCTGGGCACGGGGGCGGTGGTGGCGGCATTCGCCGTCGCCGAGGAGGGCTCGGCGCTGATTACGGCGATCGCGATCGCGCACGGCCTGGGGATCCTCACGGCGGTGGCGTGGACGGCGAACCTGAGCGGGGGGCACATCAACCCCGCGGTGACGCTGGCGATGATGGTGACGCGGAACATCACGCCGGTGCTGGGCGTGGCCTACATCGTGGCGCAGCTGGCCGGCGCGGCTCTTGGTTCGCTGGCGCTGAAACTGGCGATACCTGACGGGATCGAGGACCAGACGCACCTGGGCGCGCACGGGTTGGGGCTGGGTATCGCGGGCGGTGAAGCATTGCTGCTCGAAGCGCTGATGACGGCGTTCCTGGTGGTAGTTGTGTTCAACGTGGCCGTGAGCAAGAAGGGCTGGGGGCTGAACGCGCCGATCGCGATCGGCCTGGCAGTCATGCTCATCCACTTCGTCGGCATCCCCTTCACGGGGGCATCGGTGAACCCGGCACGGTCGTTCGGCCCGGCGCTCGTGGAGAACCAGTGGGACGACTTCTGGGTGTACATCGCGGGCCCGGCAATCGGGGCGCTCGCGATCAGCGGGTTCTGGCTGTTCTGGAAGAATTTCGGCGAGGACGCGCTGGAGGAGGACGAAGTGCTTAGTGCTTAGTGCTTAGTGCTTAGTGCTTAGTGCTTAGTGCTTAGTGCTTAGTGCTTAGTGCTTAGTGCTTAGTGCTTAGTGCTTAGTGCTTAGTGCTTAGTGC
>JBPCLM010000041.1:0-15822 GCA_051003295.1 Tepidiformaceae bacterium | reverse complement strand
GGTTGGTTGTCACCCTCGTTAATCAGGCGACCAAAAAATAGTTGGCAATCGTCAACTCGCTCTCGCCGCCTAATTAGCGGCGACGTCCTTCGCAAGCCTCGGCCCGGTGGGCCTGCGAAAGGGCGCTGCAATGCCGGGATGCCGCTGGAGGACGCCGATAGTCCCAGCGAAAGACCATCGGCTGGCCGTTGCGCATGGGGACCACCACTGTAGCGCGGCGGTAAGACCCAAATCGGTGGGAAAGCCTGTAGGAAAACCTGACGCTTAACCTTTCTGGACCGGGGGTTCAACTCTCCCGCGTCTCCACCAGCACCAAGCGCGAAGCCCGGCCCTGTGCCGGGCTTCGCGGCATCCTCGGCGCACAACCAGTACAAACCATTCGAACGTGAGCGCAGCAGGGAGTACGCTGGCCACCCATCCCCACATCGGTTCGGAGCTTCGTATGCCCAACGACCCCCGCCGACGCAGCCGCGTTATGGTCGATGGCCCCGGCCGCGCTCCTGCCCGCTCCTACCTGAAATCGGTGGGCCTCACCTCTGGCGACCTGCGCAAGCCGCTCGTCATGGTCGCCCATAGCTGGATCGGCACCATGCCTTGCAACTTGAACCAGCGCGTGCTCGCCCAGCACGTCATGGCGGGCGTGCGCGCCGCCGGCGGCACCCCGCTCGAAGTCAACACCATCTCCATCAGCGATGGCATCTCCATGGGCACTGAAGGCATGAAGGCCTCTCTCATCAGCCGCGAACTGATCGCCGATTCCATCGAGCTCGCGGGCGTCTGCTACTCCTTCGATGCCGCCGTCGTCATCGTGGGCTGCGACAAGACCATCCCCGCCGGCGCCATGGCCATCACCCGCCTCAACATCCCCTCGCTGCTCCTTTACGGCGGCTCCATCGCGCCCGGCGTCTACAAGGGCCGCGATGTCACCATCCAGGATGTCTTCGAAGCCGTCGGCGAACACTCAGCTGGCAAGCTAACCGATGCCGAGCTGGAAGCAATCGAAGACGCGGCCTGCCCCGGTGCCGGGGCTTGTGGCGCGCAATTCACCGCCAACACCATGGCCATGGTCGTCGAATTCCTCGGTCTCGCCGCCATGGGCACCGGCACCGTCGGTGCCGTCGACCCCCGCAAGGACGCCGTCGCCTACCGCACGGGCGAGCTCATCATGGATGTGCTCAACCGCGGGTTGACGCCACGCGAGCTCCTCACCCGCGAAGCCTTCGAAAATGGCATCGCCTCCGCTGCTGCGACGGGCGGTTCGACGAACGTCGTCCTGCACCTGCTCGCCCTCGCCAGCGAGGCCGGCATCGACCTCGCCATCGACGACTTCGACCGTATCAGCGACCGTACGCCCCTCATCGGTGACCTGCGCCCAGGCGGCCGTTATGTCGCCCTTGACCTGGACCGGGCGGGCGGGACGCCGCTCCTCGCGAAGAAGCTCATCGAAGCCGGGAAACTCCACCCCGATTGCCTGACCGTCACGGGCCGCACCCTGGCCGAAGAGGCGGCCGCCGCCGTGGAGACCCCAGGCCAGGACGTCATCGTGTCCGTAGACAGGCCGCTCAAGGCCACCGGCGGCCTCGTCATCCTCCGCGGCAGCCTCGCCCCCGACGGCTGCGTGGTCAAAGTCGCCGGCCACGAACGCCTCTCCCATCGCGGCCCCGCGCGCGTCTTCGAACGCGAAGAGGATGCCTTCGCGGCCGTCTCCGCCCGCCAGATCCAGCCCGGTGACGTCGTCGTCATTCGCAACGAGGGCCCACGGGGCGGCCCCGGCATGCGCGAAATGCTCGGCGTCACCGCTGCACTCGTCGGCGCGGGCCTCGGGGAAACCGTCGCCCTGGTCACGGATGGCCGCTTCAGCGGCGCCACGCGCGGCCTTATGGCGGGCCATGTCGCCCCCGAAGCGGCCGCCGGAGGCCCAATCGCCTTCGTCCGCGAAGGCGACACCATCGTCTTCGGCATCGCCGCCCGCAGGCTCGACCTTGAGGTTGGCGAAGCGGAACTCGAGAGACGGCGCGCCGGCTGGAAAGCCCCGGCCCCCCACTACACCCGCGGCGTCTTCGCCAAGTACGCACGCGGCGTCTCCAGCGCTTCCGAGGGCGCGATCACCCGCTGAGGCGGGCACCACCATGGCCTACTCGAAGCAGCTACGCGACGCGCTCGACCCTCTTCTCATGCCCCTCGACGGCGTTTCCGGCCGCGCTATGTTCGGCGCCCACTGCTATCTCGTCGATGGCAAGATGTTCGTCATCGTCATGGGCGATGAATTCGTGCTGAAGCCCGCCTACGGCGACGAACATGCTCTCCGCAACCAGTTCAGCGCCGCGCCCTGGTCGCACCGCCCCGGCCAGACTTTCGGCCGCTTCATGAGCGTCCCCGTCCACGAAGGAGTTGATCTCACGACGCTCTCGCCCTTCTTCGAAAATGCCCACGCCGCCCGGCAGCGAGAGCCGCGATGAAGCTGCCCTTCGTCCTGCAGGAAGAGGAGAGCGTGCTGCTCTTCTGCCGCCGCCACTGGATGCACCTCTACCCGCGCCTGATCTTCATCGCCCTCGCCGGCCTGCTGCCGATCGCCGCGCTGTTCTGGCTGGTCGCCGCCACCACGGGCCTGGATGGCGCCGCCGGGCTCATCACAGGCATCTCCAGCGCCGTTTGGGGGCTGTTCTGGCTCATCCGCGGGTACTTCACTTGGTACCGCTACAACAACGATGTCTGGGCGGTGACCAACCAGCGCATCGTCGATTCCCTCAAGCGCCACTGGTTCCATCACCGCATGGCCAGCGCCGACCTCATCGATGTCGAGGACATCGCCGTGGACCGCGAGGGCGTGCTGCAGACGGCCTTCGATTTTGGCGACGTGCGCTGCCAGACCGCCGGCGAGGTCCCCAACTTCGTCCTCGCCGGGATCCCCGAGCCGGCCAAGGTCCTCGCCGTGGTCGATTCCGCCCGCGACACCGCCCGGCGCGAGCTTTCGCGCCCCTACAGCCAATGACGGCCGCGCCGGGCGGCAAGCCCCTGAAGCGCCGGGCCTTCATCGCCGGTGCCGCCGGTTTGCTCGCGGGCTCGCCACTGCTGTTGCTGGCGCCCCGCGGCGAGGGCCGCCGCGTCCTGCCGGCGCCCGCTGTTGTCTCCGCGGTCGAACCGCAGGCTGTCCCCACGCGCCTCGCCCTCTCCGGGGTCGCGCGCGACGGCCCGCCGCCTCAGCTCCTGGCATCCACCGGCACCGTCCAGCAGGGCGGGGCACTGCTCGTCACCGTCACCTCCGCCCTCGCCGGTCGCGCCACTTTCCTCGGCCGCGAAATCGAACTCGTCCCCACCGGCGAACAGATCGATGGCCTCTCCGGGGTGGGTGTCGGCGATTCCCCCGGCTCAACGCTCCTCACCGCCGAGTTCACCGACCTTCAGGGTCAGCCCCGGGTGCTCTCCCGCCCTGTGCGCGTCGTCCGCACTGATTGGGATGTTGAGTACATCATCATCCCGCCACCCCCGCCCCCGGACCCGGACGCTCCGCCGCCACCACCTCCACCGCCCAGCGAGGAGCCGCTCCTGCCCCGGCTCTACGCCCGCCGCACGGAGAGACGCTGGACCCCCGGCTGGGCCGCCCCACTCGACCTGCCGCTCAACGTCACGGGCCTTTTCGGGACGCAACGCTCCTTCGACGGTGGCCCGGTCGGCGGCCACCATGGCGGCACCGACTTCGGCGCGAACGCGGGCTCGAACATCTACGCCACCAACGCCGGCGTCGTCGTCCTCAGCGGCCTCTACCGAATCCGTGGCAACGTCGTCATGGTCGATCACGGCTCCGGCGTCCTCTCCCTCTACGGGCACATGGTCGACCGCGCCGTGTCCACGGGCGATGTCGTCAGCAATGGACAGGTCCTCGGCTACGTCGGCTCCACCGGCCTCTCCACAGGCGCGCATCTCCACTGGGAAATGGGCGTCATGGGCGTACTCGTCGATGGGCTCCGCTGGCTCGATGGCAGCCAGGGCTTCTAGCGCACGCCCTTACTCCGCGGGCAAGTGGCTGCCTTCTGGCTCGATGGCAGCCAGGGCTTCTAGCGCACGCCCTTACTCCGCGGGCAAGTGGCTGCCTTCGCCGCCGGGCGCTGTGGCGCAAGGCCCGGTGATATGGCACCCTGACCGGCGCACACGTGATGGCCGCGGGAGCCTGAGCCTGCGGCGCCGAACCCTATTTGGTGTCCCATCCCGGCGCTTCGGCCTCCGCCACGGAAAGGCTGTCCACGCAGACGATGACAACCGCCCGGCGTCTTGCCGTCTTCACGGTCTTCGCCACGCTCGTCCTGGTGGCGATTGGCGTGCTCGTCCGCGCCACCGGCTCTGGCCTCGGCTGCCCCGATTGGCCGACATGTGACGGCGGGGTCGTCCCGCCCGCCGAGAAACACCCGTTAATCGAAATGTCGCACCGCCTCGCTGCAACCGTCGTCGGCCTGCTCGTCGTTGCTGTCGCAGTGCTGGCGTGGAAGCACTACAGGCATGCGCCCGTCGTTGTCTGGACCGCCCTCGCCACGGTGCCCCTCGTTGGGTTCCAGGGGCTGCTCGGCGCCGTCACTGTAAAGCGAGCGCTGCCGCCGGAAATCGTCGCCACCCACCTGCTCACCGCCATGGCCGTGCTCAGCTTCCAGGTGGTCGTCGCCGCGGGCATGTACCTGGATGACCCCGCCCACAGGAAGCGGCTCCTCGGCGTCCTGCCCGCTGCCGCCCCTCCCCGCCGGCTGGGCCTGCTCGTCCTCGCGACGGCGGCCTGGCTCGCACTCGTTATGTGGGTTGGTGGATACATGACCGAAAGCGGCGCCAGCACCGCCTGCACCAGCTGGCCCGCCTGCAACGGCTCGCTCCTCCCCGGCAGCGACGACCAGCAGATCACGCACATGGCCCACCGCTACCTCGCCGGCGCGCTCTCGTTCCTGATGGTGCCGCTCGTCCTGTTCGCGTGGCGCCATCGTCGTGCCCTCCCATGGGCGACGAGCGTGGCCCTTGCGCTCGCCGCTCTCTACGTTCTCCAGGTCGCGGTGGGCGCGTTGAACGTGCTCTACGAATTCCCCGAACCCCTGGCGATCTCGCACACGGTCATCGCCTCGCTCATCTGGACCCTCCTCAGCACTGCTGCGGCGCTCGCTTTCTGGGCTCCCGCCAGCGTCCGATCCGCCGCCCCAGTCGCGTCCTCAAGGGTACCTGCTTGAGCGCCGAAGCGGTCGCCATCGTCCGCCCCCAATTCGCAGGCACCATCCGAAATTATGTCTCGCTGACGAAGCCGCGCATCATCGCTCTGCTGCTCATCACCACCGTCCCCGCCATGATTGTGGCCCACGGTGGCTGGCCCTCCGGCTGGCTCGTGCTGGCCACGCTCATCGGCGGCGCCCTCTCCGCCGGCGGCGCCAACGCCATCAACTGCTGGTACGACCGCGACATAGACAGCATCATGCGCCGCACGCAGAACCGCCCGCTCGTTACAGGCGCGATCGAACCCGCGCATGGCCTGCTCTTCGGCGCCGCGCTTGGGATTGGTGCCTTCGTCTTCTTGTGGGCCACAACGACGTTCATGGCTGCCGCCCTGGCGTTCCTCGCGCTCCTGTTCTACGTCTTCGTCTACACAATCTGGCTCAAGCGCCGAACGCCTCAGAACATCGTTATCGGAGGCGCCGCCGGCGCCTTCCCGCCCATGGTCGGCTGGGCCGCCGTCACGGGCGACATCTCCCTCGCGCCCGTCGTTATGTTCGCCATCATCTTCTTCTGGACGCCGCCGCACTTCTGGGCCCTCTCCCTCCGCCTCAAGGATGACTACGCGCACGCCGCCGTGCCCATGCTGCCCGTTACCGCCGGCCCTGCGCTGACGCGGCTACAGATCTTCCGCTACTCCGTGCTGCTGGTACTCGTCACGCTCACCCTCGCGCCGACCGCAGAGTTGCGGTGGGTCTACCTCGGAAGTGCGCTCGTGCTCGGCGGCGGGTTCGCCTGGCTGGCCCTGCGACTCTGGCAGCAGCCGGATATCACCTCCCCGATGACGCTCTACAAGTACTCGCTGCTCTACCTGGCACTGCTCTTCATCGCCATGGGCGCCGACACCGTGATGCTCTAGCTCGCGCCCTCACCACGCCCGGCCGAATCCCCCGCGAGTCTGCCCGCGGTCACGCGAGCGCGCGCCCTATCATCGACGCGCGTGCGCCGCTCTTCGTGCTGCACCCATCCATACGCCACCAGTGCCAACGCGATGAGGAAGATCAGGTCGCCGCCCACCCACATGATCACGCCCGCCAGCTGCTGATCCGAGAGCGCAGAGGGCCCCCATGCCCGCGTCAACATCTCGTAGTGCCGGTAGAGGACGTCGTCCGAGCTGTAGATGGCCGTCCCCAGGAACGAATTCTGTGGCATCTGCAGGAACAGGTAGAGGAGGCGGACAGGGTGGTTCATGCGCCAGGGGCCTGGATCGGCGGTGATCGCCGGCCACCAGAACAGCAAGCCCGCCGCCAGGTACCAGCTGTGCTCGAGCCGGTGCAGCCAGCCGTCCTCCAGTGCCTCGTTGAACAGCGGAGAGAAGTGCGTCACCCACATCGTCAACACGAAAATCACCCACGCCACCACCGGGAAGGCAAGCATCTTCACCGCCCGGCTGTGCAACACCGGTAACAACAGCCCCCGGCGCACACGAGCCGAAGCGGCCCTCAGCGCCAGCGTGATGGGCATCCCCAGCAACAGCAGCGGCGCCGCCACCATCGCGATGAGCAGGTGTTGCACCATATGCGCCGAGAACAGCGTCGTGTCGTAGGCGGCCAGCGGCGAAGCGATCGCCACGACGAGCGCCCCCATTCCCCCCAGGAAGAACGCCACCCGCCTGCGAGGAAACGGCGAGGCAGGGTGCGCCCGGCCGATCGAGCGGACCCCCGCGACGTATGCCCAGGTCGTCGCCGCCACCGCACCCAGGAAGAGCGGGTCAAATTCCCAGCCGGTTACGAGCGTGGCGGGGCCGGGGCGCGGCTCCGCGCCGCCGTGCGCGAGCGCCATCCCCGGCACGAGGGCCGCCAATGCCGCGAGCGCGGCCACGAGCGCCAGCCCACCAGGCCCGCCCACTACCCGAGCATGCGTTCGAGCGTCAGCCACCGCGCCAGTGTCGCACAGGCCCTGAAGGCGGACGAACGAACCCGGCTGCCAGGCCTTTCCGAACCTGCGGCTTCCTTGACGCCCATCCGGCCCGGCGATATAAATGCGATTGCGACGCCGTTCACAACCGGCGATGCGGCCTTCGGGCACGGTCGAGATGCCCTTCCCGTGACGCTTGAGTGGGAGGAATTCCGGGAGATGCACATGCTTGCCAGGCACTGGCCTGTCCGCAAGGCGCTGGCGCTAGTCTCGGCGTCCCTCCTGGCGTTTCTCTCCATCGATGTGGCACTCGCCCAGTCCGGCCAGGCCCCCGGCATCACCGATGAAGCGCGCGAAATGCACGAGCTTTACATCATCGTGCTGATTCTCGCGCTACTCGTCTTTTTCGCTGTGGAAGCAGCCCTCGTCTTCATGCTCTTCCGCTTCCGCAGGCGCAACGACGAATTGCCCCCTCAGACACACGGCAACAACCTTCTCGAAATCATCTGGACGGCCATCCCTATCGTCATCGTCCTCATTCTCTTCGTCTTCTCCTTCATCACCCTCATCGATGTCGAAGATACCGCCGACGAAGAGGCGCTGACCATAGAGGTGCAAGGATTCCAGTTCTCGTGGCAGTTCACCTACAACTTGAACGACCTTGGCGCCAATTCCGATGAGAATTCGAAGGACACAGTCGTCATCATCGGGCTCGCCGGAGAAGAGAACGAACCCACGCTGTACATACCCGTCAACGAACCGGTCGAATTCCGCCTCGCTTCCGACGATGTTATCCATTCTTTCTACGTGCGTGATTTCCTCTACAAGCTCGACGTGATCCCGGGCAGAGATAACAAGTTCATGGTCACGGCGCGCGAGACCGGCACGTTCGAAGGGCAGTGCGCCGAACTCTGCGGCCTGAACCACGCCTTCATGCGCTTCCGCGTGGAAGTGATGACCCGGGAAGCGTTCGACCGCTGGGTCGCCGGCCAGCCGAAAAGGCCCGCCGCCGCCGCGGCAGCGGTGGGCGGCCGATGAACCACGCACACCAGCTTTCCGAAACGAATCACCCGGAGGCGGGCCTCTAGCGGCCCGGAGGGACGGACATGGCAAGCATCGCGGTACCAAGGCCCGCCGGTTACCAGCGCCCGGCCATCCTCGAATGGTTGACAACCGTCGATCACAAGCGCCTGGGCATCCTCTACCTCTACGCCACCCTCTTCTTCTTCGGAGTCGGTGGCATCCTCGCACTCCTCGTCCGCACCCAGCTTGCCGTCGCCGATAACAGTTTCGTCGGCAACAACACCTACAACCAGATTTTCACGATGCACGCCTCCGCGATGATCTTCCTGTTCATAATCCCTGTCTGGGCCGGCTTCGCGAACTACATCGTCCCCTTGCAGCTTGGCGCCGCCGACATGGCCTTCCCGCGTGTCAACGCCCTCTCCTTCTGGCTGCTCCCGCCCGCCGGGGTGCTCATGTTCTCCGGCTTCCTCGTCGATGGCGGCGCCGCCCAGGCCGGCTGGACTGCCTACAGCCCTCTCGCGCGCACTCTCGGCACCGGCATGGACCTCTGGATCATCGCTGTCCTCATGCTCGGCATCTCTTCCACCATCGGCGCCGCGAACTTCCTCGTCACCATCTTCCGCATGCGCGCGCCCGGCATGACCCTCTTCCGCATGCCCATCTTCTGCTGGACGGTGCTGACCACATCCATCCTCCAGCTGCTGGCTACCCCGGTCCTCGCCTCCGCGCTGGCCATGCTTTTCATCGACCGCAACTACGGGGGCTCGTTCTTCGATCCCAATGGCGGCGGCAACGCCGTCCTCTGGCAGAACGTCTTCTGGTTCTACTCCCACCCGGCCGTCTACATCACGATCCTGCCGGGCATGGGCATCATCTCCGAAGTCCTGCCCGTCTTCTCGCGCAAGCCGCTGTTCGGCTACAGAGCCTTCGTGTTCGCCACGCTCGGCATCGGGGCGCTCGGCTTCAGCGTCTGGGCGCACCACATGTTCACCACCGGCGCCGTGCTCAAGCCGTTCTTCGGGTTCATGACCTTCATGATCGGTGTCCCCACCGGTGTCAAGATGTTCAACTGGCTTGCGACCCTGTGGAAGGGCTCCATCAGCTTCGATACCCCGATGCTCATGGCCCTGGGCTTCGTCAGCATGTTCCTGATCGGCGGCATCAACGGCACCTTCAGCGCAGCCGTCCCCGTCGATTTCGCATTGCACGATACCTACTTCGTCGTCGCCCACCTCCACTACGTGCTCTTCGGTGGCAGCGTCTTCGCCGTATTCGCGGGCCTCTACTACTGGTTCCCCAAAATCTGGGGGCGCAAGCTCAACGAAAAGCTCGGGCGCACGCATTTCGCGCTTATGTTCATCGGCTTCAACCTCACCTTCTTCCCGATGCACCTGCTCGGCCTCGAAGGCATGCCCCGCCGCATCGCCACCTACAACAACCAAGACTGGGAACTCCTCAACTCCATCTCCACCGCCGGCGCCTTCATCATTGCCACCTCGATGCTCCCCTTCCTGGTCGCGGTCGTCGCCGCCTTCCTGCGTCCCAAGGACCAGCCGAACGACCCGTGGGAGGGCAACACCCTTGAGTGGGCGACCACTTCGCCCCCGCCGCCGCACAACTTCGATGAGCTCCCCGAAATCCACTCCGAACGGCCGCTCTTCGATCTGCGACACGGCACCGTGCACACGCAGCACGTCGATCCTAAATCCGGCGCGCAGCCGGACTGACGGGCGAAAGGGCAGAAGATGGCAGCACACGGCGCAGTCCTGAGGAAAGAGCCCCTGAGCAACGGGATGCTCGGGTTCATCCTCTTCATCTCCTCGGAAGTGATGTTCTTCGGCGGGCTGTTCGCGGCCTACTTCATCGCGCGCGCCGACTCGGCGGGCTGGCCGCCCGAGGCCCTGCTCGAAGAGTTGAAGGCCGCAGGCGAAATTGGCGCCGGCGTCGAGCTCGAACTCGAGTGGCAGTTGGCCGCTATCGCCACTGCGCTCCTCATCACCAGCTCCTTCACGATCCAGTGGGCCGTCTTCCAGATACAGAAGGGCAACCGCAGCGGCATGATCTGGGGGCTGTTCATCAGCCTCGTCCTCGGTCTCGTCTTCCTCGCTATCCAGATGTACGACTACTCGCAGTTGCCCTTCCGCGCCGATGACACGATCTTCGGCACCACCTTCTACACCCTCACAGGCTTTCACGGTGCCCACGTGGCGGGCGGCGCCATCTTCATGATGGTCTGCCTCACGCGCGCCATGGGCGGCCAATTCTCGGCGAACCACCATGAGGCCGTCGAGGCCTGTTCGATGTACTGGCACTTCGTCGATGTCGTCTGGATAGCGCTCTTCACCATCCTTTACATCGTCGGCTAGGCCGGCTACAGCGAACCAGGAGAACCGCCGCACATGGACCATCAGAGCGACGAACACGGCGCCCACGCCGAGCACACCGTCCACCTCCCCGACCCCAGCGTTTGGCCGCTGGTAGCCGGCGTGGCGGCGATGCTCCTCGGCGCCGCGCTCGTCTGGTGGTCGAACGATAGCAGTGGCAGCTTCACTGGCCCCCTCCTTGGGGCCGCCCTGGTGGTGACCCTCCTCGCCACAGCGGGCTGGGCATACGAAGACGGCCGCATGAAGCGCAAGGCCGAACTCGGTGAACACGTGCAGCCGCGCGATGCGCGCTACACCCAGGTCGTGACGTTCGCCATCGCCGAAGGCCGCCTGACCGCCGCCCGCGCCGAGGGGGGCGTCCTCCACTCGATAGAACGCTCCGATAGCATCCTTCGCGACCTCAACGGGTTCCAGGACATGCGCATCATCGCCTCCCCGATTGAGGCGGGCCCCTCCCAGGTGCTCGTGGAAACCACATGGTCGGGACGCGAAGGGCTGGCCACCTACGAAGAGACGCGCCGCACGATGCTCGACATCGTGAACGCGCACCCCGAGGACGTCCTCGCCGGCTCCACGCAGGTTTTCGACATGGAGGTCGTCCGCGATACGAAGGAGGTCGGGTTTCGCTTCGGGATGGGGGCCGCCCTCACCGTCCTCGGTTCGCTTGTGCTCGGCGGCTTCATGGTCGGCGCTGGCATCACCGCCTTTGAAAACAACGCGGCCTCTGCGGGCGACGGGGAGAACGGGGCCGCGCCCGCCGGCGATAGCGACTGCGGAGATGCAACCTGCACGCTGATCGCCCGTGATAACCGATTCCCCCAGAAGACGCTCGTCGCGGCCCCGAACAGCGATATCGTCGTCTCCTTCGAAAACAAGGGGCGTGCCCTGCACAACGTCCACTTCCTCACGGCGAAAGACGGCCAGACGCTGGTGCCCGGCGCCAAAGGAGAGATTCTCCCCGGCGCCCAGACCGCCAACCTCAGTTTCAAGACTCCCGCCGCCGGCAACTACTTCTACCAATGCGACGTCCACCCAGACCAGATGACCGGCACGCTCGAAGTCAAAGAAGGCGCGGCTGCGCCCGCTGCCAGCCCGGCCGCAGGCACCCCGGGAACAGGCGCCACGGCCGCCACTGGTAGTCCCGCCGCCAGCCCCACCACCGCGCGCTAACCTTCCGAATCGCGCTGCCGGCTTCTTGCTACTCGAACGCGCCGTCGATGAGCAGTTCCGTGTACTCCTCGCCGGAGAGACCGGCCAGCGTCTTCCAAACGTACTCATTGTCCTCGCCCAGCAGCGGTGCTGCTTTGGTCAGCCTGGCTGGCGTCTTCGAAAGCAGGAAGGCCGGCGCGTCATACGTGCGCTCCCCCATCGTCGGATGCGGCAGCTTCCAGTAATGCCCGCGATGACGAAGCTGGGGGTCTTCGTGCATCTCTTCCGGCGACTTCACCCACCCGCATGGCACCCCGAAGCGCTGAAAGTGCGCGACCGCTCCCTCGGCCGTGAAGCGCTCCAGCGGCTGACCCTCCGGTCCCTCCTCCAGGCCTTCCTCCGGCCGCCCAGGGTCGTACGTCCAGGTATCCAGCCACGCCTGGATGTGCCGGTCGATCTCTTTCTGCTCGCTGAGCCGTTGCCACTTGCGCCGCATCCGCTCAAGGTCGCACCAGTCGGGGCGGCCAAGAGCCGCCTTGAACCCCTCCCACTGCCGCTCGCTTGCGCAGCCGAGGACGATGTAGCGCCCGTCGCGGCAGCGATAGCAGCCGTGCGGCGCTGCATCCGGGTCGCGATTGCCCATGCGCGTCTGCTCGTGGCCGTTCGCCGTCCAATCCAGCACGGCCGTCCCCAGTCCGTGGACGGCGGCTTCGAGCTGGCTGAAGTCGATGTACTGCCCCTGGCCCGTCCGCCGCCGGTAATCGAGGGCGGCCACGAGGGCGACCGCGGCGAAGTGCGGCACGAGGAAGTCTGTGTAGGCGATGCCGGTGCCGATGGGCGCTCCATCCGGCCAGCCCGTCAGGTGGTTGTAGCCGGAGGCCGCTTGCAGCACGTGGCCGTACCCCATGTAGCCAGCCCACGGCCCGGTTTGCCCGTAGAGGGGCATCGAAATCATGACGACATCCGGCCGCAGCGCCCGCACGGATTCGTAGTCGATCCCGAAGCGGGCCATTGTGCCGGGCGTGAACGACTCGGTCACCACGTCGCAGGTTGCGACCAGCCGGCGCAGGAGTTCCGGCCCGCGCGCGTGCTTGAAGTTCAGCGAGCACCCCAGCTTCGAACTGTTGAAGTTCGCGTAGTACCCCGAATTGTCGATGCCGGGCCTGCCAGCCCATGGGCCCACGCGGCGCAGCGCCTCAGGGTACGTTGCCGATTCGATGCGGATCACCTCCGCACCATGGTCGGCCAGGTACTTCGAGACCGTCGGGCCCACACCCACCCAGGCGAAGTCCGCGACGCGCAGCCCGGCAAAGGCGGCATCGGGCGCTGGCGCGGTCACAGGACCATCCGCGTGCGTAGGCGGCGCAGCTCGGCCGCTTCGATTCCGAGCAGCTCGCCATAGACGGCCCCGTTGTGTTCGCCCACGTGCGGCGCCCGGCCGCGATGTGACGATGGCGTGACCGATAGCCGGTACGGCGCGCCGGGGTAGATGAACGACTCCCCAAGGTCGTCGTGTGCGACGCGGACCCAGTACTCCCGCGCCGCGAGCTGCTTGCTTTCGACCACCTCCCGGGGGGAGAAGACGGGGGCCCAGCCTGCACCCCGCCGCTGCGCCTCCTCCACCAGCGCTTCCTTGGCGCGCGTGCGGCAGAACGACGCCAGCGTGGCCTCGACGTGGGCCAGCTCCTCAGCGGTGATGGTCATGGTGGTGAGCCTGGCGCGCCAGTCTGGATCGTCGAGCCCGCCCGCTTCGCCCGATGCGGCGAGCCAGTCGATGATCGCGCCCGCACCCGGCCCGAGCAGACCGCCCACCTGCAGGCAGGTGACCCAGCCATCAACGGCTTCGTACAGGTAACGCGGCCCCATCGCGCCCGCTATCATGCGCCGCTCGCCGGGCCCGCGGTTGTTCAGGCCGCTGATGTCCCACGTCTGTTGCGCGTTGTCCATGGCGTTCGCCATCGCCTCCTGCATCGAGACATCGACGTGCTGGCCGGCGCCGCCGTTCATCCCGCGGGCATAGAGCGCGATTGTTGCCCCGACGGCAGCCTGCACGCTCACCTGGGTGTACGCCTGCGGCGCGAGTGTGCGCACCGGGCCGCGCTCATCGTCGCCATTGAGGTACATGTGGCCGCCCATCGCCGAGCCCACGCTGTCGGTGGCCAGCATGTCCCGGTACGGGCCGTCCTGGCCGAAGGGACTGATGCTGACGACGATCAGGCTCGGGTGGGCGGCGCTCAGGGAGGCGTAGTCGAGGTCGAGCGTTTCGGCCTCGCCCGGCGGGAAGGTCTCGATGACCATGTCGGCCGCCCGCGCCAGGCGGCCTGCGAGCGCGCGCCCGGCATCGAGCCGCAGCTCGCAGGTAACGGAGCGCTTGCCCGCGTTCATGGCCCACCACCAGAGGCTGGTGCCGGGCCCCGGCTGGTCGCGGAAGAAGGGGCCGAGCTGGCGGGCGGGGTCGCCATCGCGCGGCTCCACCTTGATGACGTCGGCGCCGAGTTCGGCGAGCAGGCGGCCGCAGAGCTGGCCCATCTCGTTCGCGAAGTCGAGCACCCGGTAGCCGGCGAGCGGGCCGCTGGGGTGCGGCGAGGGGACGGGCGGTGCGTCGGGCATGCACCTGTTCTACCGGCTCAGGGGTCCTCGTTCAATCGAGAGGAAACCGCGGCCATCAGCCGGCTGCCTGCCGGGGCGGCCGCGCCAGCAGCTCGACGGCGGCCGCGGTGGTGGCCGAAAGGCCGCCATCGAGCCCGGTGGCGATGCGCGCCAGCAGCGCATCGAGCCCCCAGCGCTTCGTGGCGGACACGAGCACCACGCCGGGCGCAGGCAGGCTCGGCCCGGCGATGAGCGCATGCGCGCCGTCCAGCGACTGCACGCGGCGGCCCTGGGGGTCGCGCAGGAGGTCCACCTTGTTCAGGGCGAGCAGCACCGGCTTCTCGGCCACGCCGAGGTCCGCGAGCGTGAAATCGACGGACTGGGCCTGCTCCGAGGCGTTCGGGTGGGCGATATCGATGACGTGGATCAGCAGGTCCGCCTCCTGCAGCTCTTCCAGGGTGGCGCGGAATGCGGCGACGAGGTCGGTGGGGAGCTTCTGGATGAAGCCGACGGTATCGGTGAGGAGCACGGTTTCGCCGGTTGGCAAGCGCAGGCGGCGGGTTACGGGGTCAAGTGTGGCGAACAGCCTGTCTTCGGTCAGCACATGGGCGCCGGAGAGAGCGCGCATAAGGGTCGACTTGCCCGCGTTGGTGTAGCCGACGAGCGCGACCACGGGGACGCCCGCTCGTTCGCGCTGGCGGCGATAGAGGGCGCGGCGGGTGCGCACGTCTTCGAGTTCGCGCTTGATGCGGCTGATGCGGCTGCGGATGAGGCGGCGGTCGGTCTCGATCTGCGTTTCGCCGGGGCCGCGGGTTCCGATCGCGCCCTCCATGCGTTCGAGGTGGGACCACTGGCCGGCGAGTCGGGGGAGCAGGTACTGCATCTGCGCGAGGGACACCTGGAGCCGGCCTTCGGCGGTGTGTGCGCGCGTGGCGAAGATATCGAGGATGAGGGCCGTACGGTCGATGACCTTGACGTCGAGCGCCTTCTCGAGGTTGCGCTGCTGCGAAGGCGCCAGTTCGTCATCGAAGATAACGACGTTGGCATCGAGATCGCGGCTGGCTTCGACGACCTCATCGACCTTGCCCTTGCCGATGTAGGTGGTGACGTTGGGGTGGGCCATGCGCTGCGTGGTGCGCCCAACGACCTCTGCGCCGGCGGTGCGCGCCAGCTCGGCGAGCTCATCGAGCGACTCAGCGGCGGGCAGCAGCGCGCCCTTCATGTCAGCGGCGACGAGGAAGGCGCGGTCGGCGGTAGCGGCGGTGGCGTGGCTTGCGCGGGGCATGTGACTCCAGTCTATCCGGGCGGGTGCTTAGTGCTGAGCCGCCGGCGGGTGGCCCTCACCCCCGACCCCTCTCCCGACACGGCGGGAGAGGGGAGACCGGCAGTGCGAGGTGAAAGCCGGTTTCACCCGACGGTCACCGTCTCCTGCCGGGCATCTGGCGATAGGTCCTTGAGCGCATCGTCGCGCATGCAATCGAGCATGAGTTCGATGGCGGCGGCGAGGTCCTCGAGGACCTCCGGTTCCGTGCGGCCCTGGCCATTGGCGCCGGGCACCTCCGGAGACCACGCCCAGAGC